>DQVX01000021.1 GCA_015661515.1 Nanobdellota archaeon
AAATTAAAAAATAATGAAGAAAGGGTGGAAAGTAAAAATAGAGAGGCCTGAAGAAGTATTTGGCGTTCCAGAAAAATTCTATACCAAACACAAAGAAAATTAACTTTACGAATAATAGAACTTTTACAAGCTAAACCACCAGCAAAAGTTATTGATCTAGGATGCGGCGTAGGATATTCTACAGAGCTGTTAGAAGAACTTGGTTTTAATGTTATTGGAATTGATATTCTTGATGAAATGCTAAAACATGCACTTCAAAAAGGTCTTAATGTAAAGAAAGCTGATATGAGATGTTTAAATAAGCATTTCCACAAAGAAGAATTTGATTATATTATTTCTGTTTCTGCACTTCAGTGGATAAGCATAAGAGAAAGAGAAAAAGTAGCAAAAGGCTGTTATTACATATTAAAACCTCGTGGGAAAATAGGTATTCAATTTTATCCGAAATCTGAAGAAGAAATGTTAAAAACTGGAAGAATTTTTAAGAAAAGTGGTTTTAAAGTAGAATTTATAATAGATAATCCTAATAATCCAAGAAAAAGAACTATTTATATAATTGCAGAAAAGTTTTTAATATGTCAATACTTTTGAAAAATTGCAAAATTGTAATAACGCAAAATAAAGAAAGAAAAATACTTAAAGATGTTGATATACTTATCGAAAACGGGAAAATAGCTAAAATTTCAAAATCAATTAAAGAAAATGCTTTAGAAACAATAGACTGCTCAAACAAACTTGTTATGCCAGCTTTGTTCAATGCTCATACTCATAGCCCTATGGTGTTACTTCGAGGCTATAGAGATGATCAAGAGCTTGAGGCATGGCTTAAAGATGTTAGGGAAATAGAAAGTAAATTAAAACCCAAGCATATTTATGCAGGAGCTCTTTTTGCATGCATGGAAATGATTAAAACAGGAACATATTGTTTTGTTGATATGTATTTTGAAATGCAAGAAGTGGCAAAAGCTGTAAGCGAGCTTGGTATGAAAGCTTTTCTTGGTTATGGAATGGTAGATTTTGGGAATGAAGAAAAACGTGAAAGTGAAATAAAAGAAACAATTAAATTTGTGAAATCAATGGAAAAATATTCTCCAAACATAACTCCTGTTCTTGCTCCTCATGCTATATACACATGCTCTAAAGAGCTTTTAAACTGGGTTAATGAATTTGCTAAACAAAAAAATTTACTTAAAACAATACATGTTTCTGAAACACGAAAAGAAGTTTTTGAATGCGTTAAATCTCATGGATTAAGACCTGTGGAATATCTTTATAAAATAGGATTCTTAGATGAAAACACAATACTTTTCCATTCTTCCTGGGTGACAAAGAATGAAATAAAGCTTATTGCAAATGCTAAATCCAAAGTTGTTCATTGTCCAACAAGTAACATGAAATTAGCAACTGCCGGAGCTTTTCCTATGCGTGAGTATTTAGAATCAAATACTATAATTTGCCTTGGTACTGATGGAGCATGTTCAAATAATAGCTTGGATATGTTTCGCGAAATGAAGTTTGCAGCTTTATTACAGAAATGGTTTAGATGGAATGGTGCAGAAATAAAAGCTCAGCAAGTTTTAGATTTTGCAACACTTAATGGAGCAAAAGCTTTTGGATTAAATACTGGAAGCATAGAAATAGGCAAACAAGCAAATATAGCTATTTTAAATTTAGAGCACTATTCTCTAAAACCTTTGCTTAATCCTGTTTCAAATATAGTTTACTCAGCTACAGGAGATTGTGTTAGCGATGTTATTGTAGAAGGAAAATTTGTATTAAGAAATGGTAAGCTTGTTAATATACAAGAGGAAAAAATTATGAAAAAATTTGAAAACCAAGTCAAGGATTTATTTAGATTAAACAATTAAGGTGATTAAAAATGCGTGCATTAGCAATAGTTTCAGGAGGTAAAGATTCTATTTATGCTTTTTGGCTAATGCTTCAACAAGGTTTTGAAATAAAAAAATGGATAACTTTTATTCCTAAAATTAAAGAAAGCTATATGCTACATAGCATAAATGTAGAGCATGTTTCTTTACAAGCAAAGCTTAGCAAAGTTAAGCATAAAGAAATTTTTGTTTCAGGAAAAAAAGAAGAGGAAGTAATAGAAATGCTGCATTACCTTAAAGTCCAAAAAGAAAAACTAGGAATACAAGCTCTTATTTCAGGAGCTGTTAGAAGCGAATATCAAAAACATAGATTAGATTTTATTTGTCACGAGCTTAATATAGCAAGTTACGCTCCGCTATGGCACAAAAACAGCGAAAGGCTTCTAAAAGAAATAATTGAGCATGGTTTTGAGTTCATAATAGTTTATGGCTTTGAAGAGCTTGAAAATTGGATAGGAACTAAAATAACACAAGAAAATGTACATGCATTTATAAAAGATTTAAAAAAACACGGCTGCGATATATCAGGAGAAGGCGGTGAATATGAAACTTTTGTAGTCAAAACACCTTTTTGGAAAAAAGAAATAAAAGTAAAAGGAAAAAAATTAAAACAAGAAAATGCAATAAAATTTTTAATTGAAAAGGTGTATGTTTAAAAATTTTTCTTCCTAACTTTATTTATGGAAAGAAAGATATCTTCGAGAAATCTTGGAAAAACTATTGAAGTTAGTGGATTTATTTTCAAGGAAGGTAAGGAGTTATACATAGTTGAAGGATATGCAAAAGCAAAAATTCTTAATCCAGAGATTTTTAAGGATAAAAAACCAAATTATGCTACTATTAAAGGTGAATTAACAATTTATATAAAAGATGATTATAAAAAAGCTTATCCAGAGTTTGCTATAAAAGTAGAGAGCTATAAAATTTAAAAGTAATTTTTTAACAATTTTTTCGGGCTTAGTACAGTTTCATCTGTTATAACTTTTGTTACAAACTTCCAAGGAGTTATATCAAAAGCAGGATTACGTATTTCAAGGTTTTTAATTCTCAAATTTGCAACTTCTTTAGCAGAGCGTTGTTCTATTACAAAATCTTTACGCTTATCTATTTTAAGCAAATTTCCAGCAACATAAAATTCTTTTTTAAAGTACTTTGCTAAAAGTGCAAGAGTAAAAGTACCTATTTTATTTACATTTCCTTCTATTCGCATAGCATCACTTCCAACTATTACAATATCACATTCTTTAATAAAAACACCTCTTGCATTATCAGTTATAAGCACAGTGTTTATCCCATATTTTGCAAGTTCTTTAGCTGTTTTAACTCCTTGAAATTTTGGCCTTGTTTCAGGTGCATAAACTTTTTCTACTTTTCCTTTTTCCCAAGCATATTTTATTAGAGAAATAACTTCTGAAGAATGGCAGTAAGTCATAACTACAGAACTTTTCTTAAAAATTTTAATCCCTTGTTCTGCAATTTTTTTCTCAGCATTTTTCAGTTTTTCTATTAATTCATCGATTTTCTCAATATTTTTCTCTTTACGCAGAATTTCCAAGCAATTATGAAGCACAACAGCAGTGGGGCGGAGTTTTTCAAGCTCATCAGCTAACAAAAAGAATTTTCTATCAAAACCATGTTTTTTGCAATAGTTTCTTAAAAATTTCAAGCTAGCTAAAGCTATTTCTTTTGCTCCTTGAATTTCTAGATTTTTTATTTTCCTTTTTAAAATTCTAAATTCCATGAAAAAATATTCTTGTACTAAAATTTAAACTTTTATTTTTGAATTTCAAAAAAATATCATGGATTTTGAAGAACAAAATAAAAAACTTGTTGAAATGCTTAAAAAATTTGGATATATAAAAAGCAAAAGCGTAGAGCAAGCTTTTCTTTCTACACCAAGACATTTATTTATACCAGAGCATTTGCTTAAATACGCTTATATAGATGAGCCATTACCAATAGGCTATGGTCAAACCATTTCTCAACCAAGCACAGTTGCTATAATGACAGAGCTTTTACAACCTAAGAAAGGAGATAAAATTTTGGAAATAGGCGCTGGCTCAGGATGGCAAGCAGCAATTCTTTCAAGAATTGTAGGAGAAAGTGGAAAAGTTTATACAGTAGAAATAATTAAAGAGCTTGTAGAAATGGCAAAGCGGAATATAGCAAAATTAGGAATAAAAAATGTTGAAATTATTTGTAAAGACGGCTCCTTAGGATTGCCTGAAAAAGCACCGTTTGATAAAATTATTGTTACAGCAGCTTGCCCAAGTGTAGAGCATTTAATAGAACAATTAAAAATTAAAGGTAGAATAGTAGCTCCTGTAGGTGATATTTATACACAAAAAATGGTTGTTTATCAGAAAAATAAAAATAAAATAGAAAAATTTGAATATCCAGGCTACTTTGTTTTTGTTCCTTTACAAGGAAAAAAGGGTTTTAAACTCTAAATTTCATGGCTCTAATCTTTCAGGATCTCTTGGGAATAAGGTAGCTTCTCTTACATTGCTTAAATTTAGCATAAGCATTATTAATCTATCCAATCCTAAACCAAAACCACCATGCGGAGGAGCTCCATATTTGAACATTTTTAAATAAAATTCTATTTTTTCAGGAGTAACACCTTTTTCTTTGCATTGAGATAAAAGAATTTCATACCTATGCTCTCTCTGTCCACCAGTAACAATTTCAATACCCTTATAAATAAGATCAAAAGATTTTGTCCATTCAGGCTCGTTTTCTTTTCTATAAGTATAAAAAGGTCTTACCTTCCAAGGAAATTCAGTAAGAAAAACAAAATCTGTGCCAAATTTTTCTTTTACAATTTTACCAAAAAGCTTTTCTGCTTCTGTATTAAGCTCATCTCCATATTCAACACTATACCCTTCTTTTTCCAAAAGCTTATATGCTTCTCTCATTGTTATTCTTTTTATTGGCAACTTAGGAACAGAAAGCTCAACATTTAGCATGTTTAATTCCTTTTTACACCTCTCTAATACCTTTTCAAAAATATATTTAATCAAATTTTCTACTACTTTCATAACATCTTCATGACTTTTTATAAACCCTATTTCTGCATCAACAGATGTGTATTCAGTTAAGTGTCTTATAGTATGATGCTTTTCAGCACGAAAAGCAGGGGCTATTTCAAAAACTTTTTCAAAACCTCCTACTACGCATGCTTGCTTATAAAACTGCGGGCTTTGAGCAAGAAATGCTTCTTTTTCAAAATACAAAATAGGAAAAACATTTGCACCGCTTTCAGTAGCACTTGCAACTATTTTTGGAGTATGTATTTCTATAAAACCGTTTTCATGGAAAAATTCTCTTATTGCATTAGCAACTTGTGAGCGTATTTTGAAAATTGCTAATACTTCTTTTTTTCGTAAATCGAGAAAACGATTATCCAACCTTGTTGAAAGCTCAGCTTTCGCTTTGCTTCTTATTTCTAATGGGAGCACACGTTCTGAGGTATTTAAAATTTCTATTTTTTCAGGAACTATTTCTTTTCCTCCAGGAGCTTTTTCATTTTCTCTTACATTACCTTTAACTACTATTACATCTTCCTTTCCTAATTTATCTATTATTTCAAGAATTTCACTTTCCACTTCATTAGCTTTTGCTGTAATTTGTACTTCCCCTTCTCTATCAGCTAAAATAATAAACTTAAGCTTTCCAAAATCTCTTATTTCCCTAACCCAACCTGCAACAACTACAGAGCCTGATTTAATATTACTTGTGCTTATTCTTTCTTCAAGCATATTATCACCATATTACCATATATTAAATAATATTGTCCATACTATAAACCAAAAACCAAAGAAATACCAGCCTCCGTTGCTAATTATCCATTTTAAAGTTTTTGGGCCTATCAAAAGTTTTATTATAAATGAGCTTAAAGCAAAAAACGCTATTCCAGCTAAGAATCCTTGCAAGCTTCCAAAAGGAGAATAAGAGCTAACATGTATTTTCCACGAAGCAAACCCTGCAATAATTCCTATAATAATATTTATTATAAATGCTTTTGTTTCAGCTTTCACATTATCACCTAAGAGAAAATAAGAAGTTAAAAAGTATTTAAATTTTTGAAAGCCACGCCTAAAGCAAAATGCTTAAAAAATCTGGGTTTTAACTATAATAGTTATGGCTATATTTGTAGAGTTAAAAACTTTAAAGGAGTGTGCAAAAAAGGAAAAGTCTATTTACCAAAATAGGCAAATGGTGGCACAAGGATAAGGAAATCGATATCGTAGCTTTAAATGAACAAGCTAAAGAAATTCTCTTTTGCGAGTGCAAATGGCAAAGCAAAGTTAACGCTAAAAAAATTTGCAAAGATCTTGCTGAAAAATCTCAATACGTGCAATGGCACAACGAGCAAAGAAAAGAATACTTTGCAATTTTTGCCAAAAGCTTTAATAAAAAAATAACTGAATTCCAAGGCAGAAAAGTTTACTGCTTTGATTTAAAAGATTTGGAAAAAGAATTAAAGAATAAAAAGTAAAAAATATTTAAATCTTTGAAAAATATATTCAGTTATTGAATAATTCAGTGAGTGAATAAAAATGAGATTTATAAATAGAGAAAAAGAAGTGAGCATAATAAAAAATGCTATAAAGCTTTCAAGAAAAAAAATGTATTCTATAGTCATAACAGGGCTAAGAAGAATAGGAAAAACAAGGTTAATCCTTGAAAGTTTAGAAGGAGATTTCCTTTATTTTTTTATAGACGAGAATAAAAGCATAGACCAACTTTTAATAGAGTTTGAACAAGAATTGAAATCCAAAAAAATTATAGAAGAATATGTTAAAATTGATAGCTTTAAAACATTTTTAGAAATTTTGATAAACAGATATAAAGGCGTTGTGGTATTTGATGAGTTTCAGAACTTTTATAAAGTAGATAAAACAGTTTTTGGTGAGCTACAAAAATTCTTTGATATTTATGAAAATAGAAAAAATTTGCTATTTATTTTTTCAGGTTCTTTAGTTGGTTTAATAAAAAAATTGCTTTCAAAAAAAGCACCACTTTATGGGAGAATTAAAAGAGAAATAAGGCTAAAACCTTTGTCGTTTATTCACATAGTAGAAATGTGTAGAGAGCTTAAAATAAAGAAAATCGAAGATATATTAAAACTTTACTTTATTTTTTCAGGTTTTCCGAAATATTATGTCGCAATAGAAGATGAAAATTTAGAAGGAAAATCATTTAATGAAATAATTAATAGATTTTTCCTTGAAGAAAATGCTGTATTAGAAGAAGAAGTTGAAAGAATACTTGCTATGGAATTTGGAAGAAGGAAAAAAACATATTATGCTATTTTAGAAGCAATAGCTAATGGCAATAATACGCTAAGCGAAATAGCTTCGGCATTAAATTTAAAACAAACTTCCATTACAAGACAGTTAAATGAATTAGTTAATTTTTTTGAGTTAGTAAGTGTAGAAAAACAGATTTTCGGGAAGAAAAGTTTATATGTTATAACACATCCTTTAATAGACTTTTGGTTCACCTTTTTTTACAAAAATCTTTCTGCTTACAAAAGAAGGGAAAAAAGATTTATAGAATACTTAACTAAAAACATAAATTCATTTTTCGGAAAAAGGTTTGAATATTTTATAAAAGAAAATTTTTCTTTATTTTTCCCTTCTTCGCTTTTCACCAAAATAGGCAAACAATGGGGCAAAATTCCAAAGAAAAAAGGCAACGGAGTTTATGAAATCGATATCGTAGCTCTAAACGAGCAAACCAAGGAAATTCTCT
>DQVX01000002.1 GCA_015661515.1 Nanobdellota archaeon
CCACAAATAAATACACTTCTTGGCAGTTTATCCATAAAATTATAATATTTTTAAATCATATTTAAAAATTTTCATATATCAAGACTTTTCTAAATCTTTACTATCAACAAAAATTAAAGCTGGGAAGAAATTATCCGTTTTATCAGCATTTCTTTTAAATTCACCTAAATAAAATAAGTGAGAAATATTAAGGGGATCGTAAATTTGAGGATTTATTCTTAATTTTAAATATTCTCTCATTTTTTCGTGCATATATGAGTTATTTCCTTTAGCATCTTCATATAATTTCTTCATAGAAAGATAATCTTCTGGATACCAATTGCTAAATGCTAATCCTACAAGAATATGATGATATGGCATGGTACGAGCCCTTTCCTTCCCTGTGGAAGTCAGAATAACTCTATCATTATCCTTTAAAAATTCTATAGCAGACCCAGAACCACAGGCGTCTATTATTATTGCTTTATATTTTGAAGGAATTTTATCAATCCATTTATCAATAATGCCATAGCTAAGAGATGTTTTTCGCGAATTTTCTGAGGACCAAAACACTATTTTTCCTTTTTCATTTCCATGGCCACAAAGAAGTATGTATACAAAATCATTTTTATTTGATTTATGAGCTATTTCTTCTAAAGTTTTTGAAATGTTATTAACAGTAGCTTTTTTACCAACAAAAATGTATACATTTTCTTTAGGTATTTTTTGGCATTTCTCAAAAAAATTATAGAGAGATTCTATAAATTCTTGAGAGGTATAGGCTTGGGTATTACGTATAGATTCTCTTGGCCCAAGACGATAAATTTTAAATTTATCATCTTCACCCGTTTTATGTGCAATAAATATAGCAATATATCTATCGTTATGAACTAAAGGATCTGATAGTTTAAATACATACTTTTCAAACCAATTACTCATTCCATCACTATCCCAATCATAATTTTTTAACATGTTATTTTCTATAGCCCATATCTGTTTTTCTTTTTCTAAACTTTTTAAAAATAGAATTTGCTTATACTCTTTTTCTGAAATACCATCTTTTGCAAAAGTTTCAACAAGAATTTTTTGATATTCAGAAGGAAAAGATTGCAAAAATTTTTCAAATTCTTTTCTTGTTTGGTTATCTGGAATTAAACTTTTTAATCTATTTTTGATTTCAGAAGAAATTGGATATATTTTTTCTTCAAATTTCTCGGTTTTTTCAGTTACAGTATAATTGTAAGCCGTTAAATTCTTTTCTTCTTTTCCGATGGAAAGTTTTTCATCAGAATTATTTACTATTATTGGAGATTTTTCTAAGGAGTTTTTATTTTCTGAAAATAATTTTGATATTTTTCCACTGATATCATAACCTAACAATTCTCCAACAACTATACCAGTCCCAGCAGATATAATTGCAGTTGCTATACCTGCTTTTTTCTTTGATATACCTTTTACAGGTTGTTGAGGTGGTAATGGAATTTCAAATTTTTCTGGTAAATCTTTTTCAGAAACACCACCAGCGTAAGGCGTGGAAATAGGCGGAATACTTTTAGCCATTAAGTGATAAAGTTCTTCATACTTTTCAAATTTTTCTTTTTTACCTTTAAAATACTCTTCCAAAATTTTTTCAAGCTCTTGGTGATAATTTATTTCTGTGATGTTTTTTTCAGGAAACAATATTTGTAAAGAGGTTACAGCTATTATTTTGTCAAGCTCTTCTTCATCTATTTTTTCACCTTTATTTAATTTTTTAAAAATGTAATCATAAACTTTTTCGAGTGCAAAATTTATTTGGGTTGAAGAATAATTATTTTCTTTTATTTTTTCAAAATAAACTACGTTTTGCTTTCCAAAGATTTTAGGATTCGAATAAAGAGGTTGATAAATCATATAGTTAATATTACTAAATTAAATTTTTAAATTTAAGCAAACATTATTCTTTTCTCAAAACCTTTCTTGAAGCTTCAAGCATTATTTGTTTTTCTTTTCTTGCTACAGCTTTTCTTATTTTATCTATTGCATCTATGTTTGCAGAAATAGAATCTATACCAAACTCAACAAGTATTTCAGCCATTTTTGGATTAGAGCCTGCTTCTCCACATATGCTTGTTTCAACTCCATATTTTTTACAAATATCTATTACATATTTCATTTGCTTTAACACAGCAGGATGGAATGGAGTAAATATTTTTGATAACTTTTCATTGTTTCTATCCACACCTAAGGTTAATTGTGTTAAATCATTTGTGCCAAAAGAAACAAAATCAATACCTTCTTTACAAAATTCTTCTATGGTAAGCGAGGCAGCAGGAGTTTCTACCATTATACCTAATTTAACTGTTTTAGGTAATCCTACTTCTTTTGCTATTTCTTTAGCTTTTCTTAATTCTTCAACAGAAATAATGAATGGAAACATTATAGCAACATTATCCAAACCACGCTCATGCAAACGTTTTATAGCTTTAAATTCACATTTAAGTATATCACTTTCAACTATACTTCTTCTTATTCCGTGCCATCCTAACATTGGATTATCTTCTTCTGGTTCTTTTTCTCCACCTTGCATATGGCGAAATTCATC
>DQVX01000075.1 GCA_015661515.1 Nanobdellota archaeon
ATAGCAAATATTACAGTAGTTGCTATGATAATCCCAGATAAAATAAGGATATGATAGAAACTAAGAGATTCTAAGAGAAAATATGTTATAAGAACTGATATTACAATTAAAATAATGAAAATATTTAGCATTTTATTAATTTTTTCTTTTATATATTTTTCTGAATTATAAGTTTCCATATTTGTATTCTAGCTCTAATAAATAAATATTTCTTTAGTTTTAAGAAAATGTTTAAAAGTTCAGAAGCATCTCCAAATGAACAAGGAAACTGAAAACATTGTGAATAACGTTTTCCAACTTCTACTTCTGTCTTTACAATACTGAAAGAATAATTAAAAAATTTTAAAAATCTTACTTTCTAAATCATTATAGCCCGCCCGCGGTCAGTCGCTTCGATAAAATGAGAAGCGATGTTACAGGGCGGGTAAATTTAAAATTAATAAACCATACAAAATTTAATTATGCTTAAAGATGAAGAGAAAGAGCTCCTAGAATATTTTGATGAAATTAAATCATTTCCAGTAATTGTAGAAGGAAAAAAAGATAAAGCTGTATTGAAAAAATTAGGTTTTAAAAAAATAATTATTTTAAATAAAAAAAGCCTTTATGAATCTGTATGCAAATATGAAGAAGAAAAAATAATTATACTTACAGATTTTGATAAAAAAGGTGAAGAACTAGCAAAAAAACTGGAGCTCTTTCTCAGAAAAAGTGATAGAAATGCGAGAAATAAACTTAGAATGTTGTTTAGAAAAAATAATTTGAACACAATTGAAGGGATTAACAAAGTAATAAAAAAGGTGATGATTTATGGCGAAGCTTGCTCAGGCAACTGTAAAATATACTATTTACGCAAGATTCGAAGCAAACGGGATAGTTGAAAAACCAGATGTAATAGGAGCAATATTTGGTCAAACAGAAGGTTTATTAGGACCAGATATGGATTTGCGTGAATTACAAAGGACAGGAAGAATAGGAAGAATAGAAGTAAAAATCCAAAACAAAAATGGAAAGTCTTCAGGTATTATAATTATACCTTCTTCTTTAGATTCTTCAGAAACCGCATTAATTGCAGCATGTTGTGAAACTATAGAAAGAATAGGTCCTTGTAATGCAAAAGTTAGAGTAGAGAAAATAGAAGATGTCAGAAGCGAGAAAAGAAAATATATTATAGAAAGAGCAAAAGAGCTTTTGCAAATGCTTTATGATTATGGTATGGAAATAGAAGAACTTTCAGAACAATTAAAAGAAGCTGTGCGCTCTGCAGAAATTACAGAGTATAATGGATTGCCATCAGGACCTAATATAGAAAATTATGATTCAATAATAATTGTAGAAGGAAGAGCAGATGTCATAAATCTTTTAAAGCATGGAATAAAGAATGTAATCGCTATAGAAGGTACTTCAATTCCAGAAACTATAATAGATTTATCAAAAAGAAAAATAACAACAGTATTTCTTGATGGAGATAGAGGAGGAGATTTAATTTTGAAAGAACTTCTTTCAGTAGCAGATATAGATTTTATAGCAAGGGCACCAAGAGGAAAAGAAGTAGAGGAATTAAGCAAAAAAGAAATATTTAAGGCACTGCGAAATAAAGTTCCGGTTGATCAATATCAGCAAGAAATCATGAAAAATAATAATAATACAAATACAAAAGAAATCAAAGTTAATAAAAAAATAGAACGAGAAAAAAAGGAGAAATTCAAAGAAATATTTGAAGAAATTTTAGGTACAAGAGCTGCATGTTTTCTTGATGAAAATTTAAATATCCTTGGAAAAGTTCCTGTTAAAGAAATTTTTTCTGTAATAAAAGAAATAAAAGCAGATGCTTTAATACTTGATAGCGAGATAGATCAAAAAATAGTTGATGCTTGTGCTCAGGCAGGGATTAGGTATATCGTAGGAAAGAACATAAAAGGAAGAATCAAAGCACCAGAATTTATAACAGTACTTAAAGCTCTTGAGCTTTAACTTTTCTTTTTTTAATTTCTTCTATTATATACGAAATTATAATCAACAAAAATCCTAAGATAGAAAGCACAAGCAATAATTCATTAGAATAATAAAGTTTTTCTATTATAATTGGAATAAACTCTTTAATTTCTTCTGGAGTTATATTTTCCAAAGTTTTAGGTAAAGCAAAATTAAAGGCATAAAGAGGAAGAGCTGTAAATAACAAACTATAACCAAGCTTTCTACTCCATGAAACAAAACTTTTTGTAAAAAACAAAAGAAACAATGCTAATAAAATACTTGCATAGAAAGAAAATGTTTTTAACTTTTCAAAAAATATATTACCTTGCTTAGATAATATTACATCAAATTTTCCACTCTGTAAACATTCTATTATTTCACATTCAATTTCTCTTTCATAAAACTCGTTAACTATTTTATTTGAAAGATAATTTATTATTTCTGAATAATTTTTTCCTATAAATTCAGAGCAAGAAAAGTTTATTTGATGCACAGAAAATGAAAACGAAGGATTTATTTCACAAGCTTTAATAATCATTTCAACGTCTTCTTTTTTCAAATTTTCTTTTAGTTGTTTATCCACAATTGATTTAATAAAATTTTTTTCTGTAAAGGATAAAAATATCTCGCTTGAAATATAGCTTAAAATAGTTAAAGAAATTAAAAAACATGTTAATGCTATTAATAGCTTTTTTAATACCATGAATTATTCTTCTATACATTTCTTTAAATCTTTTAACGCTTCATTACTCAAAAGAGGATTTTTTCTTTCTTTAATTTTTTCCCATGTTTCATTACTAACACAAAGTTTTAGCTTTATTCCAAGTTTTTCACATGCTTTTTTCAAAGCTATAAAGCTTTCGCTATTTGGTTTAAGAAAGGCAAAGTATTTTTTATATTTATGTGTTTTCAAATAATTTTCAATTCTTTTTTGAGTAACTTTTATGTATAGTTTTTTTATTTCTTCTGTTTCTTCCCATTCTGGCCAGTCATAAGCATTAAAAGGATATTTATCAACAAATTCATAAGGAATAACGCCAGGTGAGGAAATAACAATTAGATGAAAGTTTTTAGGAACTATTTTTAAAATTTCTTTATGTAGCTTTGATTTATAATATGGCTTTGTGTATGTGCACGGAATGAAAAGAGCATATTCTTTTTCTTTTGGTTTTTCATAAAATCTGCATATATAGTCCTGCCATATCTCGTAATAAGGATGAATAAGAAACTCTTTTCCAACACCTTTTAAAGGTTTTTGCATGGATTTTGGGAACTTTGGCTCAAAAGCAAAATTATTGAAATCAAACTCAACATTTTTGTATTTTTTATAAGGTTTTACTAATTTTTCGAATTCTTTTTTATCTAAGGGTTTCCATTTTCCTTCAATCCATAAATTAAAAAGCTGTGAATTTGAATGCGGAAAAGTGTTTATTATTACTATCTCATCGCTATATTTTTTAGCTATTTTAAATGATTTTTCCAAAATTTCTTCGTTATTTTCTACAAAAGGTAAATTAACCATTAAATAAGTCCTTATTTTACATCCAAGTTTTTTCAGAAGCTCACAAGCTTTTATATAATCTTCAACATAAAAACCTTTTTGATATTTTTCAAGGATTTTATTATCGGCAGCTTCCAAACCTATTGCTACAACAAGATTAACATATTTTGTTAACGGTTTTATTATTTCTTCTTTTATAAATTCAGGCCTGCTTTCTACTACAAGCTCTTTTACATTTTTTTCTTTACATTTCTTAGCAATATACTCTCTTATTACTTTAGGGAATTGATTTTCATCAAAAAATGAACCAGAGCAAAAAATTTTAACTCTATCTATATTAGAAACTTTTCTGAAAAATTCGTCTATTTTTCTTTTTAGTTTATGTAAATCTGGTTTGCCATAATCTATTTTTCCCCAACCACAAGCATAGCATTTACCCCATGCACATTTACCGCTCTGTAGTATTAGGATTTTTTCTTCCATGAACGTTTTTTAAAGTTTAGAATTTAAAAACTCTTTATGCACTTTGAGCTTATTTCAAGAGATGCTGGAGCAAGAATATGCAAAATAGAGCATGAGAATAAAAAACTTAAAACACCGAATATAGCTATAGTAGTAAATCCTAATAAAATGATTATTTCGATTAAGGAACTAAAAAAAGCAGGAGTAGAGCTTATAATTACGAATGCTTATATAATAAGTAGAAGTAAATTCAAAGAAGAAATAGAAAAGAAAAAATTACATAAATTTTTTGGTTGGGAAAATTTTATTTACACAGATTCTGGCACTTTTCAAATGTTTTCCCAAGGGGTAAAAGAGATAAATAACAAAGAAATTCTTGAATTTCAGAAAAGAATAGGAAGCGATTTTATTACACCTGTTGATGTTTTTACACTCCCAGAAGATAGTTATAATGTAGCAGAACAAAAGCTAATTGAAACAATGAAAAGAATTGAAGAGGCAAGCAAATTTAATGAATTTGTGTTACCTATTCAAGGTGGCTTACATATAGAGCTAAGAAAAAAAGCTTGTATGTTCGCTAATAAATTTACTCCAAGAATTTTTGCTATAGGCGGTATAGTGCCGTTAATGAATGAATACCGCTATAAAGAGCTTGTGGATATAATTTTAACCTGCAAACTTATATTGCGTGCAGATGTTCCGGTACATGCTTTTGGAGTAGGGCATCCAATAACATTTGCTTTACTTTCATGTTGCGGGGTTGATATATTTGATTCTGCTATGTATTCTCTCGCTGCTCAAGAAGGAAGATATCTTACGCCGTATGGCACAAAGCATATAAATGAGCTTACAGAATTTCCTTGCTGTTGTAAAGTATGTAGAAAAACAGATCCAGAAGATGTTAAAACCATGCCTAAGCATGAAAAAGAAAAGTTTTTAGCACTTCATAATCTTTATGTTACAATGCAAGAACTTAGAACTATAAGACAAGCTATTCATGAAAATTCTTTATGGGAGCTTGTGCAAATTAGAGCAAGGGCTCATCCAAAACTTTTAGAAGCCCTTATCTTTATGCTTAGAAAATATAGAAAATTTTTTATGGAAAACGATATTTTCCCAAAACCAAGAGGTATTTTCTATAGCGGAAAAGAAACTATTTTAAGACCTGAAATAGTAAAAGCCAAAAAAAGGCTTAAACATATTCAAAGTAATGGAGAAGTTATAACTACTAAAATTTTTGGTAATATACCAAAAGATTTATTCCCAGCTTACCCATTTTTACATTTTGTTAGTTTTGATGAATTTAAAGAGCCAGAAGTAGATTGGGAAAAATATTTTACGCTTTTGCTTGAATACCAATTTGGTAAAGGAGCAAGCTCATGTATAAAGAACTTTGAGTTAGAATTTTCAAAAACAGGAAAACCAAGATTTGTAAAAGTAGAAGGAAAAAGAATAGGCACAATTTCTGCAGAGACAGGATTTTTCATTCCTAATATATTTGGAGCAGAGCTTTTGAAGGATTATATAAAAAAGATTTTTGTGAAAAAAGAAGCAGAAGAATTTGTGAGAAAAGGAAGAAATGTGCTTGCAAAGTTTGCTTTTACAAAAGATAAAATATATCCTGGTGAAGAAGTTGCTATATTTAACGAAAATAACGAATTAATAGCTACTGGTAAGGCTTTGTTAAACTATAAAGAAATAAAATTTTTCAAAAGAGGTGTTGCTGTAAAGGTAAGGTATTCTCTCAAAAAATGTGAGAGTTCTTGATAAATTTTTATAATTGAACACTGTTCAATTATATTATGGCAAGGAAAATAGATAGAGAAAAAGTTAGTAAAATTCTTGACGTGCTTAAAAAATATCCAGAAGGGATATGGTTTAGACAGCTTGTTCGAGAAACAGGATTACCGGCTTCTACGGTGCATTTTTATTTAAAAAAACTTTCTGGAATAGTTGAAAGCATAGGATATGTGAATGAAGAAGGTAAATTTGTAGGGATAAGAATAGTAAGAATAAAGAGAAGTTTTCAAGAATAATAAATTTTAATCGGTATTATTTCCAAATCTCCTTTATAAACCTTTATTTTTCCGCAAATTTTTATATTTTCAAGTTTTTTATTATTTTTTAAAATTTCAAAACCAGAAGTGTAATTACACATAAAAATTTTTATTTTACCTGTTTTATCTTGGATTTTTCCAATTAAACAAGATTTAACAACTTTTTCTAAATAAAAATCTCCTTTAACACATACTGTTTTGCCTATGCTGTTTTCACTGATTTTGCCAATAGGCGTTGTGATAAAATAATAAGCATATATAGAAAGAACTAAAAAGAGTAAAGATCCAAAAAGAGAAATTTTAAGTAAAAGTTCATCATTCATAATTCCCACTTAAAAAGCTCTTTATATACAGGGCCTGTTGGGTAAAGTTTGGATTCATAAAGCACAACATTATTTACTATTATTTTTCCTATTTCAATATTTTCAAGTTCATTTATTAATTTTATGAAATCTTTATCTGGTTTACGTTTTACTCTTGCTATAGTAAGATGTGGTACATAGTCTTTTTCTTTCTCAAAACCAAGTTCAGAAAGTTTATTATCCACTTTTTTAGCAAGTGATACAAATTTTTCTTTATTTTCAACTCCTATCCATATAACTCTTATAAAATTTTTGTTTGGAAATACTCCTAAACCTTTCAAAAAAATTTCAAAAGGCTTGAAATCATTAAATACAGGCGTTAAAAGAGCTTTGATTTTTTCTACTAATTGATGGTTAATCTCACCTAAGAACTTTATTGTAAAATGTAGATTATATGGTTCTACAAATTTAAACTCACATTTTGTTTTCTTTAACTTTTTCTGTATTCTCACAATTTTTTCTATATGTGCTTTTACAGGAATTGCTAAAAAACATCTGGGCATGAAAAAATTATTTTCTTTACACTTTTAAATTTTATATTACGCTGTAATGTCACACTTTTTAAAAATATTACACTGTTATTTAAAAACTCCAGAATCCATAAAACTCTCACATTTCTTTCTATAAACCTTCTATCTTTGATTTTTACCCCTATTTTTAACTAATATATGCTTTTCATAGTTCCCACATGAACATATGAACATTATGTGAACATTTTGTGAATGTCACGTGAACATTCACATGAACATGATTTAATTCACATAATATTCACATGAACATATGAACATTTTGTGAACATTCACATGAACATAGCTTTACAAACTAAAAAGCTAAATTTTATTCACGTGAAATTCACGTATTTTTTCACGTGAAAATTAAAAGCAATTTTAACAAACTAATAATTTCACGTTACTTTCACATGAAATTCACGTGAAATAGAAATTTTTTCATATTTTTTTCACAAAATATTCACATCGTAATATTTAAATAAATTTTTTAACTATATATTCACGTGAAAATAAATGAATATTTTGTGAAATTTGGATGGAGAAGAAATCCGTTTACTTTAGTCGTATCTCCGGAGATTTTTATAGGATATAAAGAGCAAAGAGAAGCTATTATTTCACATGTAAATGAAGAACAAAAAATATGTTTAATTTCAGGGCCAACTGGTGCAGGAAAGACAACTTTACTTTTGTGGATAAATGAATATTTTAAAAATAGTAAAGAATTAAAAACTTATTATATTCCTAAACCTCCTAAAAAACCAAAAGAATTTGTACAGCTTTTTCTAAATATATTTCCTTTAAATATTATAGAAAAATTACTTAGAAAAAGACCAAATCTTTTTACTCTTCCAGATTATGTGAGATCAAAATTAAAAAACTCAAAACTTCTTTTGCTTATTGATGAAGCTCATGAAACAACAAAAGATGCTTTAGAATGGCTACGTGTGCTTGTAGATCAAACAAATATAATTTTAGTAATTGCAGGTTTACCAAATCTTGAATATAAAATTAAAGAAAAACTTGAAACTTTTGACCAAAGAATAACTACTCGCGTATTTTTAGACCATTTATCAGAAAAAGAAACATATGAGCTAATTCTAAAAAGAATTCAGTGGGCAGGCGGAAATAGCATAGCACCATTTACAGAACAAGCTGTAAAAGAAATTTATTTAAAAACTAATGGTTTTCCAAGAGAAGTGCTTAAACTATGCGATAAGCTTATTCATGAAGCAGCTAAAAAGGATATAGAAATAATAGATGGAGAATTTGTAAAACAATATTCAGAGTTTAAAGAAACAAAATTTGAAGAAATAAAAGTATCTTTTGAACCAAAACCAAGAACAGAAATAAAAGATCTACCTGCAAAGCAAAGACGTGTGTTAGAAATACTTTCTAAACATCCATGGCTTACTCCTAGCCAAATAGCTGAAAAACTTGGTGTAGAAAAATATAAAACACATCACCATGCTATACGTTCAGTAAACAATATTTTGAAACGCTTGCTCATGGAAGGGTATGTCCAAAGAGAAGCAAGAGGAAAAGCTTTTGTGTATTCGTTAACTCCTCGTGCAAGAGCTTATTTTGTTGAAGCTTAAATAATTTAACATTAAGAAAAATAAATTATGGATTTACCTTTAGCTCCTTTAAGAAGAATTTTAGAAAAAACAGGAATGAGAATAGGAAAAGCTTCAGTAGAAGAGTTTGGAAAAATATTGGAAGAAATAATAACAGAGATTTCTACAGAAGCTTTACATTTAGCTCAAGCAGCAAATAGAAAAACAGTTTTAGCAAGTGATATAAAAACCATAAGAAAACAACTCAGATAGGTGTTCTTATGTCTCTTGAAGAAATAATAGAAAAAATTAAAGAAAAAACAGGTCTTTCGGAAGAAGAGATAAAGAATAGGATAAGAGAAAAACAACGCGAGCTTTACGGCCTTGTTTCTCCAGAAGGAGCAGCACATATAATAGCAAGAGAATTAGGTATAGAACTTGTTAAAAAGGAATTTGTTAAAGTAAAAGATATTCGACCTGGCATGAATGATATAAATTTAAAAGCAAGAGTTTCAAGAATATTTGTAAGAGATTTTGAAAAAGATGGAGTTAGAAAAAAAGTTGCAAATATTTTTCTTGTAGATGATACTGGTGAAATAAAGCTTTGTTTATGGGATGAACAAATAAATGACTTTTACGGAAAAGAAGGAGATGTAATAGAAATTACAGGAGCTTATTCAAGAAAAAACATTTTTGGAGAAACAGAATTAAGAATAGGAATTTATGGGAACATAAAAATATTAGAAGATGACCCTACTTTACCTAAGATAGAAAGGCAATACATAGAAACAACTATAAACAAAGTAAAAGAAGGGAATAAATATAAAATAAGGGCAGCAATAGTATATGTTTTTAATACAAATATTTTTTATGAAATTTGTCCAGAATGTGGTGTTATTATAAAAGAGAGTACCTGCAAAATTCATGGAGAAGTGAAACCAGAATATACTATTATTCTCAACTCTATTATAGACGACGGCTATGGAAATATGCGTGCTGTATTTTTTAGAGAAATAGCAGAAAAACTAATAGGAAAACCTGCAGAAGAACTAATGAAAGAAAATTCAATAGATTCAGCTCTTTCTCAACTGCTTGGAAAAGAACTTATACTTTTTGGAAAAGTAAGAAAAAACGAGTTGTTCCAAAGAAAGGAATTAATAATACACGATTTTGAAGAAGTTGATCCTGAAAAAGAGGCTCAAAAGCTTCTAGAAGAACTTCGACTTATTGAGAAAGCTTAAATACTTTCTTTATTTTATTTTATAACATGACAGAAAAAGGAGAAAAGAAAATTATTTCTCTTCAAGATATTCCAGGAATAGGAGAAAAAACATTAGAAAAACTTAGAAATGCAGGTTTTATAGATTTAATGTCTATAGCAGCAGCTTCTGTTAAAGAACTTTCTGAAATTGTAGGAGAGCAAACAGCTATTAAAATTATAGAAGTAGCAAGGAAAGCTTTAGATATAGGTTTTGAAACAGCTGCAGATGTTTATGAAAGAAGAAAAAAAGTCGTTAGACTTACTACTGGAAGTAAAGCTTTAGACAATCTTTTAGGTGGTGGAATAGAAACACAAGCAGTAACTGAATTTCACGGCGGATTTGGTTGTGGAAAAACACAAGTTGGTTTTCAATTAGCTGTTAATGTCCAACTACCTCCTGAGCAAGGTGGTTTGGATGGAGCATGTTTATTTATAGATACAGAATCTACTTTTAGACCTGAAAGGATAAAAGAACTGGCTGAAGCTGTTGGACTTGATCCTAAGAAAGCATTAGAAAACATAATTTATGCACGCGCTTACAATTCTGATCATCAAATGCTACTTGTAGAAAAAGCAGCCGAAATTATAAAAGAGAAAAATATAAAACTTTTGATTATAGATTCTGTAACTTCGCATTTTAGAGCTGAATACACAGGAAGAGGAGAGCTTGCAGAAAGACAACAAAAGCTTAATAGACACTTACACATGCTTCAAAGATTGGCAGATGTGTATAATTTAGCAGTATATATCACAAACCAGGTTATGGCACGTCCAGATGTGCTTTTTGGTGACCCCACAGCACCAGTAGGAGGGCATATACTCGGGCATTTTTCAACCCATAGAGTTTACTTAAGAAAAGCAAAAGCCAATACAAGAATAGCAAGAATTATAGATTCTCCATATCTTCCTGAAGGCGAAGCAATATTTGCTATAACTCCACAAGGAATAAGAGATGTAGAAGATTAAAATTTTAAATATCTCTTATACAATTAAGTTTAAAGGTGAATTTAATGGAAGAAGAGCGTGTCCGTGGGAGAGAATTATTAGGAAAAATTGTTGTTTCAGAAGAAAGAGGAAGAAAATTTGGAATAGTAGGAGATATAACTTTTGTTACAGAATCTGGGGAGCTTCTTAATATAGTATTGATTGAACCAACAAAATATGCTTTGGAATTGAATTTACCAAGAGATGAAAGAGGAAGAATTCTTATTCCATTTTCTGCGATTAAAAGTGTAGGAGATTTTGTTATAGTTGCTGAACGAGATATTGTGTAGTTGTTTCTTACATTTTTTATAATTTTTTTTTATTTATTTTTATATTACGCTGTTATATTACACATTTATAACAAACTCACATTATAATAACTCTCACTTTTAAAAAATGTAGACTTTATAAAATATTTTTTACAAAAAATATAAAGAATAAAAACTATAATAAAACATATTTTATTTAGTATTTTATCTAAAAAATATAAAGTATAACATATTTGAATAAAAATAATACTTAAATATCTTAAGAGCTAAGCATTTCTTTGGTGAGAAAAAAGTGGAAGAAGGGTTTATTAGAAAGATGTTTTTCCACGAAAAACCTGTGCAAATGCTCATAGTTCTTAAGAATGGAAAGGCTAATTATCCCACGCAAGTTTCAAAAGCAGTAGATTGCACTTATTCTCATACTGTAAAAACCCTTGAATTTTTCAAAAAAATAGGGCTTGTAGAATTTGAAAAAAAAGGCAGGGTAAAATACATAAAACTTACTCCTGAAGGCGAGGAAATAGCTCATGCGCTTGAGGGCATTCTTAAAAAGCTTATTAGAATGGAAGAAGCCTTTAAAGAGAAGTTAGAGAAGAAGAAATAGGGTTTTATAAAAGGTAAATATAAGTTCGTGAAAAAATTTTTCGTGAATGATCTTGGTCAAACGAATAGAGTGCGTTGTATAAACACTACTCTTTGAAGTGAATTTTCCGAAAAATTTTTATTTGGGTTTTATAAAAATACTCTTATGGAAACGCTATTAAAGTACTGTTATGGAAATCATCCGAAAAGTAAGAGAATTAAGGAATTAGGAAAGAAATGCCTACTTTTACTTGCAGAAAAAGGCCAAATGGAGCTTTTAGAGTTGGCAAAAGCCTTAGGTATAAAAACAGAGCGCTGGAAAGGCTATGAAAAGCCCGTAAAAACGTTTTATCACGTCGTAAATCCATTAAAAGAAATCCAAATAATAGATTCTGTTAAGCGAAAAGAAGGCAAAAAATTTAAGACTATTTATTATTTCACGCCAGAAAAATTCGAAGCCAATATGCGGGCTTTTGTTCGTAATACTTTAGAATTTCTGAAAGCTAAAAAACGCTAAATATTTTTTCTGATTTTCTTTAATTTTATTTTTTAAAATATTTTTTACTATATACTAAATATTAAAACATATTTTTTAAAATATATTTCATAAAATATTTTTTATAAAACATTCTTTATAGTACATAAAAAATCATATTACGGTGTAATATTTTCTCACAAAATGTGAGAGTTAATGTTCATGTGAACATAAAATAAGCCGTTAAACATCTTATTTTGACAAAAAACAGGATTAAAGCTCTTTAAATAAATTTGTTTAAAATCTTAAAAACTCTCACAAAGCGGTTAAAATCCGAAAATCTTATAAAGTTTTGTAGAGAAATTTAAATTATGTCTACTGAAATAAAACTTGGAGATATTCAACCTTTTGCAAGATATTATATTGTTGAAATTAAAGGAAAAACATATGTTGTTAAAGAAGATTGTTATTCAAAAGATATAATAGGAGAAATCGTGGATATAATAAATTCTCGCGATATTGAGAAATATGAAGAATATAGAAATCAAGGTTACTGGGGAGTAAAATTAAAAAACAGTGAAAGAATACTTGTATTAAAATCTTTAAATCTTGAAGAAAAAAGGAAATTATACAATAATCTTCACCAGGAGATATAATAATTCTTATGTACGATGTAATAATTATAGGCGGTGGCCCAGCTGGATTAACAGCAGCTATATATTGTGCTAGAGCTAAACTTAAAGTTTTAGTTATAGATAAAGGAGAAAGTAATTTAAAAAAAGCTCATATAATAGAAAATTATTTCGGAATAGAAAGTATTGAAGGAAAAAAGCTTCTTGAAATAGGTTTTTTTCAAGCAAAAAAATTTGGTGCTGAAATAAAAAATGAAGAAGCTTTAGAAATAATTCCTTACTCTGATAGCTATATAGTTGAAACAAATAAAGGAAAATATCAAGGAAAATACATAATTCTTGCTGTTGGTACAAAAAGAGAAAAACCAAATATAAAAAACATAGAGCTATTTGAAGGCAAAGGAATTAGTTATTGTGCTATTTGCGATGCCTTTTTCTTTAAAAATAAAAAAGTAGCTGTAATAGGCCATAAAGATTATGCTATTAAAGAAGCTTTAGAACTTAAGAAGCATGCAAGCAAAGTATATATTCTTACCAATGCTAATATGCTAGAGCTTTCTTTAGAAATGAAAAAACACATAGACAACTTCGAAGTAATAGATAAAAAAATAATCTCGTTTTTCGGAAAAGATAAATTAGAAGGAATCCAATTCGAAGATAATGATAAACTTTATTTAGACGGAGTTTTTATAGCTATTGATCCTACATCTCCTTTAACTCTTGCAAAAAAATTAGGTTTAAGAGTAGAAGAAGGGGTTATAATAACAGATAAAAATCAATTTACAGGAATTCCTAGAATATATGCATGTGGAGACTGTGCAAATAAAGAAAAGCAAATTGGCGTAGCAGTAGGAGAAGGAATTAAAGCCGCACTAGCTATAATCAGAGAAATAATAAAATAATAAATGTTTATTAATTTTGTTTCTTCTATTTTATTCATGAAAAAGCTAATATATGCGATCTTAAGCCTTTTAGTAATTCAAGTAGCAACAGCCACTCCGGTGATGCTTGCAACAGATTTAAACTATGCAGACATACTTGTAGCAAGTGCGGCTGCAAACAAAATAGGAGCAGAGGTTTATTGGGTTAATAAAGAGACGATTCCAGAAGAAATTTACAGTGCTATAGAAAATGCTAATCCAGAAGAAATTTACATAATTGGTGGACCTGCAGTTGTGAGCGAGGAAATAGAAGCAAATCTTTCGCAAAAATACAATGTTATAAGAATATGGGGAATGACAAGATACGGAACAGCTGCAGAAGTAGCTAAATATTTCTGGAAAGAAGGTAGCGAAAAAGCTGTGCTTGTAAGAGATGAAATAGGAAGTATAGATAAATATGCAGAGCTTGTTGCTAAGGCAAAAGATATAGCAGTAACTCAAGAAATCCCTCTTCTCCTTGTGCCTAAGAATACACTTCCAGCAGAAACAGAAGAAGCATTAAAAGAGCTGGGAGTTAAAGAAATCTACTTAGTAGGAGAAATAGAGCAATCTTTGAAAACAATGTTAAAAGAATTAGGAATTTCTATAATAAGTGAAGCAAAAACTTTAGAAGAAGCAGAAAATCAGGCAATAGTAAATGCAAAAAGAATAATAATAACAGCAGTGGGAGGATGGAAAGATATTATTACAGTAACTTTTGCGCCTAAAGGAGTTGTTTTGCATATAAGGAATGAAAACCAAATACCACAGCTTATAGAAAAACTCAAAGAAATAATGGAAAGATACAACATAGAAGAAATAAAAGTAGTGGGAAGACCAACATTAGCAGAGAAAATATGCAATGCATTAGCAGAACAAGGTATAAAACATGAATGCATTACAGGAAAAAGAGCTTTTGTAGCAAAAACGATAGCAGAAAAATTCAGGAAAGATTTAATGAAACTAAGAGAAAGATACCAAAAAAGAGAAATACAAAAATTCAGAGAGATTGCTTCTGAAAAAGCAGAAGAGCTTAAAGAAAAATGTGAAATAAATTACGAAAAAGCAAAAAGTGTTTTGCATGAACTAAACGAAAGCGCAGGACTTTATTCTGTAGCAAAAGCAAGATTTGAGCTTATAAAAACGCTTAGAGAAGAATGTCTTAAGGCAGTAGAAAATAGAGATTATGAAAAAGCATATGAATTTGCTTATCAGCTTAAGCATGAAGTAAGAATGCTTATATGGGATAGCAGAGATCTAATAGAAGAAGATATAAAAGAAGAAATACTTTCAGAAGTTAAGAGCAGAAATGAGCTTAGAACAAGAGCTTTTGCAATTAAATCTGAAATAGAGAAAGATCTTGAAAAAATATTTGAAGAATTACCTATGCAATGTAAAGAACAACTAAGAATAGCAAATAAATTGCTTAACGAAGGAGAAATTAACAAAGCTATTGAACGTTTAAGAATAGCCAAAAGAGTATGCGAAATGGCAAAAACAAAAAAGCTTAAAGAAATAAGAAAAGCTGAAAAAGAAGAGAGAATATGCATTCAAGTAATAACACCAGCAATTAATCCAGAAACAGGTGAGTGTATAGAATTTCCAACACCATGCGATGTACCGGAAGGTTGGAAAATAGTAGGAAGCTGTGAAATTGTTAAGAAAGCAAAGAGAAAAGCCAAAGAATGTGCAGAACTTGCAAGAAAACTTGAAGAAATGAAAGAAAGAGGAGCTTCGGAGGAAGAGATTGAGAAATTGTTAAAAGAGCTGAAAGAAAAATGCAGACGCGGTTGGGTTCCTGAAAAATTACCTACACCTCCTGTGGCTGAAATATTACCAGTGAAGCAAGAAAAACCGATAATATGCAAACCTGTTTGTAAAGCAATAGGAACAAGAAGCGAAGGATGGTATGATTCTTGCACAGGTAAACTTATTAAATGGGCTAAGTGTGCAGATTGTAAAGTAGAATGCACATCACAAGGATGGCTTATAATTTGCGGTAACTCACTAGAAATAATACCTGGAAAATGTAAAGAAGAGCAACAAAAAGAGAGAGAAGAAAAACAACCAATACCAAAAGATCTAATCCTCTGCCCAGACAAAACCCCAGAAATATGCCCACAAA
>DQVX01000077.1 GCA_015661515.1 Nanobdellota archaeon
GTAAAAATGTTTAGAAAAGGAGAGCATGAAAAATATGGAATATTTACATTTGGTTATGAATTATTCAAGAAGTTTATTGTTAATGTAGTATGGAAATATGTAGTGCAGCTACTTCCAAGTACTAAAGTTATTTTGCCAGGCAGTTATAAAATTGTTGTAAGAACTCAAGAAGTTAAAGAAGGTGTTCCAATAATAAGAATTATAGTGGTATAAAATCACAGCGAAACTTTTAAAAAATTTGTATATACATATATACAAATTATGAAAAGGAAAAATAAAATCACAGCTATTTTAGTATGCTTTACTACTAAGAAAAATAAATTTAAATCGGCTTCTGAAAGAAATAGATTTTACTGGGGCTTGTATGGAAGAAAGCAAATAATAGTAAAAAAAGAAAAGCGCTATGAATATTATAGAGGCGGTATTTTAGAAGAAATACCGCATATAAAGGTTGATAATTCTGTGTTTATTATAGCTGAAAAGTATTTAAATAAGTTAATGAATTATTTCAAAATGTGGGAAGAAAAAGTTGAAGTAAAAACATATCCTGTGCTTGTTGATGAAAAAGAAGCAAAAAAGCTTGTTGAAATAAAAATTGAATAAGTGTGGTGATATGAAAGAAAATGAGCTTGAGCTAAAAGTTGGGGAGCTTACTAACAGAGGAGATTATGGTAGAGGTATTGCAAGAATAGATATGAAAACAATGAAAAAACTTGGTGTAAGAGAAGGGGATGTAATAGAAATAGAAGGTGGTAGAAAAACAGCTGCAATAGCTGTTCGCGCTTATCCTGCTGATGTTGGGCTTAATATAATTCGTATTGATGGTTTAGTTAGAAGAAATGCAAAAACAAGTATAGGAGAGTATGTTAAAGTAAGAAAAGCTGAGCCAAAAGAAGCTAAGCGAGTTGTTTTTGCTCCTGCAGAAAAAGGAGTAGTGCTTCATATTTCTCCTAATCTTATAAAACAAAACATGTATTTACGCCCAGTAAGAAAAGGCGATATAGTAATGGCAAATCCTGTGTTTAAAAGAAGGGAAGAATCTATTTTTGAAGAATTTTTTGCTGAGGCTTTTCTAAGTTTTGGATTAGAAACAAAGCTTATTGTAGTTTCAACTCAGCCAGATGGAATAGTGCAAATTACTGAAAATACAGAAATAGAAGTATTACCTCAAGCTGTAGAAGTAAAAGAAGTTCAAGTACCTACTGTAACATACGAAGATATAGGTGGCTTAAAAGAAGAAATAAGAAAAGTTAGAGAAATGATAGAACTTCCTCTTCGCCACCCAGAGCTTTTTGAACGCTTAGGAATAGAACCACCTAAGGGAGTACTTCTTTACGGTCCACCTGGAACAGGAAAAACTTTGCTTGCAAAAGCTGTTGCTAATGAAGCAGGAGCGCATTTTATATATGTAGCAGGCCCTGAAATAATGAGCAAATGGTATGGTGGAAGTGAAGAGAATTTAAGAAAAATTTTCGAAGAAGCTGAAAAAAATGCTCCTGCTATTATTTTCTTTGATGAAATTGATGCAATAGCTCCGAAAAGAGAAGACGTATCTGGCGAAGTTGAAAGAAGAGTTGTTGCTCAGCTTCTTAGCTTAATGGACGGACTTAAAAGCAGAGGTAAAGTAATTGTTATTGCAGCTACTAATAGGCCAAATGCTATTGATCCTGCTCTCCGAAGACCTGGAAGGTTTGATAGAGAAATAGAAATTGGAGTGCCTAATAAAGATGCAAGAAAAGAAATACTTCAAATTCATACAAGATCTGTGCCAATAGAGATATATGATATAACTAATCCTTCGCTTATAAGCAATGTTATATCAAAATTAGTTCGCTTAGGAAAAGCTTCAAGCGAAATACTTTCCAAACTTAAAAACATTAAAGAAGATCGTATTAAAGACCAGATCTTAGAGCTTTCAAGAAAAATAGAGAAAAATCTTGCCCTTGAAGAAATACTTCAAAGAATTTCTCAAGAGAAAATAAAAACAAAAGAGCAAGTAATTGAAATTGCTGAAAACTGGATTAAAACAGCAAAAGAAGTAGCAAGAATAGAAAAAGATGTAAAAGAACTTGTGAAAAAAATAGAAAAAGAAGATAATGAAGAGAAAAAGAGAGAATATATGAAAGAAATTCAAGAGCTTATATCTTCCTTAGATTCTTCTGTAAAGAATACTGTAGAAAATGCAATAAAAGATGCATTATTAGAAGAACTTGCAGAGCGCACACATGGTTTTGTTGGAGCTGATTTAGCAGCATTATGTAAAGAAGCTGCAATGCATGCATTAAGAAGAGTTTTGCCTGATATTTGGAAATTGGAAAAAGATGAACCTATTCCAAAAGAAATTTTAGAAAAGCTTAAAGTAACAAAAGAAGATTTTGAATACGCTTTGAAAGTTGTTCAACCAAGTGCAATGCGAGAAGTATTAGTTGAAATACCAAATGTTAGATGGGAAGATGTTGGAGATTTAGAAGAAGTTAAAGAAGCATTAAAAGAAGCTGTAGAATGGCCAATGAAATATCGCGATGCTTTTGAGCGCTTAGGAATAAAACCACCAAAAGGAATATTGCTCTATGGCCCACCTGGTTGTGGAAAAACGCATATAGTTAAAGCTCTTGCAAACGAAAGTGGAGCAAACTTTATTTCAATAAAAGCAGGAGAAATTTTAAGCAAGTGGTTTGGCGAAAGTGAGCAAAGAATACGCGAGATTTTCCGCAAAGCAAGGCAAGTTGCACCATGTATAATATTTTTCGATGAAATAGATTCAATAGCACCACGCCGAGGCTTATTAGGAGATTCACATGCAACAGAAAGAATAGTTTCACAATTACTTACAGAAATGTCAGGAATAGAAGAGCTTAAAGATGTTGTTGTTATAGCAGCAACAAATAGGCCTGATATTTTAGATCCAGCTTTGCTTAGGCCAGGAAGATTTGACAAATTAATTTTTGTACCTCCTCCAGATGAAAAAGGAAGATATGAAATATTAAAAGTGCACACAAAGAACATGCCTCTTGCAAAGGATGTTGATCTTAAAGAAATTGCAAAAAGAACAGAAAACTATAGCGGCGCAGATTTAGAAGCATTATGTAGAGAAGCAGCTTTATTTGCGCTTAGAGAAAACATAGAAGCAAAAGAAGTTAAAATGAAGCATTTTGAAAAGGCTTTAGAAAAAGTAAAACCATCGCTTTCAAAAGAGCTTATAAAGTATTATAAAAGAATAGCTGAGGAAATGAAAAAATCTTCGTTTGAAAAAGAAAAAACAAATTACATAGGATAAATTAAATTTAAACTCTTGTTTTTGCAAGTTCTATGTCTGCTTTTTTTATTGTTTTTCTTCCTGCATGGTTTGCTAATTTTATAGCTTCTTTTGCTATTTCAAAACCTATTTCTATAAGATACTCTGCCATAGCATGAGCTGCTTGCTCGCTAACTCTTTCAGCACCTGCTTTTTTCATAAGCTCTACCATTGCAGCAGGGGGTATTA
Organism: Nanobdellota archaeon; assembly: GCA_015661515.1. GTDB lineage: Archaea > Aenigmatarchaeota > Aenigmatarchaeia > Aenigmatarchaeales > SZUA-1535 > SZUA-1535. The sequence goes on from DQVX01000077.1 coordinate 3,485, forward strand.
TCATTTTCTTTTTCGGCATACGTACCACTTAACAGGGATATTAGAAAAAATATTTATAAACCTTTAGAGAGCTAATTATTCTGTGATTCTATGGGAGTGAAATCGCGTGGAAGAAAAGCCGGAACAAGAAGCAAGCTTAAGAAGTCTCGTAGAGAAAAGTTTACTGTTACAAAGTATCTTAAAGAATTTAAAATAGGTACTTATGTAGCTATTGTAATAGATCCTTCCTCGAAAAAACAACCTTTCCATAGATTTCATGGGCTAACAGGAAAAATTATAGGTAAAAGAGGAAGAGCTTATATAGTTGAAGTTTGGGATGGTAATAAGCGAAAACAAGTTTTTGCAACACCAGAACACTTAAAAGAGATAAAAGTGGTGTGATATGGGTAAAGGCAAGCCAAGAGTAAGAGATGAGAAAAAAGAAGAAGAGAAGAAAAGATTAGAAGAAGAGAAGAGAATGCTTGAAGAGTTAAGAAAACAGGCTAGTGAAAGAAAAAAGAAAGAGATAAAAGTTGAAAGAGGAGTTGTAAGAATATGTGAAACTACTATTGATGGAAAATTAAAGCTTAGACACGGTTTGCTTAAAATAAAAGGTATAAGCCATTCTTTAGCTCCTGCAATAATTGCTGCAGCTAATCTTGATCCTAATATGAGAATAGGTAATCTTACAGATGAACAAATAGAGCTTATAGAAAATGTAGTTAAAAACCCTCTTGAATACGGTATTCCAGAGTTTTTGCTTAATAGAAGAAGAGATCCTTTTGATGGAAAATCAAAACATTTAGTAGCAAGCGAGCTTGAAATACAAGTAAGACAAGATATAGAATTTTTGAAGAAAATAAGATGCTATCGCGGTATAAGACATGAGCTTGGTTTACCTGTTCGTGGACAAAGAACAAGATCTACATTTAGAAAAGGTAAAACTGTTGGTGTACAAAGAAAGAAGAAGTGATAAACTATGAGAAGGCATAGAAGAAAATATGAAAGACCAAGAAAAAGATGGGATAAACAAAGAATTGAATATGAAAAGAAGTTAATGGAAAAATATGGTTTAAGAAGAAAAAAGGAAATATGGAGAGCTCAATATATTTTAAGAAAATTTAGAAGAAGAGCAAGAGATCTTTTGGCTTCGCCTGATGAAAAAGCTAAACAAGAGCTTTTAAACAAGCTTTATAGATTAGGATTAGTAGAAAAAGATGCTACACTTGAAGATGTGCTAAAGCTTACTGTTGAAGATATTTTAGAAAGAAGATTACAAACAATTGTATATAGAAAAGGTTTGGCAAAAACTATTAAACAAGCAAGACAATTTATAGTTCACGGACATATTGCTGTTAATGGAAAAAGATTTCCATTCCCATCTGCTTTAGTAAGAAGAGAATGGGAAAATAGTATAGGCTATTACTTTAAAAGCCCATTTGCAAAGCAACCACCTGTGCAAGTTAATGTTAATCCACAACCTAATCCTGGAGAAGGTGAGGTAAAGAATGAGTGAGAAAAAAAATAAAATTAGATGGGGAATAGCACATATATATTCAAGTAGAAATAATACAATAGTTCATATTACAGATATAACTGGAGCAGAAACAATAGCAAGAGTTTCTGGAGGAATGGTAACAGATAAAGATAGAGAAAAAGGTGATCCTTTCCCTGCTATGCTTGCTGCTAAAAAAGCTGCAGAAGAAGCACTTGCAAAAGGTATAACTGGAGTGCATATAAAAGTTCGTGCTCCTGGAGGAATAAAACAAAAATCCCCTGGTTTAGGAGCTCAACCTGCAATAAGAGCTCTTGCAAGAGCAGGGTTGAAAATAGGTAAAATAGAAGATGTTACTCCAATTCCACATGACTCGTGCAGAAGACCTGGAGGAAGAAGAGGAAGGAGGGTATAATATGAAAATAGAAATTTTGAATAAAAATGAAAGAGAAATTGAATTTATTGTTGATAGCGTAAATCCGCAGTTTGTAAATGCATTGAGAAGAACAATGATAGGAGGAATACCAATATTAGCAATAAAAGAAGTTGATTTTTACGAAAATAGCTCAGCTCTTTTTGATGAAATTTTAGCTCATAGGCTATCTTTAATTCCTTTAGTTTTTGATCCTAAGGATTTTGTGTTTCGTGAAGAATGCTCTTGTGAAGGAAAAGGCTGTGCTAGATGCCAAGTTGTTTTTGTATTAGACAAAAAAGGTCCTTGTATAGTAAGAGCAGGCGATCTTAAAAGTACACATGAAAATGTAAAACCTCTTTACCCAGAAATGCCTATTGTTGAGCTTTTAGAGGGTCAAAGCGTTAAGCTTGAGGCAGTTGCTGTATTAGGATTTGGAAGAGAAAATGCTCGATGGCAAGCTGCAAAAGCATTTTACAGATACTATCCTGTTGTAGAAAAAGAAGGAAGTAAAACAGAAGAAGCTATAAAAGCCTGCCCAAAAGGTGCTTTGAAAAAAGAAAATGGAAAATTAACAGTTTCAAAAGAGTGTGACCTTTGTGGAGAGTGTATGAAAGTAGATAAAGATCTTGTTATAAAAGGAGATGAAACTAAAATAATATTTAAAGTAGAAAGCGTCTCAGGACTTAGTGCAGAGCAAATAGTTCTTAAAGCTGTAGAAATACTTGAAAATCAGCTAAAAGATTTGAAAAAACAAATAGAGAAAATAAAATAAGTTTTTCTTTTTATTTTTAAGAGGGCCCGTAGTCTAGCCTGGTTTTATCGCTGGAGCGTTAAGCGAAAGCGATGCCAGAAAGGACTCCGGCATGGGGAGCCGGCAGCCCGAGACAGGTTTTTGTAGCTTTTTACAAAAACCTGCGGGAATTCAAATCTCGGCGGGCCCACCATATTTGAAAATTTAAAAATCTCAAAAGTATATTATTTCGCATGGAAAAAAAGGAAAAGCATGAATTAGGTATTACAGTTTCAAAAGAAGAAAATTTTTCTGAATGGTTTTCTCAAGTTGTATTTAAAGCAAATCTTGCAGATATCCGCTATGGTTTGCAAGGGTTTATAGTTCATAGAGAATGGGGCATGCGAATACTTAGGAAAATATATGAGCTTCTTGAAGAAGAAGTTGAAAAACAAGGCCATGAACCAGTTTTATTCCCTGTTGCAATACCTCAAAAATTTTTTGAAAAAGAAAAAGAACATGTCGAAGGTTTTGCACCTGAAGTTTTTTGGATAACTAAAGCAGGAGATAATGAGCTTGAAGAACCATTTGCTTTAAGACCTACTTCAGAAACAGCTTTTTACTCTATGTATGCTTTATGGATAAGAAGCTGGAAAGATTTACCTTTTAAAAGATATCAGAGCAGGATATGTGTTTATCGCTATGAATCTCACACAAGACCTTTTCTAAGAGGCCGCGAGTTTTTGTTTTTTGAAACTCATTGTGCTTTTCGGACACATGAAGATGCTATGGAGCAAATAAAAAAAGATATGGAAACAATGAAAAAAGTAGCACAAGAAAAGCTTTTCATACCTTTTGTGCTTTTGAAAAGACCTGAATGGGATAAATTTGCAGGAGCACATGCTACTTATGCAGCAGATTGTATAATGCCAGATGGAAAAGTTTCTCAAATAGGCACAACACATGATTTAGCACAAAAATTTAGCAAAGCATTTAATGTAACATTTAAAGACAAAGATATGAAAGATAAATATGTTTGGATAACATGCTTTGGCCCTGGGATATGGAGATTAATGGCAGCTGTTATAGCTATTCATGGCGATGATCAAGGTTTAATATTACCTTCTGTATTAGCTCCTTATCAGGCTGTTATAATACCTATTTACTTTAAGGGAAAGGAAGAAAAAGTAGAAAATGCTTGTAAAGAAGTTGAAAATATTTTAACTAAAGCAGGATTTTCTGTGATATTTGATAATAATAAAGATGAAACTCCTGGTTTTAAATTCAATAAATGGGAGCTCTTAGGAGTACCATTAAGAATAGAAATAGGTCCTAAGGATATAGAAAGCAAAAGCGCTGTTATAGTAAGAAGGGTTGATAGAGAAAAAATTAAAGTTAGTTTAGAAAATATTGTAGAAGAGCTTAAAAAACAGCTAAAAATAAATGATGAGAAAATAAAAGAAAATGCCAAAAAATACTGGAAAGTTCATAGAGCAAAAAGTTTTGAAGAATTACAAGAGCTTATTAAAAAAGGTGGTTTTATAAAAGCTCCTTTCTGTGATATTGATAAAAACGGTGAAAAATGTGCTGAAGAATTACAAAGGAAAACAGCTCTTAAAGTAAGAGGTATTCCTGTTGAAAATCAAGAAAAGCCTGAAGAAGGGGAGAAATGCATAGTTTGTGGAAAACCAGCAAAATATATAGTATGGCTTGCAAAGGCTTATTAATCCTTAAGCTCTATGTAAATATTTACTCCATCAGGTATAGGAATGCGCATTAGATGTCTTAAAGTTCTATCATCTGCGCCTATATCTATTAATCTTTTGTGTATTCTCATTTCCCATCTATCCCAAGTAGCATTTCCATGGCCTGTTCCATCTCCACAAGGAGTTTTCATAGTAACAACTTTTAATTTCTTTGTAGGAAGTGGTATAGGACCACGAATAACTACGCCATGCTTTTCTGCAATTTCTTTAATTTGCCTACATACTTCTTCAAGTTTTCTTACATCTGTTGAGAGCAATTTTATTCTTGCTTTATGCATATCTCTAAATACTACGGAAAGAATTTAAATATTTTTCGGCACCTAGTTTTACAAATTTATAGCCCATGAGTAAAATTCATCTTCATTTGAAAAAACAAAGTAATGAGTTTCATTAAATGCTATATATACCTTTTGTGATCTGAAAGAAAGATCATATGCTTTAAGATAATTATAAAGAAGTGTTTTTATTCTTTTTTTCTTTTCTTCTTCGGTATTTGCTTTGTAAAAGTTTGTTCTTATCTCTACTTCGCCTTGATCAAAAAATCCGAAAACTTTGTAGCCGTTATTTATCCATTTACAAAATGTTGTAACATGATATGTGTATTTTTCCCTTCCGTTTACAAAAAGAGCAAAGCAGTTTAAAGTTCTGTCATAATCTTTTTTATAAAGTTCAAAAAGCGAAGTTAAAGTAGTAGAAAACTCTTCACAATCACCATAACCTTGAGTTAATGTTTCATTAGGAAAATACCAGTAATCACCGTAAACAAAATAGTATGTAATTTTATTTTCAAGGAATGTTTTAATAGTAATAAGATCATAAAAAGTTATATTTGAAAGCTTATGCTTTATTTTTTCAAAAAACCATTTTACATCTTCGGGTGTTATAAAATTTGTAAGCTCATAAAAATTTTTCAGGCTTCTAATATCTATTTCATATGTTACATCAAAAATTATTTCAGAATAATTTTCTATTTCACTTTTTTCAACTA
>DQVX01000036.1 GCA_015661515.1 Nanobdellota archaeon
ATTTGATTGAGATTGAATAATTTAATAAATTCAGTGTTTATTATTTTCAAAGATGAGATAATTCTGAATTCCTTTCCGTTCTTGTAGTTTATAAAAAATTGGCGCTGGGGGCGGGAGTTTTGCGGAAAGCACAGCAAAAGCTTGCTCATTTGTTTCGAACCCGCGCGGCCTTACGGCCACTGGCTTAGCAGGCCAGCGCCCTACCACTAGGCGACCCCAGCATGGCTAGGCATGAATCTTTATATATCTTTTTATTAACAAAATTCTTTATAAGATTTGTTGTGAGGTGAAACTATGGCTATCACGATAAAAGAATTTTCTGAAATGTTTGGAAAAGATGTTTTCACAGATAAAGGAATGTTTTGCGGAAAAGTAGCAGATCTTCAAGTAGATCTTAGAAAATTCAGAGTAAGAGCAATAGTAATAGAAGCAACACGTGGATCTTATCTTTCAGAACTTGTAGGAGGAAAACGCGGAATAATTTTGCCATATCAATTTGTACAAAGCATAGGAGATATAGTAATAATAAGACATTTCTCACCAACATCAATAGAAAGCAGAAAAGAACCAGAAGAAGTAGAAAAAGAAACAACTTAACTTTTTGCTTTTATAATTTCTGCGATTGTTTTTAAAATTATTGTTACTGCCAAATATAAATATATTTTATCCAATTCTTTAATCCCCGAAGGTGTAAATTCAACAAAATCAATAGCTACAATTTCCGGAGCAAGAATTTTTATTATCTTTTCAAATTCTCTTACATCAATTCCATTTACTTCAGGGTTTCCTACTAACGGTAAAATGCTTGGATCAAAAACATCAAAATCTATAGAAAGATAAACATTCCCATTAATATTTTCCAGTTCTGAAATATCTGAAAGCAATTTTATTTTGTATTTTTCGATAAAATTTTCTTCATTTTTTGACATACAGCGTATGCCGTAGAGATATATATTTTCTTTGAAAACAGGAAAAAGTTTTCTTACAACACTATCATGTCCTTGTGAATCTTCGCAATCCGGATGTGCATCTAAAATAACAATGTTTTTTATTTTCAGCCTTTCTTTTAGAGTTTTTGCACAAGCAAATGTAATTGTATGCTCGCCACCCAAAATTAAAGGAAAATTTACGCATTCACAAAGTTTTTTGCTTGCTTTATCTATTAAATCTTGAAAATTTTCAGGCTTTATTATTCCTAAGTTGTTAAAAAAAGCTTTTTCAGAAAGCTCTATTCCATTTTGATAAGTTTCTATTTTAGGAAGAATTTCCCAAAAAAGTTCTGGAAAATATTTAGCTCCTTTTCTAAAACTTTGAGATTTATCATAAGCTATTCCTAAAATATCGAATATCATAGTTTAAGTTTTTTCTTTAAGGTATTAAAAAATCTTTGTTTTTGCTTTTTTATTTCCGGAACTCCGAAAATATATTTAAATCTTTCAAGTTCTTTCCACCATTTATCAAGTTTTCTTATATTCCTTGCATACTCTTTTATAATTTCCGCTTCTCTTTCCGCAAGATAATCAGTAGAGTATCCTAAAGTAAGAGCTATTTGAAAGAGCTTATTAAAGCTTTTTGCTCTTTTTTCTTCCGGAAGCATATTCTGAAATTTCTTTTATATCTTCACGATTTTCTATTGGTTTATAGAAATAAGGAGAAGATACATGAAAACCCAAAAGAACATCAATTTCTTTATTTCCCTTTTCATCGAATTTCATCATAACGTAACTCTCTGGCAATATACTTTTCTTATTTTTATTATTTTATTTTTTTCGCGAAAAAATTTAAATTATGATTTACACTATTGGTCATTCTACAAGAAACTGGGAAGATTTTGTTAGAGTTCTCAAAGCTTATGGAATAAAAATTATTGTAGATGTACGACATTTTCCAAGTTCTAAAAAATTTCCTTGGTTTTGTAAAGAGCATATGGAAAAAGCTTTAGAAAATGAAGGAATAAAATATATATGGTTAAAAGAACTTGGTGGGTATAGAAAAGAAGGATATGCTAATTACATGAAAAGCAAAGAGTTTGAAAAAGGTATAGAAAAACTAATTAAAATTGCTGAAAAGGAAAAAACAGCTATTCTTTGTGCCGAGCTAATATGGTGGCGCTGTCATCGTAGGTATATAGCTGATGTTCTCGTAAAAAAAGGAATAGAAGTTGTGCATATATGGGACGAGAGCAAAAGCGAAAAACATAAATGGCAAAAATTAATCAAGGGATTAGTTCTACCATCAAAAATAAAGGATAAAATTGGTAATATTAAAATAAATCGTTTTTTTCATAACAATAATACCGAGATCATATCTTTAAATATTTCGCTTTTTTAGTTTTTCTTATGGTACTCAAAAAATATTTACAAATTCTTGAAGCAAAAGAAAAGCCAAAATTCAAGAAAAATAATTTAGAAAAACTTGAAGAAAAGTCCTTTGAAATAATTAGCAAATGCGAGTTGTGTGAAAGAAAATGCAAGGTAAATAGATTAAAAGGAGAAAAAGGATATTGCAAAGCTCCTTGTGGGCTAAGTATTTCTTCTATTTTCCCTCATTATGGAGAAGAATATTTCTTTATACCAAGTTTAACAATTTTTTTCATGGGTTGCACATTTTCCTGTGTTTTCTGCCAGAATTGGGAAATCTCGCAATGGTATGAGCATGGCCATGAACTTAGCCCAAAGGAATTGGCAAAAGCAATAGATTTGTATGCACAAGAATGCAAAAACATTAATTTTGTAGGCGGTGAGCCAACGCCTTATTTGCCATGGATTATTCAAACTTTAAAGCATGTGAAAGCTTTTTTACCAGTAATATGGAATTCTAATTTTTACATGAGTGAAAAAACTATGGAAATTTTAAAAGAAATAGCAGATGTTTATCTTTCTGATTGGAAATACGGAAATAATGCATGCGCAGAAAGGTTAAGCGATGTGAAAAATTACATTGAAATTATAGAAAGAAATCATGAAATAGCATTTAGAAATGGTGAAGTGGTTATAAGGCATTTAGTTTTACCTAATCATGTAGAATGTTGCACAAAGCCTGTGCTTGAAAAAATTGCAAGTTTTTTTGGAGATAAGGTTATAGTAAATATAATGCCCCAATACAGGCCTGAATATAAAGCAAAAAATTTCAAAGATATTGCAAGATATCCTTCTCAAAAAGAACTTGAAGAAGCGTGGAAATATGCAGAAAAATTAGGGCTTAATTGGATAAGGTGAATCGTTAATTTTTTAAATTTTTCTATAAAATACTATTTCATGGCACATGAAAGAATAATCTCTTATCCTGGTATCTCTGGAGAAATAAAGGGGAGTGGAATATACGAGCCAAATATAGGTTGCGGATCTTTTAACTTGCTTACAGATAAAGAAAACATAATCAAAGATATTGCAAAAAACTATGAAAAACAGGGTATAGAAAAAGTAACATATGTAACTGATTTACCTCCAGAATATTTTGAAAATACTTTTGAAAAATATTTTGGTAAAGAGAATTATGATATACTTTCTGTTGAAACATCTTTTTATAACAATGAATTTAGAAAAAGAATAATTAAAAGTAAATTTAAGGAAAAAGATATAGAAAAATTAATTAATAAATTTGAAGAAGATAATTCTGTAATATTTCATAGCATAACTGTTTCAGATCCTGAAATCCCAGAAGAAATAGAAAAGAAAATCAAAAAGGAAGAATATGATTCGCTTTTTGCAAGAAGTTTTGCAACACTTTTCGGAATAAATAAAAAAGGTATACTTTCTTCCTTTTTTGGAGATTTAGAAGGATTTAGAGGTTATGTTTCTAATCTAGAAGCTCTTAAAGATTTTTTCGAAGAAAAGGATGAGATTTTAGTTATTAAAAAAGGAGATGAAAAATACGCAGGCGGAAATAACACATTATTAATAACTTATAAGGATTTAGATTCAGAAGATAAAAGAATAAAAAAGTTTGTAGATTCTTCTGGAGTTTTTGTTTATGAATTTGATAAAGGCTTTATTTTTGGAGAAGGTGGAGAAGGAAATAAAAACACATATAGAATATGTTCTCATTTTAGACTTATTTTACCAGAATATGATCCTAAAGCAATATGTATTAAAATGCCTTTATCTATCTCTTTAAACAAATGTTCTGAAGAAAATCTTGAAGAAGCAATAGAACAAAAAATAAAAAATATGGGAGTAAAAAGAAGAGGGGATATAATAAATAGTAGTAGCGGTAAGTCAATAACAATAATTTATGAAAATAAAAACAACGAATTTATTCCTACTTTATTCTTTGAAAGAAAAATTTTGAAAAATGAAAAATTAAACAATTTAAACGAATTTGAACTAAAGAACGATAAATTGTTTGGTAATCTTTCAGATAAAAATGTGATAGAAAAATTCATTGACATTGGAAAGGGAATAACACTTGAAATTCAAGAAAAAATAAATAAAATTATAAGAAAATATGATGCATCTACTATTCTTACTGGATTTAAAATGATTGAAGAACTATATAAAGATAAAAAATATATTGATAAAGATGAGATTTATGAGAAAAGGAAAGAATTATTTTTCTAATTTTTACATACAAAAATTCTTGCTTTAATCTCGCCATAATTCAAATCATAGAATTCTTTTAATTCAAAGGGAAATGGTTTTGGTAAAAATTTTAAGCAACGTTTTGCTGTTATAAAAACAAGCTTTTCAAAGTTTGAATTAGCTTTTAGATTTTCAAAAAACATATTATAAAGCTTTTTAAGATTGACTTTTCTCAACCTTATCCCATAAGGCAAATCTGTGCATATAATTTGAGAGCAAAGCTTTATTTTTGTGGCATCTGCTACAAAGAATTTTATTTGCTGTGCTTCTCCAAATAAAGCATTTTGCTTAGCTAACTTTACAACTTTTGAGTTTTTATCCGAAGCCAAAATTAATGCTTCAACTTTGTTTTCTTTGTAAGAATTTTTCAATTTTTCAAAATTTTCTAAATTTAACCAGTAAAATTTTTCAAACGCAAAGCTTCTATACTTGTTAGGTTTTTGTGATAGAAAATGAAAAGCTTCTATTGGTATCATTCCTGTTCCGCACATAGGATCGTGAAAGCTTTTGTTTTGTTTTAATTCACATAGCATAGCCATGCTATAAGCTATTGTAGAGCGAAGCGATGTTATAAAGCTATATTTTCTATACCACCTTTTATGCAAACTCTCACCTGTGGTATCTAAACCAAACCAAAAACTTTTTTCACATAACTCACAAAGAAATCTAATATCTGGGTAAGAAAGATTAACTTTTAATCTTTTTTTCTTAGAGTTCATATAAGAATCTATTATTGCTTGACCAACAACACTAGCTATATCTATGCTTGTAAATTCATGCTTTCCAGATCGTTTTGCTTTTACAGCAAAAGTTTGTTCTGGAAGAATAAATTGAGAATATTCAATTTCTTTTGTTATATTATAAATTTCTTCTAAACTTTCTACTTTTGCTTTTCCTAAAAGAATTACTATTCTATGTAAAGTTTTTGCTAAATAATTTAGCTCATAAATATGTTTTTCACTTCCTTTAAAAATCAAAGCACCTTTATGCAAAATTTGTGCTTTTATTCCAAATTTTTCTTTAAGCTCTCTTATGGATATTTTTTCTAATCCAGGTGTGCAAGTTGCTACAAATTCAAGTTTCATAAAAATAGTAAGAGTAAACTTTATAAATCTCAAAAGTTAGAATATATATATATACTAAAAACAAAGGGAGGTGATGTACATGAGGAGGAGAAGACCACCTTTATGGTTTGAGGAAACATTTGATAGAATAAGAAGGTTTGAAAATGAAATATTTAGAGTATTTGATGATTTTTGGAGAAGTTTTGATATAAGCTTTCCTGAAATAAGATTACCTCCACAACCATTTAGAAGTATAGCAGTAGATGTAGCTGAAACAAAAGATGAAGTAATAGTAAGAGCAGATCTCCCAGGATTTAGCAAAGATGAAATAAAAGTAAAAGCAACAGAAGAAGCAGTACATATTGAGGCTATGAAAAAAGAAGAAACAAAAGAAGAAGGAGAAAGTTATTTCAGACAAGAAAGAAGATTAGGAGCAGTAAAAAGAGTTATACCATTACCAGTTCCAGTAATTCCAGAAAAAGCAAAAGCAAAGTTTGAAAACGGAGTGCTTGAAATAAGACTACCTAAAGCAGAGCCTGAAGAAACAAAAGAAAAAGAAATAGAGATAGAGTAATTTAATTTTGGTTTTTTATCTTTCATAACAAATAATTTTTCCACTTTCTCCTAAGTTTCCTTGAAATTCAAACTTTATAGGAAGAAATTTTTCTATTACCCAAGCATTTGTTAAGCAGTGTTTTGTTATTTTACTTACAGTTATTTCTCCTTTTCCTGCTATTGCTATAAACGGTAAAACTTGATCTGCGGCATGTTCGTCTAGACATGCTTGTGTATTTAGCAAAGTTAAAATTTCATTTGCAGCTTGTTTTCCTACTTCTTCTGCAGTTTTTCCTTTTTCACCAATAGCATTAGCTCCAAGAATAGTGTTTTCACATACTATTGCAAGTGTTATACCAGAACCAGGGTTTAACGTTTTATCATATATTATTTCTATATCGCATGCTTTATCTAAAACATTTTCTACTGCTTGCTTTTGCCTTTCAGCAACTTTTCTTTTTCTTAAAAATTCGCTCGCAACAGAAATACCTTTAATTTTTATAAATTTTCCTCTTTCCTTAAGCTCAAGAGGTAAAAATTTTTTACAAGGCTCTATATTTATTTCAACTTGTGCTCCTCCTTTAGGATAAAATCCATGTTTTTTTATTTCTATTTCACATTTATAGCCCATTTTTTCAAGAATTCTTAAAAGCACTAATTCTATATAATCCATAGGAGGTGCAAATTTTCCATATGTAGCACCACCTGTTATCTTTATATGCACTTCTTTTTCGCAAAATGCTGAAGGGAGGGAAAGTATTTGAAAAACAAGCCCAGTTGAGCCTGCGGTAGGGATTTTTACTTCTACTTCACCGCCTTTAAGTTTTTTTGGTATAAAAACTATTTCTTTACTTCCAAGTTTATCTCCTTTTAGCTCTGCATTGCAAAGCTTAGCAAGTGCTCTAAGGCCATAAAGATGCTGTGCTTGTAACCCTGGATTAGGACGATTTGCTCGAATATTAAAAATTCTACATGGTTTTTGAGTAATTGCAGAAAGAGAAGTAGCAGTTCTTACTATTTGTCCACCACCTTCAAGATAAGAGCCATCTATTTCTATTATATCAATCACCTCTTTGAAATTACTAGTGAAAGCATTTTTTCTGTAATTCCATATTTATGCATTAAAATTATTCCTGCTATAGTAGGAATCCAAAAGGTTATTATTCGATCTATAATAACAAAAGCAGCTGCTATTCCATGAGGTATTCCTGAAATAATTAAAAACGATATAAGCCCACCTTCCATTATTCCCATGCTTCCTGGTGTTGCTGGAATAACAGAAATTATTATAGTTACTGAAAGAATAACAAAACACATTAATAGCGAGATTTCATAGTTTAATGCAAGAAATATTGCATATATTTTTAATATTTCAAAACCTTTCATTATCAAAGAAAGAATCAATGATTTTTTAAGATTTTCTTTGTTTGCAAGATTTGTTTTTAATGCGCTTTGAAAACTAAAGAAAACTTTAGATATTTTTGCACGCATAATGCTAAATCTTCTGAATTTAAACGAAAGCCATGTAAAAAGCTTTTTTATTTTAAGCTCGTCTTGAATGTTTATTATCATTAAACCACCTAAAAGATAAATTAAAGCAAAAAACATAAAGCATGTTAGCAACCACGGGGCTGTTTGGAGTGAAAATAAAATTGGTAGTGAAATCAAAACTATTAGTAGCTGAGAAAGGAATTCAGCAACAAGTTCTGATAAAGTAGAAGCCATACCTTTTGTAAATTTTATTTTAGCTATTATTTTTAGCATATAAGCTCTCACAGGTTCACCGCCTATTCTTGCTAATGGTGTTAAATTGTTTATAGCTATACCAGCTATAAGCACAGGAAATATTTCTTTTATTCCAGGTTTTTGACCTTCTATAAAAATTCTCCATCTTTCAGCCCAAATCAAAATAAATAAAACATAAAAGAATATTGCAACAATCACAAATTCAAGCTCAGCTTTATTTAGTACTGGAATAATATCTTTCCAAAAGAATGCAAAAATAAACATCATTAAAACTATTCCAAATATCATTGAAAGCAAAAAACTCTTTTTCATTTTTCTACACCTTTAGTTCATCGCCATTTTCTGGGGCAATTGCATTATACCCTTTTTTATTAAGCTCAGCTGCAAATTCTTCGCAATTTTCTCCATGCATTACTATTATTTTTTCTGGATTTAAATGTTCAAAAAGCTCAAATAGTTCAGATCTTGAAGAATGGGCTGAAAAATCAAGATATTTAATATTCATTTTAACTTTAAAGCTTATATTTTCATTGGAATATATTCCTGTATCAAGCAACTCTCTTCCAGGCGTTCCTGGTACTTGAAATCCTGTAAAAATTAAAGAGCATTCTTCTCTATTTCTAAGTTTTTTGATAAAATGCACAACAGGGCCACCGGAAAGCATTCCAGCTGTTGTAACTATTATAGAAGGTTCTCTAATAGCAAGTTTTCTATCTTTTGGTGTATATATTGGAATAACTCTTTCAAGAGCTTTTTTAAGTTCTTTAGGATTTTTTAAAAGTTCTGGATAATGTGTTATAATTTCAGTTGCCTGCTTTGCCATACCGTCAAGATAAATTGGATATTTTATTTTGTAAGCATGAAGAACAAGAAGTATTTCTGCAGCTCTACCAACTGCAAAAACTGGAAGAATTACATTTCCATCATTTGCTATAGTTTCTTCTATTATTTCAATTAATTTTTCTTCAACAACTTCTCTTGGAGGATGCTCTTTATATGCATATGTGCTTTCTGTAATAAGTATATCTACATCTTTTACCTCTTTGAAATTTGCTCCTCTTAAAAGCCTTGTCTCAGATAACTTAAAATCGCCTGTATAAAAAATTCTTTTTTTAGCCTCTATAAGAAATCCTGCTGAACCAGGCACATGACCAGCATCATATACTTCTATAGTTATATCTTCTATTTCAAACTCCTGTCCATATGTTACAATAAATTCTTTCATTTTTTTTATGTCATTTTTCGAAAATCTTATTGGGAAATTCTTTTTCTTAGCCACTTTTATAGAATCTTCAAGAAGCAAATGAGCTTGCTCAAGCGTAGCTGCAGTTGCATAAATCTCGGCTTTAACACATGGTATCAATCCACTGTGATCTAAATGGGCATGGCTTAAGAGAACTGCATCGATATTTTTTGCTTTAAGTGGAACCTCACCAGTTTCAACTTTTATTCCGTAATCTAAAAGTATTCTTGTTTTTCCTGTATCTATAACAACACCATTTCTACCTACTTCTCTAAATCCACCCAAACATAAAATTTTCATAAGTTTAATTTTTTCCGAAATTATTTTAATTTTTGAAAGCACAAATGAACACATTTGAGCACATTTTCACTCCCTAATAATAGTAAAAACCAAAAAATTTAAATAGAAAAATGCATAATTTCCTATTACATGGCCGCGGTAGTGTAGTGGTTAGCACAGGGGACTGTGGATCCCCTAGCCGGGGTTCGAATCCCCGCCGCGGCCCCATTTATATTTTCTTTAATTTAAAATATTGTCGAATTTTAGTTAGTTAATTTTAAAAATTATTATCCCAATAACATTTCCATGGGTTATGTAGGAAAAGTTATAGAAAACAAAAAATACGAAAATGACATACATGTACTAAAAATAACTTTCCCAGAAATAGAAGAATTTTATCACGAACCAGGCCAATTCGCTGTACTTAAGCCCAATGGCATAGGAAGAGCTTACTCTATTGCAAATTATCCTGCTGAAGAGTATTTAGAGTTTTGTATAAAAAAAGTTCCTAATGGCAAGGTCTCACCTGTAATATGTTCTATGAAACCTGGAGATAAAATTGCTTTAGATGCACCTTTTGGAGATTTTATAATAAACAAAAAACCAAAACATAATCTTGTTTTTATATGTGTTGGCACAGGAATAGCGCCTATAAAAGCTATGCTTGAGTTTTTAGTTAAAGAAGAAATACATAATAAAAAAGATGTTTTACTTATTTATGGCTGGAGAGAAAAACAACATCCTTATTTTGAATTCTTTAAATTCTTAAAAGAAAAAGGCATAGATGTAAAAATTACTGGCGATGTTGAAAGCACATTACAAACAATTCCTTCGCTTAAAGGCTTCGAAGCTTATATTTGTGGCTCTCCTCAATTTGTAAAAAGAACAATAGAAATATGTGCTTTAAAAAATGCAGAAAAAATAAATTTTGAAAAATGCATATTTTCTGAAAAAGAACTTAAAGAATTAGAAAAACTTCTCGGCTTTTTCCCATAAAGAATCAAACATGTGCTCAAAAACAGATGCAGCATGTTCTGAACTTGCCCAAATTGCTGTATCTTGAAGCGGATGTGCTGTATGATCTGTAAGAGATATTATTACATGCTTTCCATCTATTAAACAAAATCTTCCTGTAGTGTTTTTAGAAGTTGTTATTTTTCTTACTTCTCCAATCTTTTTAAGATTTTCTAAAAATTCTGCATCTAATGGTTTGTTTGTAAGTATTTTAACATTTACACCTTTAGAAGAAAGCTTTTCCAATACATGCCCATGTGTATTGTGAATTTCTTTTATAGTCTCAGGAGGTGCAAAAATGGAAATGTATTTCTTTGCGTTCTTAAACATTGTTTCAAGTTGCTGATAAAGAATATCCCTACCCTTTATAGCGCCTGTAAGCTCTCCTGGGTCTATAACTTTCATACCTTCTTTATAAAGTTTATCAAGCTCTTTAATTATTTCAGAATTTTTTAAATCATCTATTTTTGCTATCATTTCTTCAGCTTTTTTCATTATCTGTTTTTTTGCTCTTTCTAAAGCTTCTTTAGGATCAATAGCTACATATTTTAGTG
The DNA here is from genome assembly GCA_015661515.1 of Nanobdellota archaeon. Classification (GTDB taxonomy): domain Archaea; phylum Aenigmatarchaeota; class Aenigmatarchaeia; order Aenigmatarchaeales; family SZUA-1535; genus SZUA-1535. Next base: position 11,036 of record DQVX01000036.1, read on the forward strand.
GTTTTGAGTTTTGAATTATTACAAAACCTTTGTCAGCTAAGCTTTCTAATACATCATAAGCTCTTGATCTTGGTATTTTAGCTATTTCTGATAACTCACCTGCAGAAGCTACTCCTCTTGAAAGCAAAGCAACCCAAATTTTTCTTTCGTAAAGGTTAAGGCCTATTGATTTAAGAGCATCCATAACTTTTTCTGATACTAACATATTTACAACACCTTTTAATAAAAAATTATAAAAAAATATTTAAAGATTATTACTTAAGAGTGATTTTATGAATAATTTTACAATAGAACGCATACCTTCAGGAATTCCTGGCTTAGATAAATTAATAGAAGGTGGTTTTGTAAAAGGCTCTACTATACTAATTTCAGGTTCAGCAGGTGTAGGAAAAACAATATTTTGTTCTCAATTTATATGGGAAGGTCTTAAAAGAGGTGAAAATTGTCTTTTCATAACACTTGAAGAAACACCTGAAGATATAATTGAAGATGTTTCAGTATTTGGATGGGATTTTAAAAAATATATAGAACAAGGGCAACTTATAATAGAATTTACAGATCCATTCGAGCTAACAGACATAATTTCTCCTTTAATAGAAAAAATTAAATCTCATAATATTTCAAGAGTAGTTTTAGATTCTACATCTCTTTTAGGGCTTTATTTTGAAAAGCCATCTGAAATAAGAAAACAGCTTTATAAATTAGTAAAAGCTTTGAAAACAACAAAAGCTACATCTCTTCTTACAGCAGAAATTCCAGAAGGTTCACACTGTATTTCAAGATTTGGAGTAGAAGAATTTGTTGTAGATGGAGTTATAGTTCTTTACAGCATAGGTACTGGAGAAGGAATGTATCGCTCATTACAAATTAAAAAAATGCGAAGAACAAATCACTCTCACGATCTCCATTCATTTAAAATCACAAAAAATGGAATAGTAGTTATTGAGTAAAGAAAAAGTTTTTAACCATATTTTATTAATGTCTGAAGTTTTTCTAACGTTGCATAAATATTGTTGTAATTTAATCCTATTATAGGCACTTGAAAGTTCTTTTTTCTCATTTCATTTTCTATTTCTTCTATAAGCACACCTTTACCAGGAGAAATTCTATTACCATTTTCTATTTGATAAACAGCACAAGTAGGAGAAAGTTCAACACCAAGAATTCCTAACACACGATAACCTGAGCGTATATAGTTTTCTATTTGTTTTATAATAATTTTTGCAAGTTTTTTGCAATGAGCTCTATATTTAGGAGTATCATAATATTCTTTAGATTTTCTTTCTCTTTCAAAATCAGAGAAAAACTCAACAGAAGGACAAGGAATTTGAACTATTCCAACATCTGCTTCAGAAAGAAAATTAAGTATTTCTTTAACACTTCCAGGATATACTTCTTTTCCTTTAGGTTTTACATTTTGATTTAAAATACAATGTGAAACAAATAGAACTTTTCTACTCCTCTCCATATTATATTATATATAGCACATATTTATAAATCTAATTATCATTAAGTAGTAAAAGAGAAGAGTTTTTATATATTTAATCAATTTTTAGTATTATGCAAGTAAAATTTTTCCCACATCCAGCAGATATAGAGTTTGAAGTTTATGGAGAGACTTTAGAAGAAGTTTTTAAAAATGCAGCAAAAGTTGTTTTTGATGCTATTACGCCTATAAAAAATGTTAATGCTGTTATTTCAAAAGAAATAGAAATAAAATCGGAAGATTTAGAATCCCTCCTTTACGATTTTCTTGAAAATATAATTATTCTTCATGATTCAGAAAATTTAGTTTTTAAAGACGTAGAAATACATGAGCTAAAAGCAGAAAACGAGTTTTTTATTAAAGCTTCTTTAAAAGGCGAGCAATATAATCCTGAAAAACATGAAAGTGGAGTAGTTATAAAAGCTGTTACATATCATGAAATGAAAATAGGAAAGAAAATTATTAATGGCAAAGAAATGTGGTTTGCTCATGTTGTACTGGATATTTGAGATTAGAAAAATTTTTAACTCTTACTTTTAAAAATTATTAAGAAGAAGGAGGTGAGGAGAAAATGTTTGATAAGGTAATTCAGCTTTTAGATCAAATAGTAAATGATAGAACAGTACCTCGAAACATAAGAAGAAGTTGTGAAGAATGTATTGAAATACTCAAAAAAGAAAGCGATCCAAAAGCTGTTAAAATAAATGCTGTTATCTCTATCTTAGACGAAGTTACAAACGATCCAAATATACCAATGTATACAAGAACACAAGTATGGAATATAGTATCTATATTAGAATCCATGCAAGAATAAGAAAGTATTTAAATATGTTTTAATAACAAAATCTTAATTTAGGTGAGAAAAATGATTTTAAGATTATTTGGAAAAGAAGAGCCAAAAACATTGGCAGAAGATGAATTTATAGAACTTGATACAACTTCTCCAGAAGTATCAGGAGGAAAAATACCTATTAAAATAGAAAGATTAGAAGATTTTTCAGATACAGAAAGAATTCAAAAACTTGTTAGAGAAGGAGCAATAGTTTTTATAAAAATAAAGACGTTAAAAGAAAAAGATATTTCAGAACTTAAAAGAGCTATAGAAAAATTAAGAAAAACAATTATAGCAATTAATGGAGATATAGCAGGAATAGAAGAAGATTGGATAGTGCTTTGCCCTTCATTTGCACATATTGTAAGAGAATAATTTTTATTTTAATCTTATTGTTTCAAGGTTTTTAGGAGCTAATGTTTCAACCTTGAAAAGTTTATGTAAAACAGAAGCAAGACCTATGCATTTTGAATTTTCTCCATGGTTACACAAAATTCTTTGTGGCTTAGATTTTAAACGCTTAAAATAATTTATTATTTGCCTTTGATCACTATGCCCAGAAAGACCTTCTACAGTTTCAACCCTACATTTTATTTTTACAGGAACTTTTTTTCCATTAACTTCCATTGGTATTTCTTTCCATCCTTTTTGAATTCTTCTTCCTAAAGTTCCTTCTGCTTGATAACCTACAAAGAGAAGTGTGTTTTTTTCATCTTCAGCAAGATATTTTAGATATTCTATAGCAGGTCCTCCTGTAAGCATTCCTGAAGTTGCTAAAATTACACACGGCTCTTCTGATTCAGCTACACTTTTTCTTTCAGAAGCAGAGCCAACTCTTTTAAATATATCACATAAAAATGGGTTAAATCCTTCTTTAAATATCATTTTTTGAAGTTCTTTTCCAAGATATTCAGGATATGCTGTATGTATTGCAAGTGCATCCCATAACATTCCATCAAGATACACAGGAAACTCAAATCCGTGTTTTGCAAGAATAACCATAATATCTTGTGCTCTTCCAACAGCAAATACTGGAATTAAAACTTTTCCTCGTTTTTCAATAGTTTCACTAACTATTTTCATTAAATTTTTTTCTGCTTCATTTCTCAAAGGCATTTTATCCATACCATAAGTACTTTCTGTAATTATTGTTTCACATCTCTGAAAATTATAAGATGCAGGATCAAACAAAGAACTTCTTTCAAATTTAAAATCTCCTGTATAAACAACATTATGCAAACCTTCGCCTATGTGAATATGAATTATTGAGCTACCTAAAATATGGCCGGCATTAAATAGAGTTAATCTCATATCAGGCGTTATATCTGAAACTTCTCCATATTCAAGTGTTATACATCTTTTTACAGCCTCTTTTATACCTTTAGTAGAATATGGAGCTTTTCCACCTTCTTTTTGTAAAAGCTCTATGTAATCCATGCATAATAATACCATTAAATCTCTTGTTGGTGTAGTGCAATAAAGTGGGCCTTCATAACCAAATTCATAAAGATAAGGAATAAGCCCACAGTGATCTAAATGAGCATGTGAAAGCACAATAGCATCTATACTTTTTATATCAAATTCTGGTACAGAAAGATATGGAAATTCATTAGTTCCTGGCTTTATTCCACAATCAAGAAGAACTTTACTTTCAGGTGTTTGAAGAAGCAAACAACTTCTACCTACTTCTCTAAAACCACCTAAAGCTGTTATTCTTATCCATTCTGTTTCTTTCCAACCAGAATGTATTCTTCTCCCGACTTTATCAAGAAATTCCTTACGAAATGCAGACTCTCTATAAAGCATTTCTCTAAGAGTTTTTACAACTTCAGAAGGAATAGCAGGAACTCTTTTAACTCTTATATCCCACAAAATTTCTCTTTTTATTTTTCTTAGAATTTCTCCACCCTTTCCTATAGCAACTCCAGGCTTTTCTACTTCAACTGTAATTAATGCAAATTCAGGTTGAAAATTAATTTCTTTTATTCCTGCTTCCTTTGGCAACATTTCTTTTATAACTTGTTCAGCTTCTTCTGGAGGTCTACAAAGAGAAGGATCAGGCCTTATTATTATTCTTTTCTTTAACTGACTAACAAGCTCTTTTATAAAAGGCAATTCCTTTCCTATATATTCCTTGGATTTTGTATATATTATTATTTCACATCCCTCAAACCTTATTTCACTTATTTTCAAATCTTTTGGCAAACCTTCCTTTATTTTTTTAAAAATCTCCTTAGTTGTAAGCTCCAAAATTCTTCACCTCTTGTTAAGAAAAACTAAAATTTTTATTTTATTTCAGACTCAGGAATTTCTCTATATCCTTTTTCATCTATAATAGCTATAAGCACACCTTTTCCTCCCGAGCCTATATCTCTTTCTATTGCAGCCTTAATAGCTCTATAAACAAGTGAAATAGCTTCTTTTTGGGAAATATTTTCTTTATATTCAGCCTCAAGCACACCATAAGCAAAAGGACTTCCACTTCCTGTTGCATAAAATTTATCCTTTTCATCTATGCCTCCTAAAAGATCAACCGAATATATTTGCGGTCCACGATAATCATAACCTGCAACAATGAATTGATTGAAATAAGGAAAATATCTGTTTGCATGAAGTATGTTTGATAAAAGTGTTACTGCACCTCTAACAGTTATAGGTCCATGTTCAAGTTTATATAATTTTAGTTGGGCTTTAAGCAATCTAATAATTGAAAGAGCATCTCCAACAGATCCCGCGGTTGTTATTGCTATATGCGTATCTAAAGGATATATTTTTCTTGCAACTTTTGAATCTACCATAAATCCAAGAGTACTTTTTTTATCAGCTCCTATAACAACAAAATCTTTTCCTACTAAGCTTACCGTAGTTGTGCCGGTTTTCAATATGTTTTGTTCCATAGAAATCTCCTGTGAGTTATTATTTAAATAAAAACTATTTAAAGCTTTTCCTTATTGAAAAAGCTAAATTTTTACTTTTCTCAAGCGGTCTAAAAACACCATTTTCATACACAGCCTCAATAACCTTTGCCATGATTTTATAATTACTCTTCATCTCTTAAATATTTTGAAA
>DQVX01000029.1 GCA_015661515.1 Nanobdellota archaeon
TACGCCGCATCCTAGATCAATAACTTTTGCTGGTGGTTTAGCTTGTAAAAGTTCTATTATTCGTAAAGTTAATTTTCTTTGTGTTCTTTTCATAGAGGAAGATTTTGCATATTTTTCTACCTCTTCTTTGGTATAGAATTTTTCTGGAACGCCAAATACTTCTTCAGGCCTCTCTATTTTTACTTTCCACCCTTTCTTCATTATTTTTTAATTTTATAAACTTCTTTTATAAATCCATTAACATGATAAGAAAGCCTGAGAAAAAAGAACTTGTAGTTTTAGTAGCATTCATAGTTTTTTTAATACTTGTAACAATACCTGTGTATAAAGATAAAAAAGGTTGCGAAATTGCAAGACCTGGGTATAAATGTGCTTCTGCTAAAGATGTTATGATTGAAAACTGTGAATACTGGGCAAAGTATAATTGCAATACTTCTGCAGATGCTTCGCTTCCTCAGGTAGTTTGGTATATAAAAAATTTATGTGAAATAGCAAATAAACTTCATGGTTATGGATATGAATGCTCGAATCTTAAAATAGCATGCAACCAGGTTGCAGGGAGAGAGATATGTCCGTTAGAAAGCTAAAACTTAAAAAAATGCCTATTGAAACAGGAAAAATTGTAGCAATTTTGCATAGAAATGATGCTGAAAAACTTGGAGTTAGAGCACTTGAAAGAATAAGAATTTTTTCCAAACAAGCTGAAATAGTTGCAATAGTAGATGTTACTGATAAATTTGCTAAAGAAGGTGAAATATTGCTTTCTAGAGATTGTTTTGAAAAATATAAAATAAAAGAAGGTGAAATTGTAGAAATAAAACCTGAAGGAAGGCCTGAGAGTGTAAAGTATATAAGAAAAAAGCTTGAAGGAATGTATCTTAGCTATCATGAAATCGAAAAAATAATAAAAGATGTTGTAGAGAAAAAGCTTTCGGAAATAGAAATTACTGCTTTTCTTACAGCTCTTCATATTCGTGGTATTTCAATGGAAGAAGCTGAAAATCTTACAAAAGCTATGATAAAAACAGGAAAAACAATAAAATTCAAAAACAAACCTATTGTAGATAAGCACTCCATAGGCGGTGTGCCTGGGGATAAAACTTCTATTGTATTAGTGCCTATTATAGCAAGTGCAAACCTTACAATTCCAAAAACTTCTTCGCGAGCAATAACATCGCCTGCAGGAACTGCTGATAGAATGGAATGTATAGCTCCTGTTGAGTTCGAAATAGATGAAATAGTGAGAATTGTAAATAAAACAAACGCATGCCTTGTTTGGGGCGGGGCTCTTGAGCTTGCACCTGCAGATGATATTTTCATTCAAATAGAATTTCCTCTTGGCATTGATCCTATGCTATTTCCTTCAATAATGTCAAAGAAAAAATCTGTTGGGTCAGAATATGTTGTAATAGATATTCCTACAGGCCAAGGAGCAAAAATAAAAACAATAGAAGAAGCTGAAGATTTGGCAGAAGATTTTATTGAATTAGGTAAGCGCTTAGGTATGCATGTGGAATGTGTTTCTACATTTGGAGAACAACCTATAGGCCATGCAATAGGCCCTGCTTTAGAAGCAAGAGAAGCTCTTTCAACACTTTATGGAAAAGGGCCAAAAGATTTAATAGACAAAGCTTGTACTTTGGCTGGAGCTATTTTTAGAATGGTAGGTAAAGGTGATAAAAATACTGCTCTACAATTATTGAAATCAGGTAAAGCTTTAAAGAAATTTAAAGAAATAGTTAAAGAACAAGGTGGTAATGAAAAAATAAAGCCAAATGATATTCCAATAGGTGATAAAAAGTTGGATGTAAAAGCTAATAAATCAGGAAGAGTTCTTAGAATATTTAATCATAAAATAGTTGCAATAGCTAAGGAAGCAGGAGCTCCTAAATATAAAGGTGCAGGTATATATCTTTATAAAAAAATGGGTGATGTTGTGAAAAAAGGTGAAAAACTCTTTACTATTTTTGCTGAAAAATCTACAAATCTAGCTGCAGCAGAAAAACTTTTAGAAGAAGAATTCCCGATTGTAATAGGAAAACAATATGGAGAAGAAATGATGCTAAAATCTATTCCAACTAAAGAAACAAAAGAAAAAGAATTTATTTTAGAAAGGTGAAAAAATGAAAAAAATTATATTTGTGCTCCTTGATGGATTAGCAGATACAGCAAGACCTTCTCCACTTCAGGTAGCTGAAAAACCTAATCTTGACTGGCTTGCAGAAAATGGAATATGTGGATTGCTTGATAATGAAGTTACAGGAAAAGATTTTTCTGAAGATGCAAATTTCAACATTCTAGGCTATCCTGAACATCCTGAAAGAGGATATGTAGAAGCTGTAGGAGCTGGTTTAGAGCCAAAAGAAGGTGAGATATGCTTTAGAAGCAATTTTGCAACAGTAGATAAAAACATGGTTGTACTTGATAGAAGGGCTGGAAGAGATGAAACAGGGCTTGATGAGCTTGCTCAAGCTCTTGATGGTATGCGAATTAAAGATTGTGAAATTATTTTTAAGCATACAATAGGCCATAGAGCTGTGCTAATAATTTCTGGTGAAGATCTTTGCGAACATATAAGTTCTACAGATCCTAAAAAAGTTGGAGAAAAGGTTAAAGAATCTTTCCCTCTTATTCCAGAGCATCATAAAGATTTTCCAAAAGCAAAAAGAACAGCAAAAATTCTTAATGAATTCACTAAGCAATCTTTTCGTGTGCTTTCAGAACATGAAATTAACAAAAAAAGAAGCATTCCTGCAAATATAGTGCTTTCAAGAAATCCGGGAAAGAAAATGGAGCTAGAAGCGTTTGAAAAAAAGTATGGATTAAAAGCAGCTTGTATAGCTGCTGTTTCTGGCACAATAGGAGTTGCAAAAATTTTGGGTATGAAAACAGTGCAAAAAGGAAATGGACTTACTAGCACAAATTTAGAAGAGAAAATGGATGCTTTATTTAAACTTTTGAAAACTCATGATTTTGTATGGCTTCATATAAAAGGTTGTGATGTTGCTTCACATGATAAAAATTTTGAAGAGAAAAAAGAATTTATAGAAAGAATAGATAGAGAAGTTTTTTCTGAACTAGTAAATTTGGATAATGTGCTTATTGTAGTTACAACAGACCACATAACTTCTTCGGAAACAGGAGAGCATGTTTTAGGATATGTGCCTATTTTAATTTATGGTAATGGGAAAGATGATGTTAAAAAATTTGATGAAGAATCTGTAGTAAATGGAAGTTTAGGTATAATAAAAGCACGTGATTTGATAAAAAAGCTTCTTGAAATGAGGTAAAAATAAAATAAAAAAGTTGGAAATTTATCTTTCAAGCACTATTTCAATTGTGCTTACATTTACTTTTTCTCCTTGCTGGTTTGTTAATTCTTCTGTTCCTATTTTTACTTCTTTTACTTTTACATCTGTAAAGAATTTGTTTCTGAGTATTTCTGCTACATCTACTGCTCTACTTATGCTCTTTCCTCTTGCACGTAAAACAACTTCTTTCTTGCCGTCGTTGAACTGGGTTATGCATGCAAGCACATATGCCATTGGAGTTTTCTTTCCTACAAAGATTACATTGTCTCCTGTGCTCCCTGTCACATGGCTCACCTCTCTTTTTTCTTTTATGATAATAAGGGGTTTTAAATGTTTTTAAAGGTTACTTTTTAATTATGAAAAGAAAAATCCTTATCGCGGGTACGTTTGATATTCTTCATTTAGGCCATATAAAGTTGTTTGAATGGGTTAAAAAAAGGTTTGATGGAGAGCTTGTTGTTATAGTTGCAAGAGATGAAAATGTTGAAAAAATAAAAGGTAGAAAACCTGTTTTCTCGGAAAAAGAAAGGAAAAAAATGCTTGAAGCTATAAGATTTGTTGATAAAGTTGTTTTAGGTGATAAAAAAGATTTTTTAAAGCCTATTTTGAAGGAAAAGCCTGAAATAATTGTGCTTGGTTATGATCAATGGATGGAGAAAAAAGAACTTGAAAAGAAATTAAAAAGCTTAGGAATTAAAGCAAAAGTTGTTAAAGCTCCTAAATTTAATCCTGAAAAATGGAAAAGCTCAAAAATTTTGGAAAAAATAATGTATTTAAATTTGAAAAAAGATTAAAAAATCATGGCAAAGGTTATTGAGGCTGTGTATGAAAATGGTGTTTTTAGACCGCTTGAGAAAGTGGAGTTGAAGAAAGGGGAAAGGGTAAGGATA
>DQVX01000043.1 GCA_015661515.1 Nanobdellota archaeon
AGGATCCCAAGCTTTAACAATATTTTTAGCAAAATGATAACCTCTAATATCATCATATGTTGGCAAGTTTTTATATTGTATAAATTTTACATAAACTTTGCTATCTTCTTGAAGTATTTCTAGTTCAAAAACCTTTCCTTTTGTATTTAATTTTTCAGCAATTTCTTTAGAAAGTTCTTCTATATCACCTTCAAATTTCTCATAACTCAAATGAAGTTTTTTCTTACATAAAGGATTTATAATATCTGAAGAAATTTTTTCATAAATTTCTTCCATATCTTTAATTAGCCCATATGTTTTCTCACATATTTTATTTACTTCTTCTTGTGATATATTAAAATCTATATCTTTATTTTTAGAAACGAGCATATAAAATTGCGGCTTATTAGTTTTGAAATTTTTAAGAACATTATAAAATAAATCAATCTCTCTATCTAAACTTCTTATATAATATTTTTTGTCCATTTTTTCGAGATTTTTTGAAGAACTTCTCTAAATTTTTCTTCTTCTTTGATAATTTCATCCAAGGAAAGTCCTGAATTTTTCCAGTCTCTCAAAATTTTAAGAAAATAATAAGCTGATTGTGGTTCTAAATTTTCTTTCTCAAGATCATTTATACATTGTTTTATAGTATAATAAACTATTGCTTTTTCAAGATCTTCTTTTGTAATTTTTTCTTCACTACTTTCAAGCTGTTTTAATTCTTCTTTAAGCAATCTCAACTCTAGAGACAAAGAAGAAAAGAATTCAGGAAAATAACATTTTTCTCCTTTTGAAGTTGTATATACTTCAGGAAGAGAAACACCTGCAGGAACTTTTTCTTCAAGAAGTAAAGATGCTATAAGTGGATTATAATACTTAAACTCATAATTGGAGTTATCAAAATCTTCAATCATTTTCTTTGCAATTTCACAATTTTCTCTTACCTTTTTTATTTTTTCTGAATCTTTAATAACCTCAAGATTTAAATAATTCGGTTCCCAAATTTTAACCATAAATAAGTAGTAACACAAAAATTATTTAAAATTTACTGTTTCTCACTTTCCAAAAGCACAGCATTTATAACTCCATCTTGTCCTGGCCGAGAAACAACTTTAGCTAGTCCTTTTTCAGTTTCTATTATAGCACCTTTTGTAATAATATTCATTCTTACAAAGTCAGGATTTGCAGGATTTTCTTTAACTGCAAGAATTTTAACTTTTTCTCCACCAGGGAAAAGTACGCATTCATTTGCTTGAAGCAATCTTACTTTTATATTACCTCCTCTAACACGAATTACTTTTCTCTTTGTTTCTCCAATTTTTACAGGAATATAATCTCTACCTCTTTCATATTTCTTTTTCTTTCTATGAGGCTTATATTTTCCTCCAGTTGGCTTTCTTTTGCTTCTACCGTGCCACTGAACCATGCAAATTGTTATGTAAGTAAGAATTTAAAAATTTTTCGTGAAGAATCTTTAAAAGTAGCTAAACCTAACAATTTTACAAAGAAAGGTGTTAATATGACAAAAGGAAAAGTGCTTTTTATTATAGCTCCGGAAAATTTCAGAGATGAAGAGCTTTTGAAACCAAAAAAAGTACTTGAAAACAAAGGCTATGAAGTAGAAATAGCAAGTATAAAAACAGGAAAAGCTATCGGAATGCTAGGAGCAGAAGTTGAAGTTAAGAAAAATATCTATGAGCTTTCTCCAGAAGAATACGAAGCTGTTGTATTAGTAGGAGGAATAGGAGCAAATGTTTTCTTTACAGATGAAAAAGTACATGAATTTTTCAGAAAAGCACATGAAAAAGGCAAAGTAATTGCAGCTATATGCATTTCTCCAGTTACGCTTGCAAAAGCAGGATTGCTTAAAGGCAAAAAAGCAACAGTTTGGCCAAGTGAAGCAGAAACAATAAAAGAGCTTGGAGCAAAGTATACAGGAAATGATGTAGAAGTGGATGGAAAAATAGTTACAGCCAATGGCCCAGAAGCAGCAGAAAAATTTGGCGAAACAATTGCTAAGTTACTTGAAGGAGAATAATTTATTTTCTTTGCTATTTTTCTTCTTCTAACAATTTTTCTACAAATTCATTTTTATCAAAAGGTTTTAAATCAGTATAACTTTGTCCATTACCCAAAAAAATAACAGGCTTTTTTATTGTATAAACTGCAGAAAGTATGCTTCCTCCTTTTTCGCATACATCTGTTTTTGTGAAAATTATAGCATCTACTCCAACAGCTTCATTAAACATTTTTGCTTGCTCTATTATATCATTTCCTGTCAAAGAATCTAACACAAGTATTTTTAAATCTGGCTTATTTACTCTGCATATTTTTTTAAGCTCTTCAATAAGATTAGCATTTGTATGTGCTCTTCCAGCAGTATCTGCGAGTACAACATCTATACCTTTTGCTTGTGCATGCTTTATTGCATCAAATATTACAGCCGCAGGATCTGAGCGATAAGTATGTTTTATCACATTTATTCCCAAATTTTTTCCATGCTCTTCTAATTGCTCTATTGAAGCAGCTCTAAACGTATCTCCTGCTGCAAAAACAACTTTTAAGCCTTTATCCTTAAGATATTTTCCTATTTTTGCTATAGTTGTAGTTTTTCCCGCCCCATTAAATCCTAAGAATAATATCAAAAAAGGTTTTTTGCTACTAACCAATTTTTCAAAATTTAATTGCTCTACTTCTTCGAAAATGCTTAAAATAGCTTTTTTAAAAGCTTGTTTTACTATTTCTTCAATATTATTCTTTTCTACGCTTTTCCCTATAAGTTGCGATTGCACACTATTAACTATTTTTTCTGTTACTTCAAAAGCAACATCTCCTTGTAAAAGAGAAAGCTGTATCTCCCATATTATTGGTTTTAAATCATTTTCTGTAATTTCAATTTTCCGAGAAATCTTTTTTACTTCAGCTTTTTTAACTATTTTATCAACAGCTTCTTTAAGCTTTTTCTTAAGAACTTTAAACATAAATAAAAAATTAAAGAAAGAGTATTTAAACTATTTTTTCTTTGTTTCCTCTTTTTCTTTTTCTTCTATTTCCTTTTCCATTCTTTCTATTTTAATCTCTTCTATTTCTATCCATACTATTAAAGCCCCTAAGAAAATTAGCATTGGTGGAATTGCTCCTAAGATTACTGTTTTAAACGCTTCCCATGCAAATCCTGAAGTTATTTGTAATACTGTAATTTTTGCTATCCATTCAGGAAGTATTGCAAAAACTCCTGCTATTATTAGCAAAACTCCTATTAAAAGCTTTACCACAGGTCCTTTGCACATTTTGGCCACCTTTAAATAGAAACCAAGACAAATATTTATAAATATTTGTATAATAACAAAACTCTATGCCAATGTATCAAATGATAAGAGAAACTTGGCAGAAAATGAAAGAACTTAGAAGAGAAAGAGTTATTCAATGGGCTAAAGAGCCTGCTATAGTTCGTGTAGAAAGACCAACACGCTTAGATAGAGCAAGAGCCCTTGGTTATAAAGCAAAACAAGGCTATATTATAGTTCGTGTACGTGTTAGAAAAGGTACAAGAAAAAGAGAAAAACCAAGTGGTGGAAGAAAACCAAGTAAAGCTGGGTTAACAAAAATAAAATCAAAAGTTAGCTTACAAAGAGTAGCTGAAATGCGAGCAGCAAGAAAATATCCTAATCTCGAAGTCTTAAACTCTTATTATGTAGGAGAAAGCGGAAAGTATAAGTGGTATGAAGTAATACTTGTTGATCCTCATCACCCTGTAATCAAAAGTGATCCAAAAATTAACTGGATATGTAGACCTTGTAACAGAGGAAGAGCTTTCAGAGGACTCACAAGTGCAGGCAAAAAAGCTCGTGGATTAAGAGCTTAAGCTGTTTTTATAAGCTTCTATTCCTAATTAATTTTTATGTATTATGACTTAGTTCATGAGCATCTTGAAATAAATGAAAAAACTGTAAGGTTTCTAAAATTCATGGGTTGGAATGGAGTAGGAGTTATAAAAGTTATTACTAACCCTAATCAACAATTTTTACAAAAACCAGAAAAGAAATATCTCAATGATTTTGTTATTTTTCCTGTTGTTGAAATAAAAGCTCAAAGCGTAGTTGAGCTTAAAAAAATATTGAGAAAAGTAAGAGAAAAATTTATTGTTGTATGCGTACATGGTGGGGATTATCAAATTAACAGAGCTGCATGTGAAGATTCAAGAGTTGATATTCTTTTTCATCCGGAGCTTGAGAGAAGTGATAATGGGTTAGATGAGTATTCTTTGAAAAAAGCAAAAGAAAATGAAGTAGCAATAGGAATTAATTTTAGATATATCCTTGAAACTCATAGAAAGCACAGAGTAATAATGCTCAAAAATATTTCTGAAAATATAAGGCTATGCCATGAAATTGGGGTTGATATGATAATTTCAAGCTGTGCAAAAAGCATATGGGAAATAAGAGATCCTCGTGCTTTAGCTTCGTTTCTTAATGTTTTAGGAATGGAACTTGGAAAAGCTATAAAAAGTTCTTCACAAATACTTGAAAAAATTGTAGAAAAAAACGAAAAAATTCTTTCTGGAATAACGCCTGTAAAAGGTGTAGAGGTTGTAGATCATGAAAGTTAAACCCAATATTTTACCGCCAACTTTAAGGATTAAAAAAAGATATGTTGTTTTCCAAGTATATTCCGAGAAAAAAATAAGCTTTGAAGATGTTGTAAATGCTATATGGGGTTGTTTTTTAAACTTTGCTGGAGAGCTTAATTTAGCCCTTTCAAGAATTAAAATAATGAAAGATTTGTGGGATGAACAAAAACAAGTAGGAGTTATAAGATGTGCTCATACAGCAGTAGAGCTTATAAGAAGTGTGCTAATTTTAATAGATAGAATAGGCGATAGTAAAGTTGTTTTCCGAGTTTTAGGAGTTTCAGGCACTTTAAATTCAGCAAAAAGAAAATTCATAAACCAAAAAACTTTGGAAGAATTTTGAATTATTATTATGCAAGCAACACTGCTTCAGCTTATATACTGGATAGTGCACTTTATGCCAACATGCGCTATGCAATTTTTTAAATTTGGAGCCCCGGCCGGGAGATTCTGCAAAAATAGAGCTTCGAACCCGGGACCTCTTCATTACCAGTGAAGCGCTCTAACCAGGCTGAGCTACCGGGGCCTAGGCTTATATTTAAGTTTAAATTTATTTTTTAAATTTTTATCTCACGTCCTCATATTTTTTTGCAGGATTTTTAAAAATATTATATTTTACAAAATTTATAACATGAAAAATTACTGTTTTTAAAGTTCCTTGTTTTTCAAGCCTTCTTGGAGAAGAAAATGCAAAAGCATTAGCTATAAATTTGCATTTCCCAATTTTGCTTAACTTTTTTGTAAGCTCAAGATCTTCGCAAGTTACAAAATTTTCTTCAAAACCTTTAACTTTTTCAAAAGCTTTTTTTCTACAAGCAAAAACAATTCCATAAAACTGTGGCTTAATATAGCTTAAAATCCACACACTTAAAGAAGCTAATGCATAAATTAATTCATGTAAAATTCTACCTTTTGTAAAAACAAATCCTGTTGCACATACTAAATGCTTGTCTTTAACAAAAGCTTTCACTATTTTTTCCACGCATTTTTTCTCTAAGTAAGTATCTGCATCAACAAAAATTAATATCTCTCCTTTAGCTTCTTTTGCTCCTTTATTTCTTGCTTTGGAAGCACCTTTTCTTTTTTCAACTACAACTTTATCAGCATATTTTTTTGCAATTTCACTTGTTTTATCAGTAGAATTATTATCTACAACTATTATCTCAATATTTTTATAACTTTGATTTTTCACACTTTTCAAAGTTTTTTCAATGTACTTTTCTTCATTATATGCAGGAATTATAACCGAAACCAAAGGATATTTAGCTTTCATTTTTATCCTTTCTTTCTTTTAAATTCATCTAAAAGTCTTGGAACTCTTATTGTTTTTCCACATTTTTCGCATTTTACACTAAAAGGCCTTTTCCATTCTTTTTCACAATATCCATAATACCCGCAAAATGGGCATATATATTCGCATCTTGCTAAATTATCTTTTTTAAGTACTAATACACGTATTTTCCCGTTGTTTTCAAGCGTGCGCATAGTGTGGTATTTGCAATCGCTTGGTTTTATTTTGTTTTCTTTTATGAAATTTGCAATTTTATCAAAAATACATATCACCTCGTGCTAATTGTTTTGTGAAAAGTGTTTTACGAATCTTATGCTAAGCTTTTTATATTTCATTTTTTCATAAAAACCTATATAAGGATTTTCTGCATAAGCTTCTAAATGCACGCTTTTAATTCTTTTTTCTTTAAACCAATTTTCAGCTTTTTCTAATAAAATTTTTCCTATCCCCTTTCTTCTGAATTCTTTTTTAACAAAAAGATCGCATATATAGCCATATTTATTTTCTTTCCAATAATTTTTGCTTCTTTTTTCTATCCATCCAAAAATATATGCAATCGCCTTGTTTTTATAAAAAGCTACAAAAAGAAAAGTATTCGGACTTTTAAGTTTTTTGTTCATCCATTTCACAAGTTTTTCAGTTATTTCTTTTGCATCTTTGAGCTCAATATCAAATGCATTTTCAAGCTTTCTAAGTTCATAAACTAAATGCTTTACTATTTCTGCATTTCTGCACTCTTTTATTTCCAAGTTCATTAATCTCCCCGATGAAAAATACTTTCCCTTTCTCAAGTTTCCAGTCTCTGAATTCAAAACTTGCAAATAGTTTCTTTCCTTCAAGAACATGAGGAAGCCAATATTTATCGTCTTCCCACATTTTATCAAAAGGTATCTCAGTAATTTTAAACCAGAAAGGTTTGGCTTCTTCTGTTTCCTCTGGTATTCCTTCCCATTCTTTGCAAGTGAACACATGCACATAAAAAAACTCGTTTCCTTTATTAGTTTTGTTAATAAATTCTAGCAAAGCTTTCCACTCTATGTTTTTAGGAAGAACTTTAATTTCTTCTATACACTCCCTTATAATAGCTTCTTCTATGCTTTCATTTTCATGAACTTTTCCACCAACCCCATTAAAAAATCCTTTACCCAAACCTCGCTTTTTTTCTATTAGCAAAACCTCATTTTGTTTAAGAAGATAAAGTAACGTTTGCACTTCTGCTTTTTGAATCATCCACCACCACTCTTAGAAAATTATTTTGCATAAGGGGTATTAAAATTTTTTGGAGCTATGGAGTTAATTATTAAGAATTTTTTTAAAGTCTTGTCATTTAAACTTTAAAAACACCACGCATGGGAGCAGGAACATATAATGTTGCATTCGTAACACGTGAAGCCTTTTATAATCAAAACTTTTATAAAAAGTGTGGTGTAATGGTGAGTAGGCTTCGCTTGAGATGTGGGGGATGCAAGCCCGAAAAAGCGAAGCCGAAGATGTGGCTTCTTTCCCCCCGAAAGCCAGCCGATGAAACCTGAGGCCGGAAAACCCTCTGCTACGAATGTTGCGAAGGTTACGAAAAGTTCAACATAATTTGCAAAAAAGTTTAAATATTATAAATACAAATTATTATAAATATGAGTAAAAGTAAGAGTTATAAAATAATAATAGATTCTTCAAAGCTAGAACCTGGTACTGCATACATTGATGAGCTTTGCGGAGAAAAAGTTCTAATTGCTAAAGATAATGAAAATAAAATTAGAATTTATAAAATTGTTGAATATTAAAAA
>DQVX01000033.1 GCA_015661515.1 Nanobdellota archaeon
AATACATATATACCAAAATTCTTTAGGATTACTTCTACTTTTCATTGCAATTCCAAAAATAGATCCTTGGATTTTTGCTTTATGTTTACCTCATTACTATTTTCTGGAATATGGATATTAGATTGAACATAATTCAAGTATTGACACCTGCTTTTGGTGTTTTATATTTTTATTGTGGAATTTTAACAGAGAATGCAAAAAGAAACTGGTTTATAGGTATAAGAACTCCGTGGACATTAAGCAATGAAAGAGTTTGGGAAAAGTATGCATTGTTTTTCATTGCCATTCCAGTAATTTTAATACCAAAATAAATAATTTTAAGCTTTTACACAATTTCCTAATTTATGTCAATAAGTTTTGTAGACAAAAGAAAAAAAGACAAAGCTTTACCAGAATTTTTCCTTCCTTATATTAGAGAGTGGTTTTATTCTCGCTTTAAAGAGCTAACACCTCCGCAGCAGTTTGCTTTACGGTTAATACACCAAAAGAAAAATGCTTTAATAACAGCTCCTACCGGAAGCGGAAAAACACTTGCAGCATTTTTAACAATAATTAACGAGCTTTTTAAATTGGCTGAAAAAAATAAACTCGAAGATAAAATTTATTGTATTTATGTTTCTCCTCTTAAAGCTTTGAATAATGATGTAAGAAAAAATCTTGAAATTCCTTTAGCAGAAATAAAAGAAATATATAAGAAAAAATTCGGAAAAGAACTTCCAGAAATTCGTGTTGCAGTAAGAACAGGCGATGTTTTGCCAAGTGAAAAAGCAAAACAACTTAAAAAACCACCGCATATTTTAATAACCACTCCAGAAAGCTTAGCTATAATGCTTAATGCTCCTAAATTTAGAAATTTACTTTCAACAGTAAAATGGGTTATAATAGATGAAATTCACGAATTGGCTTCGAGTAAAAGAGGAGTGCATTTATCTTTAAGCTTAGAAAGACTTAGAGAGCTTACTAAAAAAGAATTTGTACGCATAGGTTTAGGAGCAACGTTACATCCTTTAGAAGAAGCTGCAAAATTTCTTGTTGGATATAATAATAAAGGAAAATTAAGAGAATGTGTAATTGTAGATGTTACATGGGAAAAAGGATATGATTTAAAAGTTCTTTGTCCTGTTGATGATATTATTCATATTTCAGCAGAAGAACTTAACAATGCTATGTATGAATTATTGGATAAGCTAATAGAAACACATCGCACAACATTAATTTTTACAAACACACGTTCTGGAACAGAAAGAGTTGTTTATCATTTGAAGGAAAGATGGAAAAAGAAATATGCAGAACTTGATACTGATTCGCTTATAGGAGCTCATCATGGTTCGCTTTCAAGAGAAGTTAGATTAGAAGTAGAAGAAAAGCTTAAACAAGGAAAGCTTAAAGCAGTTGTTTGTTCAACTTCTTTAGAATTAGGAATAGATATAGGATATGTGGATTTAGTTGTACAATTAGGTTCTCCTAAAAGTATAACAAGAGCTATTCAGAGAATAGGAAGAAGTGGGCATAAATTTGGTGAAATAGCAAAAGGCAGAATTATATCTTTAGATCGTGATGATTTAGTTGAAACAAGCGTAATGCTGCAATGCGCATTGAAAAAGAAATTAGATAAATTCAAAGTTCCTAAAAATTGTCTTGATGTATTAGCACAGCATATAGTTGGTATGGCTTTGGAACAGAAATGGAAAATAGAAAAAGCCTTTAAAGTTATAAAAAGAAGCTATTGTTATCATGAGCTTAGTAAAGAAGATTTTCTTTCTTTACTTCGTTATCTTTCAGGAAGTTATGTTTCTTTGAAAGATAGAAATGTTTATGGAAAAATATGGTTAGATGAAAAAACAAAAGAATTTGGAAAACGAGGAAAATATACAAGGGTTATTTATTATCTCAATCTTGGTACAATTCCGGATGAAGTTAAAGTAGATGTTTATACTATCCCTGATTATAAATACATTGGAGGTATAGAGGAAGAATTTTTAGAACGCTTAAGACCAGGAGATATATTTGTTTTAGGAGGAAAGCTTTATCAATTTGTATATTCCAGAGGAATGCGATGTTATGTAAAACAAGCTCCTAAAGATGCTTTACCAACAATTCCTTCGTGGTTTAGTGAAATGCTTCCACTTAGCTTTGAGCTTGCAGAAGAAATAAGAAAATTCAGAGAAAAAATGCTTAAAAAATTTAATAAAAAAGAAAGTGAAGAAAAAATAATTTCTTGGATTCTTAAAAATTTTCCAGTTGATTTTAACACAGCAAAAGCTATTTATCTTTATTTTAAAGAACAATACGAATTCGCTGTAATTCCTAAAGCTAATGAAATTTTAATAGAACACACAGAAGATTTACATGGAAGGAAATTTTTAGTTTTTCACGCATTGTTCGGAAGAAAAGTTAATGATGCTTTATCAAGAGCTCTTGCTTTAATAATATCTGATCAAATTTCTAGCGATGTATTAACAATTATAAGCGATAACGGTTTTGCTTTTTTAATTCCAAAAGAAAAAAATGTTGATGCTAAAAAAGCTTTAGAAAAACTTTTTGAAGTTGAAATAGAAGAGCTTTTAAAGAAAAATATAAGAAGAACAGAATTAATGGTAAGAAGATTTAGACATTGTGCTTCACGAAGTTTTCTTGTTTTAAGGAATTATAAAGGCCATAAAATAAGTGTTGCTAAACAGCAATTAAATGCACAAACTTTGCTTAAAGTTTGTGAAAAAATAGATAAAGATTTTCCAATAATAAAAGAAACTTACAGAGAAATTTTGTATGATGTAATGGATTTAGAGAATGCGAAGAAAGTGATTGAAGAACTTAAAAACAAAAAGCTTAAAATTAAAGAAATTTTTACTCCACTTCCAAGTCCTTTTGCCCATAATTTGATAATTTTAGGAGAAAGCGATGTAATATTAATGCAGGATAGAAAGAAGAGATTGTTAGAACTTTATGAAGCTGTAATGAAAGAAATAGAAAAGAAATCAAAGTGATAAGCTATGTTTAAGATTTCAAAAAATCTTTTTATTCCATGTGAAATACAAGCATTGTATATAAAACCAATAAATACTATTTGCATAGCTGATTTACATTTAGGATACGAAGGTATAATGGCAGAGTATTACGGGGTTTTTATTCCTAAAGTACAATTTAAAGAAGAAATGGAAAATCTTAAAAAATTGCTTAAAGCTTTTGATAGCATTCCTGAAAAAATAATTCTTAACGGTGATGTAAAGCACGAATTTAGCGAAACGAGTTATCACGAATTTAAAGAAGTTAGCGAGCTTTTGTCTTTTCTTGAGAAAAATTTTGAAGAAATAATTATTGTAAAAGGAAATCACGATAATTTTATAGCAAGAGTTACAAAAAAATTTTCGAAGGTAAAACTTGTTGAAATTTATGAAGAAAAAGACTTTGTTTTCTTTCACGGTCATAAGCTCATGAAAAGTAAAAAAGAGTTTAAAGGAAAAACTGTTATTATAGCGCATGAACATCCAAGCATAGCTTTTTATTCATATACAGGAAAAAAAGAAAAAATTCCGTGTTTTCTTTATGGAAAAATTAATGATTATGAACTTTGCGTTATGCCTGCATTTTCCACACTCGCACAAGGAAGTGAAATAAATTTAATTCCTAAACAAGAGCTTTTATCACCTTTACTTAGAGAAATAGATATAGATAGCTTAGAAGTAATTTTAGTTTCTAATGAGTTAGGAATAAAAAAACTTGCAAAATTGGGAGATGTGAAAAGGGTTATGAACTATTTATAAAATTTTTTATAAACCAGTGTTAATTTTTATAAAACCATTTAAAAATTAATTATAAATTTTTTTCTGTATATAATATCAACCATGGAAAGTTACGATAGAGATTACTTAAGAGAAACTGTAAGAGAAATGGTTGTTAAATATGAAATGAAAAAGGCATTAGAAAATAAGGAGGCTCTCAAAGAAAAAATTGATACTGTAGCTAAAGAGATTACAAAAATCTTTGTGGATGAAATGCTCAAAGAGAAAGGTATTAAATGGGAGTACTTGAGTGAATCAGAGCGTAAAGCTATAGAAGAAATGATAGATAAAGAGGTCATACCATATGTTAAAAAAGGATTTGGTTTGGAGAGATTAGAAGAAAGGCTAGAAGAATATATTCGAAAAGAGATAGAAAATAGATGGTATTTTAAATTAGAAGATTTTAAAGAGGTAGTTGAAAGCGAGATATCATCAACTAAAGATGAAGAACTTAAAAAAGCATTATCTGATGGTCTTTCGCGATTAGAGAAAATAATAAAGTTTCGTGAAAGTATTATTGATGAATTAACAAAAATTGCTAAAGAAAAAGGAATTATCGAACTTGAAAAAAATTTAGATGAATTAATGCCTTATGCAATTAGAAAAGTATTACCAACCCCTGAGGATCGTAGAAACTTTATAGAAAATCTGGAAAAACTACATGAGTTATATTTCGAAAAACTTTTAGGATTTGACTCTAAATCTCTAAAATATTTAGAGAGTTTAGGATGGGAAGGCAGGGCTCTTAGAAGGGTTATAGATTATTATAAGACATTGTATATAGATCCTATTAAAAAAGCATATTCTTTAATGACAAAGGAGGTTAAGTAAAATGAAAAGATATTTGAAAAATATAATTAATTATTTAAAAAAACCGGGAAGAGGAAAAAAAGATAAAATATTGAATAAATCCTATGAAATAGACATAAATAATCCGTTAAAAAGTATATGGGAAATTTACAATGATATAAAATTAGAGATAGAAAAAATTTACAACCTAAAATTAAAAAATTATCCTAGAATGGCTGCTTTGGTATCTTCAAATGGAGTAATAGAAGCATATTTCTCCAA
Source organism: Nanobdellota archaeon (assembly GCA_015661515.1). Lineage (GTDB taxonomy): Archaea > Aenigmatarchaeota > Aenigmatarchaeia > Aenigmatarchaeales > SZUA-1535 > SZUA-1535. Next base: position 4,854 of record DQVX01000033.1, read on the forward strand.
AGAACCAAAGTCTTTAGAGGAATTATTAGAATCTTTTAGAATAAAATATTTAGTATCAAAAAATGGTATAGAAGACAATGAGATTTATAAGATAACGGAAAAATATTGGATGGATCCAAATACAACTTCCATGGATACTTATCTTTATATAAACGTTGATCCATATAGTCGAATAAAATATACACAACTTATTAATGTTCCTGTAATTATTATGTCTACTGATCCTAAATATCCAGTAGCATATGAGATTAAAAGAAAAAAAGTTCCTAATGAAGATAAATTAATAATCGAGGCATCACCTTATATTGAGAGAAATAAAAAATTATATAATTCTTTGAAAGATACTCTTAAAAAGTTTAGAGTTGATGAAACAAAAATTGAGGAAATAATTGCTTGTATAAAAAATAAAGGAAGGGCTGAAATAAATCTTTCTGAAGATATTCCTGCAGAAGAATTTATAAATATATATTTAGAAGGTGTAAAAGAAGGATTTGTTTTAAGGTTATTAAATAGATGGAAAACTTCTGATGGTTATGGTGGGAGAGTTTGGCTAAAATTCAACCTTAAAGACAACCATATAATGGAGATATGGATGTATCCTCCAAAAGAAGAAAAAATGAAACAGCTGCTTATTGATATGAAAGATATAGGTATGGATACTAAAATTAAGGAAGTTTTTTACTGAAGGTGATAAGAATGGAAGCAAGATATCCTAGTCTTAAAGGTGAAGACATTGTAATTATCGGAGTAGGCGGAATAGGTGGAGCAATTGCTCAAGGGTTTTTAGAGCAAGGTTCAAGAGTTCATGCAATTGATAAAAAACCTTTAGAAGAATTAGAGAAAGTTTGGAAAGAGTTTCAAGGTCCTATAATTCCAAAGAAATATCAAAAACCTTCATATTCTGATAGAGAGAAAATAATTTATGATAATGGTTCAGAACTTATTTATTATAAATGTGATGTTACAGACTACGAAAAATATTCTAAACTTTTAAAGGAAATAGGAGAAAAATATTATCCAATAAGAGCTTTTATCTATACAGCAGGTATAGGAGAAGCAACTAAAATAGGAGAAATAGATCGTAAAATAGCTGAATATCTTAATAAAGTAAATTATCAAGGTTTTATTGACAGTATAGAGATAATTAGCAAGTATATGAAGGAAGGATCTTCAATAATAGCTATAGGTAGTATAAATGCTCGTAGACCAGAACCTAATATGGCTGTATATAACGCAACTAAAGCTGCACTTGAGCAATATGCAATATCAGCAGCTGTTGATCTTGGCAAAAAAGGTATTAGAGTAAATGTAGTTGAACCGGGTTATGTCCGAACACCTCAAACTATTGAAGAACTAAAAAATCCTGAAAATAGAAGAATTATAGAAGAACATACAGTTCTTGGAGAAGTAGCTGAACCAGAAAAGATAGCTCCAGTTGTAGTGGCTTTAACTAGTAAAGACTTTGAATTTGTAACAGGTGCTGTTATAGAAGTTTCTGGAGGTTTGGCATTGGCTCAATATCCGCCTATAGAGAAACAAAAGCAAAAATTATAAAATAAAATGGCTCTCGATTACATAACAGATATAGC
>DQVX01000044.1 GCA_015661515.1 Nanobdellota archaeon
AAGATAAAACTATGTCTGGGTCAATAAATCCCATTTGAGAGGCTTTTCCTACAACTTCAGCCCTTAAAATTGTTTGCTGCCATTTTTGACGGTATTCTAAAGCTTCCTTTTCTTTCTTTTCTGCAAGTTCTTTAAATTTCTCTTGTCGCTTGAGCTTTTCTTCTTCTTCTTTTTTTAGTTTTAGATTTAATTCTTCTATAGAAGAAACTCCAAATTTTTCCTGTAGAAATTTAAGAGTTCTTTCATACTCCTGTTGTATTCTTGTTAAATCAGAATTTCCATCATCATGATTTAGTTCACGTTTTTCTCTATCTCTAGTATTCCCATCATCTGTTGAACCACCAGCAAAGATTGGCACCCATCTATCTTTATAAAATGCCCATTTTCCATATCTTTTCTTCATATTTACCCCTGAAAAAATGGTTTTGCTATAAAAATATAAAAAGAAATATGAATATGACGAAAAATTTTCTAAGATTTTCTATTTGATTTGAAAATTTTTTGTTATTAAAAAAAATGGGACAGTTTGATTAACTTTGAATCACTTTGAGATTTTCTTTAATGTTTCTTCTTTTAATTTGCTGCCCAAACTAGAGCCATAAAAAAACGCTATTATCTGACTGATTATAGTCCCAAGTATAAAACCAAGTGTTGTGTCCGCAAATCTTACACTTTTATCTGGTATCTCAAAAAAGGTTATTCCTGTTATGTAGATTGTTCCTATTATCGTCCAGATTATTGCGAAATAGTATATAAATCTTTTTGAGAATTTATCGTCTTGTTTTAAAGCCTGTATTTGCATTTGTCTAGCAGATTGAATATCTTGTAGATAAATCTTTTCTTTTTCAAGATTTAATTGCTCTTTTTTTAGCATTTGTTCAAATTTTTCTTCTTCTGTTGTGATAAATTCATCTACTATTTGTGCTCCTGCTTTTAATAAACCTCCTATGTCAAACATTCCCATTACGCTATCTCCTCCAATGCTTTCAATGACCTATTTATCCAACCTCTTAGATACAAGTTGTATTTTGAAGGGTTTTTATTTGCTAAGTTTGTGTAAAAGGCTATGCGTGCAAGAGTATAGTCTTTTATGAAGTTTTCTTCAAAATTGTTTACTAAGTAATTATTTAACTTTTGAAGGGTTTCCTTTCCAATTATTCCATCTGATTTTGCTCCCACTACTTTTTGAAGTAGCTTGATGGCTGTTTTTAAACTTGCATTGACTGCAAATTCAAAAAGTAAGTTTCTTATAGTATTGTTTTCTATTAATTCTAATGGTTTATAAAAGTTTTCATAATAAAACTGCTTTACAAGTTCAAATGGTGGTGTTTGTCCACTGTCTATATACTTCCAGCCTTCCCAGTTAGGGTGAGCTTTTCTGTAAATGCCTGCATAGGTTTCTGTTTCTTCAGTTAAATTTTTATGTAATACAAGTCCCCCTTCAAGTTGGAGGACTTTTTGAAGGGCTTTTTCAAAACTCATTTTTTCCACCTTCTTACTTATGGTAGTGGTTTTATTTGTATTGCTTGGTCAAAGATTTGTTGTTCTATTGCTTTCATATCAAGATTTAATAGATTATCTAAATCTGTTATGTTTGATACTTCATTGTCTATCCAGTTCCAAATGGCATCGTCGTATGCTTGATACCAATCAAGCAATTGTAAAGCTTCTTCATCATTTTGAGATGCGTAAAATTGAACATCTGCAAGTCCGTTGTAAGAAAACTTTTCCAAAATTTGGTTTAATCTTTGTTTTGAAAGATAAACAAGAGTATCTGAATACGCTTTTTGTAGCTCTGAAACTGTGCTGGGTATATTCCAAATTTCATTTCCGTTTTCATCTATATATTTTGCTTCTATGTTTTCATAAACAAGGTCTTTAAGTTTGATTACGCGAATCATACCTACACCTCCTTAAATTATAATATTAGAGACGATATTTCTTGGTATGCCGTTTGCATCTTTAACGATGCCACCGATACACTGTGAGCTTATATCATTTTCATTAATATCAGTAATAATTCCCATTGATATTTGAAATTCCAATACACCATATCCAGCATTACCGATAATAAAATCTGTAGATGAATACTTTTTTACAGTAGCATACCTGAAAGATGCTTTACTGATGTTGCTGAATAATAGAGCTCCATCGCTTATATTTACATTTGTATGTGCTATAGACAAAGAAGTTAAGGATGTGCTTCCGTCAGGATAAAAATGTCCATTAATAGCCACTCCAGTTATATTACTTGTTAAATTACCAACCTGGATTTTAACAGGACAAGAATATCCTGCAATTAAAA
>DQVX01000049.1 GCA_015661515.1 Nanobdellota archaeon
GTAGGTCAAACTGAAGTAATAGAACAAGTTTTGATTTGTTTAATTTGCGATGCTCACGCACTTTTAGAAGGTGTTCCTGGATTAGCTAAATCTTTACTTGTAGAAACTTTATCACGATGTATTACAGGCACAACTTTTAGAAGAATTCAGTTCGTTCCAGACATGTTGCCTTCGGATATCTTAGGAGTTAATGCTTTCAATCCAATAAAACAAGATTTCTATATAATAAAAGGTCCTATTTTTGCAAATTTTATTTTAGCAGACGAAATTAACAGAGCTCCACCAAAAACACAAGCAGCAATGATGGAAGCAATGCAGGAAAGAAAGGTAAATATTCACAAAGAAGAATTTATTTTGGATAAACCTTTTCTTGTTTTAGCTACTCAAAATCCTTTAGAGCAACAAGGAGTATATCCTTTACCAGAAGCTCTTGTTGATAGATTTTTCATGAAAATATTAGTAGATTATCCTAAATGGGATGAAGAACTTGAGATCATAGACAGAAATACACTTATAAAATATGATATTTTTGAGCCAGTTAAACCTGTTATGGATAAACAAACAATTCTTGCAATTCAAAGAGATGTTAGAAAAATTTACATTTCAACTCCTGTAAAAGAGTATATTCTAAAAATTATAACAGCTACTCGAATAAAAGATGAAAAAATAAAATATACAAAGTACATAAAATATGGAGCTTCTCCACGAGGAACAATTGCACTTGCTCTTGCTGCAAGAGCAGTAGCTTTAATGGATGGAAGAGATTTTGTTACACCAGGAGATGTAAAGCTTATAGCACATCCTGTGCTAAGGCATAGAATAATTTTAAACTATGAAGGAAAGGCAGCAGGAATAAGTACAGATGAAATTATAGATGAAATTCTCGAAGAGGTAGAGGTTCCTTGAAGTTAAATGTTTCAACTCTGGAATTTAGTGATTTATGGAAAAAAAGTATTATAAATGTGTGGAAATTAGTTGAGCTTTTGAGATTTCAGTTCATATATTACAAAGTTATAACAGGTAAAGGAATTGAGTTTGATAGATTAAGAGAATACACAGAAGAAGATGATGCAAAGTTTATAGATTGGAATTCTTATGCAAGATCAGGTAAACCACATGTAAAGATTTTCAAGGAAGAAAGAATGTTAGATATAGTTTATATAGTAGATTTATCCACAACAATGACTCTTGGAACAACAGAGATTGTTAAAAACGAATATGCTTCTATTCTTGCAACAACATTAGCTTTAGTTTCGCATACCTTAGGAGATAGAGTTTGCATGATAGGTTTTTCAGATGAAATTAAAGTTTTTATAGACCCTTCTACCACAATAGATACAGTACTTCAAATAGCAAAAGTTTTAACTGATAAAAATATTTACGGTGGAAACAAAAGATGGGGAGTTATAACACCTGCTGTATTAGAAACATTCGGCCCTGATTCGTTTATATTTATTCTTTCCGATTTCATAGGCCCTAAGCAAGAGCTATATGATTTTGTTATGAAAGCTTCAAACAAATTTGAAGGAGTAGCTGGAATAATGATTCGAGATCCTTTAGATAGCTATATTCCTGAAGGGATAGGAAAAATCTATATTCAAGATCCTTCTTCAGGAGAAATAGCTTTAGTAGATGCAGATAAAATAAGAAAAGAGTTTAATGAAAATGCTAAAAAAGAAGAGCAAGAAATAAATAATAAATTTATATCTTCAGGAGCTCTTTTTACCAAAGTTTACACAACAGAAAAAGATATAGTAAAAGTAATATTAAATCTATTTGGTGAAAGAATATGGAAATAGATCTCTTAGGAATAAAAATTGTAATAAATTTGCCCTGGAGAAGTTTAGGAATGCTTATTCTTCTTTTAGGAATTGTTGTTGCTTCATATATTTTAATGGTAAGAATGAGAAAACAAAGAATTTTGAAATTTGCTAATTTTTATACTCTGAAAAAAATTCATGGATATAAATCCTTACTTCCAAGCCCATTTCTGCTTATTATGAAATTAATTACTGTTACTTTACTTTTTTTAGTTGCTACAGAATCCATTCAAGTAAGCATTGTAAGACCTGTTGCAAATACAGATTTCTGCATAGCTATAGATACTTCTCCAACTATGCTTCTTCCTGACTATGAGCCAAATAGAATAGAGTTTGCAAAGAAAACAATTTTGGAATGGATAAACCAATTACCAGGAGCTTCTAAGTTATGCGTAATAAAATTTTCTGATAAGGCAATTCCTTTAACGCCTTTAACTTTAAACACATTTGAAATAAAAAATAAAATAGAAAGTCTTACAGTAGATACTAATGCTAGTGGTACAGCAATAGGAGAAGCTATTTTTACTGCTTCAGGTATTCTTAGAGAATCAGAAAAACAAAGATTTTTAATAATAATTACTGATGGTGAAAATAATGCAGGAAGAAATTTAACTTTAGCTCTTAAAGAAGCTTTGGATAAAAACATAATTATTTACACTGTTGGTATAGGTATTACAAACGAAACTAAAGAGCTTATAAAAGAGCTTGAGAAAGTTGCTAAGAGAAAAGGAATAGAATTTTCTTTTCCTAAGCTTGATGAAAAAGGTTTGAGAAAAATTTCAGAAGAAACTGGAGGAAAATTTTTCTTTGTAACAAATGAAACAGCTTTCGAAGAAGCCATGAAAAACATAATTGTTAAAAATGAAAGAATTCCACTTAATTCTGATTACTATGTTCTTTTATTCATCTCAATACTAATAGCCCTCGAACTCTTAATATTCTCAAAATTCGGAGCTTTGTAAAAAGAAAAAATAAAAA
>DQVX01000056.1 GCA_015661515.1 Nanobdellota archaeon
GGTCCAAATGGATATGCAGTCTTTATATACTTCATAGCATTTATAGGATCGGAGGTAACCTGCTTTATCACATTTAAATTTTCAATCATTGCTCTGAAGGGGTTTGGAATCTCACTTGCAGGTTTAAATGAGAAACCTAGTTTCTCTAAATCAGGAGCTGACAATTTATTAAGCAAAGGATCTATTGCTATTGCAATTCGCTTTATTAATTCATCTAAACCGTACGCTGTAGGCCAGAACTTCTTTTCATATGAAACATAAACTACATGCGGTAATTTAGCCACTGTTTCAATGTCAGCAGGTTCTTTAACCTCTACAACTATAAAATTAAGTACTGAACCTATTACATTATAACCTCTTTTTCTTAATTCCATTTCAACTTCCTTAGTTTTACCTTCCTCAGTTTCAACTACAATCCTAAGACCACTGGGATTTTTCCTCCTTCGCTCAGCCATCAAAAGAGCTTCTTGTAACCATTCAGAAATTTCTCCCATATAAAAAGTATAACTACTAAAGCTATTAAAAACTTTTTATTAAAAATTAATAAAATAAAAATGTAAAAATATTTAAAAGTTAAGGTAATCTAGCTAAAAGAAAATCTACTATCTTGTCGGAAATTCTGTTAAATATTAATGCTCTTTTCCATTTCCTCCAACTAGCTGTCAAGAAAGGATCTGATCTTTCCAACAAATATAATAAACATAAAATAAAAATTAAAATATGAATGTCTTTCCACTCTTTTCTTTTCGATTCAATTTTACTTTTTAATGTGTTGTCTATTCTAGCTTTTACCTCTTTAGCACACAACAACCATCCTACTTTATTCCATAGCTTTACTTTTTTACCCCTTTCTAATATCCAATAGCGAGGACAAACGTACTTACATCCTGTCAACTTGTGCAAACAACTAGGTAATAGATCTAGCATTTTTCGTATTAGTTTTAAAACTAATAATAAAAGTATCATAACCATGAAACCTCGCCCTTTAGGGCGGGGAGGAGGTCAGTACTATATGTTAATGCATTTTATTATATAAAATTTTTAGTACTTCTTTATCAGCTTCTTCTTTTATTTTTCTAATGTCTACATTGAAAATAGATTTCTCCTCTGAAAGAAATTCTTTAAAAGCACCTGTTGCATGTTCAGCATGGATTATTTTATCAAAAAGAAGTATTAATTCCGATAAGCTTAACTTATTAGCTTTTCTAACTTCAACTGACAGTTCTAATAAATTTGCTATTAACCAACCTGTTTTACCTATCATTTTAAAATTCTCAATTTGATTCTTAATTTCTTCTAACGCTTCTTTTTCCGACATCTCTTCTAATAAATCTCTGAAACATGTGCCACCATTTCTTCTGATAGCTTCACAAATATAATCTTCTGCAATTTTCATGAACTCTATAAGCTCATTCCTAAGTTTCTCTTTATTATACAACCCAAACTGATAAAGAGTTATGTTAACAAGTAAATTCTTGATTTTATTACTTATAAAAAATTTATTTATTTTATTTTCAATTTCTTTTTTAATATCGTTTTTTGCATTTTTATTAAAATCTATAGCGGAACACCTCCTTCAAAAATAAAAATTAAAGCCTATATCTACTTTTTACATCAATAATTTCGACTCTAATTTCATCAAGAATTTCTCTTATTCTTCTTAGTTCATCTAACATTTCAGCATGCATTTTTTCTCTTTCACGATGGCTTCTTTCTTCTTCATTTCTTAATCCACGCACTAACTCTTTAATTTCTGCGAATATTTTCTCTATTCTTTCTAGAACTTGCTCTATTTTTTCAC
>DQVX01000039.1 GCA_015661515.1 Nanobdellota archaeon
ATAAACTCTTACAACTCCAGTTATAATATCAATCCTTCTACACGCATAGAAATTTATGATAAACTTAATAATTTAGTTGTAACCGCATATGGAAATATTACAACATACTTAGAAATTTACGAAAATTACACTTACAAAAGCTTTACACCAGTAAGCAGCGGTTTGGAAGTTAGAATTTACAATCTTAATATTACAAAACAGAATTTAATTATAGAAGAGCAGGTAGTAGAAAGCTATTCAGGATATCTTCCAAATAATATTACCAAAATAACACCTGTTTACGCATTAAACGATTCTGAGCTTGTTTTTGAAAAAGCAAAACTTATAATTCCTAAAGCAGGAGTAAATGTTCAAAATGTGCTTCATTGTATAGCATGGGATTTTGCTAATGCAAATTGTTCACAATGGGAATTTTTAGATAAAAATAACCTTGAAGGATACGGAGAAAATGAAACGCATATATGGTTTAATGTAACAGATTTCGAAGCATATGCAGGAGCATCTTCACAACCAGATTTAGTTGCAAGAAATATAATATTTAATGTTTCGCAGAGCGGTATAGTTGAAAATGAAGCTCTCATGATAAGCGCAAATATTTCAGAAGAAGCAGGAGTAGATGCTATAAATGTAAGTGTGTTATTAGAAATATACAACTATAACGGAACATTATGGATACTCAAAGAAAGTAAAGAAAAGATAGTGAATATTAGTGCTACTACCTATAAGCTTGTGAACTTTACATGGAGAGCTAAACCTGGAACATGGAGATTTTCTATTACTGTAGATCCTTCAAATGAAATAGAAGAAACTGATGAAACAAACAATTTCAACAGCACTACATATAATGTTAGTGGCTGGACAATCTATTATGGATTTACAAATGGATGGATTGCTATAAAAGATAGTGTAGGAAATAACTTTATTGTATGGATACCACTTACACAACAAGGTAATTTGTATTTCTCTGATTATGATTCTGAATATCAGTTTGCTCATTTAATGCCATTAAATGGAACAAATGATTTAGAAGAATTAGATAAAGCTTTAAATATGACAGGATTCAGTGATTCAGTAAAAGCTTTATTTGATAAAAATAATGATGGAGTAGCAGATGCTAAAGCATGTTTTGAAATAGCTTCTCGTGTTGTTTGTGATGTACCAATTATTAATTCAACAGATTCTAATAATGGTAATTTCGTAACAGGCATATTATGGGATAGTGCAGATGGAGGAGATGAATATAATGGCACACAAGATGTTGTGTTTATAACAAAAATTAATCCAAATGCTCAAGGAAGCTATGGAACATATGACTATGAAATAAGAGTACCTGCATTGTTAAGAAACTTAAAAGGAACAAACGATTTAATCAAAATCTTTATGGAAGTTAAATAATGTTTTTATCTAATATATTCATGAGCTCATCAATTTTTATTTCTCCGAGTCCAACGACAGAGTCTGCAGCGCCATAAGAGATTATTATTTTATCATCCACGACTACAGCTCCACAAGGAAATATTGCATGTGGTCTATCACCATAAATTTCATAAATTTCTTTTGGTTTCATAATATAATATGGTGTTACTGAAATTATGTTCAAGTTTTTATCCATCAACATAGCAAAAACTTTATAGAATTTTAGTTCTTTATCTACACCATGAGCCAAAAATAAGTATTTATTCTCTATCTCTATTGGCGGTGCCCCCCAACCTATTTTTTCTTCAAATTTAGAAGGTTCATAAACTATTACTGTATTTTTAATTTGAATTTCTTCAATTTTAGAATCTTTTTTATTACGTATATCATTATCTATTTCACTAATGGTTAAATAAAATTTATTATTTTTTAAATGAGGTCTATGAAATAATTTCATACCATTTTTTGTATTTACCAAGAAAGCATTTTTATCGCTTACAACATTCTTTCTCATTTCTTTAGGAAATCTAAAAACACAAATCTTATCCCATTTTTCATTTAATTTTTTGGCACATACTGGAAGAGTTCTCTCGACTTTTACAGTTGGATCAAAATAGTTTACAGTCCTTCCACAATAAGTCATTATTATTTCATTATCAATTTTATACACTCTTGGATCTTCAACCCCCCAAATATCATATTTATTATCTGGAAAAACAACAATTTCTCCAGAATAATTTTTGTGGAAAATTTCTTTGTTTAACTCTTCTAATGGTATTGTGATTTCAGCTACTGCACTGGCATATGTATAATATCCAAGAGTAATTCTAACATAAAGCTTTAATTCTTCATTAAGTAAAATTAAACCTGGATTAAAAACTGTTATAGGATTTGTTTGAGGGTATTTTTTAAGAAAAACTCTATTAGCTGTGATTATACCTATTCTTTTTACAATATCAATTGTTTTATTTTCTCTTTTAAAGCTTGGTATGTTAGAGTTTTTTTCAAACATTTTATTAATATTTATATAAAAAATATAAAAAAGTTAAAAGTGCTAATCTTTAGGATAAATTCTTACAACAAACCCTTTTCCTTTAACAATATATTCATTACCTGGCAAGATTATACAGCTTTCATATTTTTTTAATTTAACAGAATTTTTACTTTCAACTTCTATTTCGTCTAAAGCTACTAAAACATTAACTTTTTCATCCATGAAATTTTTTTCCTCATTAATTTCAATCACTTCAGCATAAAATTGTTGCATTTCAAGTTTCATGCTATCTTTTTTACTTTCAATTGGCTTAATGCATTTCTTAGCTTTATCTATATGCACTTCTCTTCCATATGGATCATAAATTCTATAAGTTAAATTTGAAGGTGTTGAAACTTCAAGAAGCAAAATATTTTCTGCGGTATGAACCATTCCAGCTGGAATTGGAAAAGTATCAAAAGGTTTTGCTTCAAAAACTTTAAGATTTTCCAATGTTATTTCTTTTGAATAATCTTTAGCTCCTAAATAAACTTTCCCTTCACTTAAACTTATCCATCCTTCACTTTTTCCTTTATCATTTTCTCCTAATTCTTTTGCAATCTCATCACTGGGATGAACTTGAACACTTAAAATTTTACCTACATCAAGAAATTTTACCATTATTGGAAATTCACTAAAACCAAATACATTTTCAAATTTTTTTACAAATTCATTTAATGGTATTTTTCTTTCTTTGTAAAGCACATTACTAACTCCAGAAAAGTGTGTAGAAACTTCCCAAGATTCGCCAATATTTTTTTCACCTTTAAATTTTTCCAATATTTTACCGGCCCATTCTTTTTTCTTAAGGAGTGGTATATTTTTTATTACAACTTCCATAACCAAAATATTTTTATTTTTGTTATTTATAATTTAGTGTTATGAGCATGGAAAGAATAAAAACTTCTATACTTTATTCCTTGCAAGAAAAACCAATGAACTTTTGGAAATTGCTTGCAGAAAATCAATATCTTTTAGGAGATTTTCTTAAGGTTTTAAACGAGCTTTATGAACAAGGAATGATAACTATAAAAAACAATAAACTTTGCTTATCTGAAAAGGCTAAAAAAGAATTAAACAAAAAAGCTTCGAAATTTTCTGTAAAAATATGTGATAAATGCAATGGTAAAATTGTACTTCCAGGAAAAAAATTTGAAGAAATTTTAAAAATTTTTAAAAAAATATCAAAACAACACCCTCCTATTCTTGCTGAATTTTATCAAGGAAGGATAATTCCTGAAGATACTTTGAAAAGAGTTGCATTAATGCATAAATATGGAGATGTGGTTGATAAAAGTATAGTGCTTATAGGAGATGATGATTTGCTTAGTATAGCTTTAGCTCTTACAGAACTACCTAAGAGAATAGTGGTTTTTGATATAGATGAGCGTTTTGAAAAATTTTTCAATGAAATAAATAAAAAATACAAGTTAAATATAGAATTTGTTCAATATGATGTTGCAAATCCTCTTCCAAAAACTTTTCTAAGAAAATTTGATGTATTTTCTTGTGAACCTTTAGAAACAGATTCTGGTTTTAAAGCATTTTTTGCTCGTGGCGCAGCTTGTTTAAAAGATTATGGTTCAGGATATATAGGATTAACAAGATTAGAAGTAAGTATGAAGAGATGGGCTAAATTTGAAAAGTTTTTTATAGATAATGGTTTTGTAATAACAGACATTATAAGAGATTTTTCTTGGTATTATGATAGTGAGCGAAAAGAAGAACGTGAAGAATATGAACAATTTGTTAAAATGTTAAAGTTTGATCCTGGAAAAAATCCAAAAGTTTGTTGGTATAAAGCATCGCTTTTAAGAATAGAATCTCTTGGAAAGCATAAAACAGCTATACCTTGGAATAAAAAAATAAAAATAATTCCTGTAGATGAAGAAAGTTTTACGCATCCTTCTTTGAATGAGTAGCTTGCTTTTCAAAATATTTTAGCAGTATTTCTTTTAATTTTCTTTTTGATTGCTCAACTACTTCTTTTTCACTTAATTTTCCTTGTTCTATTAAATCCATTTTTTTCTCAAGCTCAGCAGTCATATTTGGCATTGTAATTTCTTCTGCTATTTCTTTTAATGAATTAAAAATAATATACGCTGTTTCTTTTGGTTTTAGTGGGCGAGAAGAAATATATTTTCTTTGCTTAAGTTTTTGAAGTATTTCATGTCGCGTTGATTTTGTTCCTAAACCAAGTTTTTCCATTATTTTTATTATTTCCCCTTCAGTATACCTTTTTGGTGGAGTTGTTTGTTTTTCTTCAATATACTTTTTAACAATTTTAACTTCTTCACCTTTTTGAAATTCTGGTAAAATTATTTGTTCAGGTTTTGAATAATAATAAATTTCTCTCCACCCTTTTTCTATTAGTTGTTTTCCTTTTATTTCAAAGCTTAAATTTCCAGCAGTGAATTTGTAATGATTTATTTTCCATAAAGCATTTTTATAAAGAGTTGCAAGAAATCTTCTTGCGATAAGTTCATAAATTATGAATTCTTCTTTCGAAAGTTCTTCTCTAGAAGCAGGAGCTGTTATATGAATAGGCGGATGATCTGTTGTTTGCTTTTTTCCTTTTGAAGGAATTATTTTTTCTTGATTTAAAACTAATAAAGCATATTTTTTAAATTCTGTATTTAAAAGCATTTTGACATTTTTCTTTAAATCTAAAGTATTTGGATAAACTGTATTATCTGTTCTAGGATAAGAAATAAATCCTTTCATATAAAGATATTCTGCTATTTGCATAGCTTTTTCAGGTGGGAAAAACATAGAAGCTTCTTTAAGAAATTCTGTCGTATTAAATGGAATTGGCTTTTTTTCTTCAACTATTTTTTCTTGAGCATCTATAACTTTGCAAGTGTTTTCAATTTTTTCTAAGCATTTTTTTGCTATTTCTTCTGAGATAAATCTTTCATTTGAAACAAGTTTTATTTTTTCTCCATGTTTTTCAATAATCAAGCCTATTTGCCAATATTTTACTGGAACAAAGTTTTTTATTTCTTCTTCTCTTTCTATTATAATTCTAAGCACAGGGCTTTGAACTCTACCTGCACTTAAAAAATCTTTTTTACTAACTCTATTATGTATTAATGAAAGAAGTCTTGTTAGCACACAACCCCATATTAAATCAATTTTTTGTCTTGCTAAAGCCGCCGAAGCTAAATTGTAATTGATTTTTTGTCTATTTTTAAAAGCTTTTAATACATCTTCTTTTGTTATAGCACTAAATTTTGCTCTATCAAAAGTTAGTTTAGGATTTACAGATTTCAAAATTTCAAGAGCTTCTAAACCTATTAATTCCCCTTCTCTATCATAATCTGTTGCTATTGTTACATGGTTAACTTTTTTTGCTAAATATTTTAACACGCTTATTATTTTCCTATGTCTAGCTTTCTTTACTAATTTGCTTTTTAAAAGTTCTAAAATAGGGGTTTTTCTCCAATTTTTTAAATTTGATGGAAAATCAAATTCTACAATATGCCCTTTAAGACCTATTACACAGGCTTTCAAATCTTTTGAAAAATAAACATTAACAGATTTTATTTTTTTAGTAATAACTTTATCAAAAAGTATTTTTGCTATTCTTCTAGCTGCAATATCCTTTTCAGCTATTATAAGCCACGTAATTTCTCACCTCCTAAATAAGCTCGGGTGGAATTAAAATTTATAAAATTAGGAAAAGATTAATTTTATGCTTTCAAAAGAACAAGCAATAGAATTATTAAAAATGCATGTTAAAAACGATAAACTTATAAAGCACTGCTTAGCTGTGGCAAAAATAATGCAAAGTTTAGCTCATGAGCTAAAAGAAAATGAAGAGCTCTGGTATTTAACAGGAATTTTGCACGATTTGGATTACGAAAAAACAAAGGAAAACATGAAAGAGCACGGAATAAAAAGTGCTGAAATTCTTGTTGGAAAACTTCCTGAGCAGGCACTCTTGGCTATAAAAGCCCATAATGAAATGACTGGCTATAAGCCTGAATCAAAGTTAGCTCTTGCTCTTCGTGCAAGTGATGCAGTTTCTGGGCTAATAATAGCAACCGCTCTTGTAATGCCTGATAAAAAACTAGCTTCTATCAAAGTTGAGAGTTTGAAAAACAAGTTTAAGCAAAAGGATTTTGCAAGAAATGTTAGGAGAGATAACATTTTGCTGTGCGAAAAGCTTGGAATAAGCTTGGAAAAATTTCTTGAAATCTCTTTAAATGCTTTGAAGGAAATAAGCAGTGAATTAGGATTGTGAACTACTACAGCCCTTTAAGTCAGTGATGAAATATTTTTGCACGGTGATCTTTTTGTGGCAAGGTTTGTAAAAACATTTCTCCTGCATTTAATTATTTTCTAAGCATTTTTAAAGCCTCTTCTACTATATCCATGCTAATTTTTCTTCCTTTCTCCTTTGCAAGTTTTACAGCAAGTTCTGCAACTTTTGTTGCTTCTTCCGGTTTAGCACCTGCCATTATTGCTAAGTTTCTTGCATGCAACTCCATATGTCCACGTTGAATACCTTCTGTGACTATAGCTCTCAAAGCTGCAAGATTTTGAACTAAACCAACTGCTGCAAGCACGCATGCGAGTTCTTTTGCAGAGCTTACACCAAGAATTCTAAGATTTAGCTTTGCCAAAGGATGAACTTTTGTAGCACCACCAACTATACCAACAGCTATTGGAAGCTCTATTTTTCCGACAAGATTTCCTTGCTCATCAGTTCTCCAAATAGCTAAAGGCTTATATTTACCTTGTTTACAAGCATATGCATGTGCACCAGCTTCTACTGCTCGCCAATCGTTGCCTGTAGCTATACAAACAGCATCTATTCCATTCATTATACCCTTATTATGTGTTGCAGCCCTAAAGCTATCTGCTTCAGCCATTTTACTTGCTATAACTATTTTTCTTACAACTTCTTTTCCACCAATAGTTTCAGGATTTATTTTAACACTTGCTCTCGCTTTTCTATAAATTGCGAGATTTGAAATAATTTTTAAAATAGCTTCTCCTTGTGTTAGCTCTTCAAGTATTGGAGCAATAGCTTCTACCATTGTATTAACAGCATTTGCTCCCATTGCATCACAACAATTCACTAGCAGATGCACTACAAGAAATTTTTCTCCATCTTCATGTTGAGTTACTCTAATTTCTATATCTTTTGCTCCTCCTCCAAATTTTACAAGCACAGGATCTTGAGAATTTGCTATTTCCAAAAGCTTTTGTTTGTTTTCTAAAATTTTGAGTTTAGCTTTTTCAAAATTTTCAACACCTGCTAAATGCACTTGCCCTATCATTATAGGCTCATCTGCTTCTGCTTTTATTCCACCATTTTCTCTTGTGACTTTTGCCATATAACTTGCTGCTGCTACAACGCTAGGCTCTTCTATTGCAAATGGAACTAGATAATCTTTATTATTAATAAGAAAATTTACAGCAACACCTAATGGCAAAGGAAAAACACCAATAACATTTTCTATCATTTTATCTGCAAGCTCTGTTGTTAAAGATTTTTCAAAAAGCTTTATTTCTTCTTCGCTAAGCTCTGCAAACTCTTTTAAAATTTTTCTTCTCTCTTCTATAGAGAGATTGTAAAATCCTTTTATTCTTGAAGTTCTCATATTACCACCTATATTTCAATTTGTTCAAAATCTTTAATAGCTTTTGTTTTTATTCCTGTTTGTTTTTCTATAAGCTTTGCAACATTTTCAGGACCTGCTTTAAGCATATTCATTCCATAATGATTTAACACAGCTAATTTTGGTTGAGCAATTTTGAGAAATTTAATTACATCATACATATCCATATGCTTGGCTTTTTCAACACCTAAGTTTTTGAAAGGATTTATATAAGCAATACAGTTAATAATAATTAAATCACATCCTTTAAACTGCTCTGCAGAACCATTAAAAAATACGCTATCAGAAGTATATCCAATGGTTTTTCCTTTTATATCTAAAACAAATCCTATTGTAGTTGCATCTGTATGCAAAGCTTTTGTTGCCTTAAGAGTAATATTTTTAAACTCAAATTTTTCCGCTGGTTTAAAGGAACTATTTTTTCTAAATAACTTTTATGATATTCATCTAAATCTTCAACAGCTGAAATACTACCTATAAAAATACCATTCTTTTTTGTGCACCCATTTGTTAAAGCTTCTATAAGCACTTGAGCATCGTTTATATGATCTATATGCGCATGAGAAACAAAAATAGCATCTAATTTTCTTAAAGGTATTCTTTCTTTTATAGCATGAACAAGCGCCCCTGGACCTGGGTCAACATAAAGTTTTGCTTTTCCAGCATCTATATAAAATCCTCCTGTTGCCCTTTTTTGGGTTATTGTTACAAATCTCCCGCCACCTGTACCTAAAAATTTTATAGAAACCATAAAAAGCTAAGGGAAAAACTTTTTTATAAAAGTATTGTTATAACAGTTTTATCATCTTTGTAGACACTTTCCATTTTTTCAGCAATTTTTATCAAATTTTTGCAAATTTTTTCAGCATCATTGTATTTAAGAGCAATATAAAGAATTTCATTTTCCGATAATACAGAAGAAATTCCATCCGTACAAAGTATTATTTTATCACCTTTTTTTATTTCAAAAATTTTTTCATGAATATTAATATTTTGTGATCCTATTGCTTGTAACAACATATTTTCATGAACATCTTCAAAACTTGTTAAAAGAAAAATTTTATTAGCCCTTATTAAAAATGCTGGACTATCCCCAATCCAGCAAAGTTGAGCTTTATTATTTTTAATATGAAGCGCTGTAAGTGTAGTAAAACCACATATGTTTTTAGATCTTAACTCAAAAATTTTTTCATTTACAATTTCAATAGCTTGTTTTAAATTTTGGTTGAAAAAATTATTGAGAAATTTCATAGTAAAATAAGAAGCTTGTTTTCCACCTTTTGGAATGCTTACACCATCTGCTACAGCAAATAATTTCTTTTCAACATTAATCAAATAACAATCTTCATTTTCTTCATGATGTTTTCCTTTAACACTTAAACCATATACTTTCATGATACAGCCTTTTTTATTTTTTCTGCAGTTGCTTCACCCACTATTTTCTTAAGTTTTTCTAAAGGTACTTCTTTAATTTGTTTAATTGTTTTAATATTAGCATTCCAAAGCTTTCTTGCTCTTTTTCTTCCAATACCTTTTATACTTACAAGCTCTAATAATTCTTCTTTTACGCCATATTTTATTCTTAACCTAAGCTTTTTAACCATATCTTTTATTTCCACTCCTATTAATGTGGCTAATTCAGAGATAGCATATAAAAGCCAGTCAGCTATTTCTATTCTTGCATAAAGCTCTCCAGGAGTTACACCGAATTTTTGATATATATATTCTTCGTCAGCTTCATTAATCCATTGCTCAAGCATATATGCAGTTTTAAGTGATTCTAAGAATTCATCTACATATATCCAATCAAGCGAATCTATCATAAGTTCTTTACTTTTCTTAATAGCTAAACTCTGAATATCTTTGTATTCAGAATTTTTTACCGTAAGAGAAGGTTTCATTTCACGCAACGAGCATATTAAGTGAATAAGCCCGAATTCTGTGGGTTTATGCTTTTGAAGAGCAGAAATTATTTTCCATGCACTTTCTGGGTCTATATAAAGATCGCTTACACGTTTTCCTATTCTTGTAGCTATAAGCTTTTCATTTATCTGAACAACAAACCCCCATTCTATAAGCTCATCTAATATTCTTCTTGCCATATCACAAATTCTCGTGATATCTCCATATTGATAAGCATAAAATGTTTCTTCAAGAAAATCATATAATTGCTCTTCTGTAATAGTTTGGTTTTGTGAAATAAATGCTAAAACATGTGCTCTAAACACAGGTTCTAAAGCTAATTTACTATAAATTTCTTCCACTTCTCCAAGTATATATCTTTCAAAAATTTCTTTTGCGGCTTTTTCTGTTTTAGCAAGAATGATTGCTTGACCTTCTTTATCATATTTAGGCCTTCCTGCTCGCCCTGCCATTTGCTGGTATTCTAAAACAGGGATATAAATCGAACCATATCCAGGGTAAAATCTTTTAATATCTCTTATAAGCACACGAAAAGCTGGAAGATTTACTCCTGCAGCAAGGGTTGGGGTAGCAACAATTACTTTCAAAATATTTTCTCTAAAAGCATTTTCTATAAGAGAGCGTTGTTTTCCAACAAGACCTGCATGGTGAAAAGCAACACCTTTCTCACAAAGAGTAGCAAGTTTTTTACATTGTGCTGTAGGCGTTTCAAGTACATTTTTTAACTTTTCTGCAAGTTTTTTGAGCTGAAGTTTTTCCTTTGAAGAAATATATTTTTCCACAACACGAGTTAATCTTTCTGCAAGGGCTTCTGCATTTTTTCTTGTTGAAACAAAAACTAAAAGTTGTTTTCCGAGAAGAAGAGTATCTTCAACTAAAGCTTCTTCATTAGAAAACTTGCTTTTTAATATTTGCTCACCATCTATAAATCTTATTTTCTTTCCAAGAAGCACACCTTGTCTAAGCTTTACTGGTCTATAATTGCTTTTTACTATTTCTGCATCAAGCCATAAAGCTATTTCTTCTACATTTTTTATAGTTGCAGAAAGAGCTAAAATCTGGGGTGAGAGCTCTTTAAATTTTGTTAGAACAACTTCTAATGTAGCACCTCTTTCAGGATCGTTAAGAAGATGTATTTCATCTGCTATAACTAAAGAAACGTTTTCCATCCATTTTACTTTGTGACGCATAAGAGAATCAGCTTTTTCTACAGTAAGAATTATTATGTCATAATCTTCTAACCAAGCATCTGTTGAATCGTAATCTCCTGTGCTTATAGCTACTTTGAACATTCCACTGAAAAACTCTTGAAATTCTTCAAATTTTTCGTTAGCAAGAGCTTTTAATGGAACTAAATATAAAACTTTCCCACTTCTTTTGAAAAGATTGCTTGCTGCAGCTAAAATAGCAATAAGAGTTTTACCGCTTGCTGTAGGAGAAGCTACAACCATATTTATGCCTTCTAACAAACCTTTTTCTACAGCTTCACTTTGTACAGGGTTAAGTTTTTTTATACCTTTTTCTTCTAACCTTTTCAAAAATTTTTCTGGAAGTTCTATAAGCTCATTTACATCCATATATTTATTAATATTGATAAAACATAAAAATAGTTTAATGGAGAGAAAAAAAGGAAAATTTATTGTAATAGAAGGAATAGATGGAGCAGGAGGAGAAACTCAAACAAAGCTTATTAAAAATTTTTTAGAAGAAAAAGGAAAAAATGTTTTGGTTTTGAGATATCCTGATAGAAAAAACCCCATAGGAAAAGTTATTTATCAATTTTTAGAAACAAACCTTGAGCTAACACCAACTACGCTTTTTCTTCTTTATTTTGCTGATTTTATAAAAGATATTAACCTAATAAAAAAATCGCTAAATTCAGGAATGTTTATTATAGCTGATAGATATTTTACTTCTACACTTGCTTATCAAAGCGTGCAAGGAATAAAAATTAGTACCATGTTAAAAATGGCTCAAATCTTTAAATTACCAAAACCTGATATTACAATACTTCTTAAAATCTCTCCAGAAACATCTCTAAAAAGAAAATATAAAGAAAAGAAAAAATTAGACAGATTTGAAAAAGACAAAGAATTTCTTAATAAAGTTGCAAAATCTTATGAAAAACTCGCAAGAAAAAATGTTTTTTGCAAATGGAAAATTGTTAATGCAGAAAAATCTAAGCAAGATGTATTTGAAGAAATAAGAAAAATTATAGAAAAATGGGTTTAGTCTTAGCCTATTATATTTCCGCTTCCAGGAATAACTTTTAAAAATTCTTCATCTGGAATTGCCTCTATAAGAACTTTATCTTCTGGAAGAGCTTTTTGCATTAATTTTAATTTTATTTTTTTCGCAAGCTCGTTTTTAGGAATATCCCCTGGAAATATTGTAAGAAAATATTTACAATGAGCTCTTGCTCCTAATACGCTACCTGCATAAACTTTTGGTTCTTCATTTAAAATAACCCCAATAGAAATTTTAACTTCTGTTTTTCTTAAGTAGTTTTTTTGACCATAAATCATAAAAGCTCCTTTTGGAAGATATTGTCCTGCAGGCGGTGTTTTAGAAACCTGTTCAGGATAAACCCAATATACATCGACGCTCCCTAATTTTAACTTCCATGCACTCGAATATGCTGCAGCTATTTCTGCAGCTTCTCTTACTGCAAGAGGCGTAATTTTTCTACCTTGAGCTTTAACTATTGTAAGTGGTGCTCCATGAATATCGGCATGTAATACTATATCATCTTTTTCTAAATACTTTTTGTAAAGAATTTCATTTTGCGTAGCATCTTTTCCTGCTACAACAAGAAAACCTTCAGAAGTTAAGCTATATCTAAACTTTTCATACCAATATTTCTTGGGCTTTTTCTTTACAGGCAGCTTTATTTCTTGCTGTTTTTTCTTTTGTTTTTCAGCTTTTATCCTATTTTTTATTTCTTCAATTTTTTGTTTCGCAATTTCTATTTTCTTTTTATACCTTTTCGCGTTTTCATAATACCTTTGCGCATTTTCTATTGCTGAAATTGTAAAATCAACTTCTATATCAGTATTATTAATATTAAGCAAAATTTTTCCTTCATGCTCTTTTATTTCTTTTATACTTCTTGCTTCTAAAGAGTCATCAAAAGAAATTCTTTCTTTTATTTCTTCCCAACTCAAACCATTTGCACGAGCTTTTTTCAATCCTTGAAATATTCTTTCTACAAGGTCTAAATTATTAAAAAGAATTTCAGCTTTTTTTCTTGCTTTTTCTTCCATTTCTTCCAAATTTTTAATAACTTCTTTTTGTCTTTCTATAATTCTTTTTAGTTTTTCTTCTTCTTCACTTGCTTGTTTTTCGCTCTTACTTTTAGCTTGTTTTATTTCAAAATATGTATAATATTCATCTAATGCATTGTTAAAACTTTCAAAATACTTTTTCTCACTATTTTCATGAAGCTTTAACTCAAAGGGAGCAAAATCTTTTGGCTCATTATTTTCAAAAACAATGTATGCTTTTACATTTTCTTTCAAGCTATTAAGAGCCTCAAAAAGTTTTTCTTTTTCTTCTTCAGATAGCTCACTACATTTTTTGCTTTTTTCAACTCCAGCCCTTATGCAAACTTCTTCTGCATATATTCCTCCTAAGGAAAGTTGAGTAGCTAATAAACTTGCAATTTTTTTCTGACCTTTTATCATATTTTTAAATTCTTCAAGCTCTAAGGTAAATGGGTTTATGATTTCAGGCGGAAATTTATAAACTTTTCTTGGAAGAATTTCTCTATCTTTCCATAATTGAACTTCCAAAGGCATTATAATTGTGTAATCCTTTTCACAGAGAATTACATTTCCACGAGAAAATATTTCAAAAATAAGAATTTTATCTTGAGTTTCAAGTTCAACTATTCTTTCAAACCCTTTTTGCCTTATCCACAAAATCCTTTTTCCCATAAGGTGTTTTCTTAAAAGCATGCAGAAACTTGGTGGATGTTCAGGAGAAGTTCTTTTGTATTCAGTAAGGAAAAACTTTCCTGGTTCAAAGAAAAGTTCTTTTTCACCTTGAGAAGTATAAACTTTTATCCTTATTTGCTTATCTTTTTGATAGATTTTTTCTATTCTTCCTCCTTCAAGCACTTTCATCTCTTCTACAGCATATTTTAAATCAAGACTTGTCATTTCTCTTGGCATTTATTACACCTTCAAAAAATTTCTTTGCTTCTTCAGGTGTTTTTAACCCAAAATAATTTGCAAATTCTTTAGTTGGCAAAAGTTTTATAGTTCTCCCTTCTTTTACAGCTCTTATAAGACCTCTTTCAATAAGCTCTCTTACATATTCATAAGTTCTATTTCCTATTACTTTTACTATTTCTGATTGAGTTATACCATTTTTATAAGCTACTAAAGCTAATACACGTAAATGACCTTTTTTCATATCTGAATAAGGAGTTAAATGTCTTACAAAACGAACATATTCAGGTTTTACATAAAGCTTATATCCATTACCCATTTTTATTAAATGCACGCCTCTTTCAGGGGATTCAAATTCTTTTTTAAGCTCTTCCAAAATGTTTTTTATTTCTTCTTCACTACTATTTGCTATTTTTGTCAGTTCTTTTATTGAAAGAGGTTTTGTACTCATGAAAAGAGCTGCTTCAATTAGAGCTTTTTTGTTCATACTCTTTCAACCTTATATAAATTTCTTCAAAAAGTTTTGGTTGTTCATAACATATTTTTCCTTCTTGAGATAAATGAAGTATTGGGATAAGAGTTTTAACTATTTTTTCTCTTTTCCACTCACCAACTATTTTTGAAAATTCTATTTCTTCTTTTTCAAGCTCTTCCAAAATGTTTTTTATTTTATTAAGAAGATTTTTTATTCTTTCTGTAATATCCTCTTCTTCTATTTCTACAAATTCTTTAACAGCTTTTTTTCTTCTCTCTCTTCTTATTCTTCTTCTTTCTTGAATTTCAAAAGCTTTTTTCAAAGCATATATAAGCTCTTCAATAGTAACATTTCTTACAGGAACTCTTTCTACAGGCGGCTCTAATGGTGGTATTTCAGCAAGTTCTTGTGGAGCTTGAGTTTCGACACCTTTTTCACTTTCTGGTATCAATACTTTTTTCTCTTCATTTTGTTTCAAAAAATCTGACTTCATTCTTAATAAAATAGCTGCTATAAGAATAAACCTTGCTGGAATACGTAAATCTAATTTTTTCATTCTTTCAAGATATTGTACAAATACATCTGCAAGCCTGCATATATCTATATCCCAAGGATCCATTTTCTCTTCTACAACAATTCTTACTAAAACATCTTCCCAGCTTGGTTGAGAGATCATTAATTCTATAAGCTCTTTATCCGAGAGCATAATATCACAAGTTTTATATATTTAGTTTAGCAAATAAAAATTATGGCAAGAAAAAGCTCTAAAGCAGCTAAAAAAACTACAACTACAGAAACGCTCTCTAATTTTACAGTAGGTACAGTAGCATTTGTTGCAATATTTCTATTAGCATATGCAGCACTTTATACAGAAGCACCAATGCAAACAGCAATAATATTGCTATTAGCAATACTTGGAGTTATAGTAGCTATATTTAATATAACAACACAGCAAGAAATAAACTTTTTAATTGCAGTAACAGCTTTAAATGTAATACTTATTTCTTGGCATCAACTTTTAGGATTACCAGAAATGGCAAAAACATTTTTAACAAATCTAGCAATAGCATTTGGTGCAGCAGGATTAGTAATAGCTTTAGCAGTAATAATCAGGCTAGGTTCAAAACCTTAAAGCAAAGAAATAAAGCTTTTAAACACTTTTTGGTTCGCTTTTTCTAATTCTTTTAAACTAAAAATAAATTCTGGTTTATTAACATATATTAGCTCTTCTTCTGTTTGAGAAATAAGATTTCCTTCCAAATCAAATTTTTTAACATTTTTTAATCTTATCCTGCAAAACAAAATTCCCATACTCCAGAGTTTTTCTAATTTTACTTCTTCTACTTTTCCAACTAAAATAGAAGTAGTTTGATAAATCCCGGCAATTTCACCTTTTAGCTTTTTAGCTTTTTCCTTAGCTTTTTCAACATTAGTTATAATAGAATGCTGTTTTATTTCCATGATAAACTATATAGCTAAAATTTCTTATAAAGTTATTACTTTATTCTTATCTCAATTACATCCATATCTTCTAAAACATGTTCTAAACCAACTTTTTCTCCAGGAAATTTTGCAGATTTTCCCCATACTTTTGCAAATTTAAAATATTTAACAAAATCTTCATGAATACGTTCTGCAACATCTTTAACAGTTGAACCTTTTTTAACTACTATAGGTCTTGCTTCTGGCTTATTTCCTCGTTCTTTTGTATAAACTCTTATCATTCCACATGCTTCCCATATTTTTGATATTAAATTTTTTACATCTTCTTTCCATGAGAATTTTACAACAGGCTTCTCTATTCTAAATTCTTTTAATATTTTTTCGAGCTCAGAAAATTCTGCTTCTTCACGTGCTATTAATAATATGCAATCTGAAGCATGTGCAATGCTCATATCTTGTTTTCTAAAAAATGCAGGAATCTCAACTAGCTGAATTTTTGCCCCACCGTAATCAACAATTCCTGTTAATGGTTCAATTGTAGAATATGGTTGAGGACTTTCTTTAAATTCTGTTTGAGCTAAAAGGTTTAGCAAATGTGTTTTTCCAGAATTAGGAAATCCTATTATAGAAACCATAACATCTCCATGTTTTTTTATACCACTTTTTCCTTTTTTTCCTTTTGCTCTTTCTTCTTGTGCTTTTAACTTAGAGAGCTTTGCTTTTAGTTGTGCTAATAAATTCTCTGTACCTTTATGCTTAGGAAGAGTTCTTATCATTTCCTCTAAAGCCTTTATTTTTTCTTCTCTTGTTTTTGCATTTAGATATTTTTCTTGAGCTTTAAAAAATTCTGGTGGAGCATTTACTGGCATAAAATTTAAAATAGAGTTAAAATTAAAAAAATTGTGGGGGTAAAATGATAGTAGCATTTATAGGAAAACCAGGTGCAGGAAAAGATACTGTTTGTAGAGTACTTTCTCAAAAAAATAATTGGAAATTAATAGTTACTGGTGATTTATTGAGAAAAGAAATAGAAAAAGGTACTCCTTTAGGAAAAATTATTGCTCCTATTCTTGCTAAAGGAGAAATAGTCAAAGATGAAATAGTTGCGGAAATAATTTATAATGCGCTTAAAACAAAAACTTCTGAAGTAGTACTTTTAAATGGCTATCCAAGAACTGTGAATCAAGCCAAAATACTTGAAGAAAAATTTAACCAAAAAATAGATATGGTAATAGAAATAGTTGTTTCAGATAAGACTGTTTTTGAAAGATTAACTCTTCGCAGATATTGTCCAAAATGTGGTAAGATCTATAATCTCAAATTCTTGCCACCGAAAAAAGATGAGCTTTGTGATAATTGCGGAGAAAAATTAATTCAGCGAAATGATGATAAAGAAGAGGTTGTGAAATATAGGCTGAAAAGATTTTATGATGAAATAGAGCAGATAAGAGAATTCTACAAAAAAAGAAATGCTTTTTTTGAAATAAATGGGGAAAGAAAAATTGAAGAAGTAGTGAAAGAAATTGAGAATTTGATTATTTCAAAAGTTATTATACATAAATAACTATTTTAGGAAAAGGTATTACATGTGTTTTTATAAGAAGTATTTCATAAACTCCTGGTAATATAACTCTTGTATTAGAGGCTAATTGTAAAGTATTATATTGCAACATGGCATTAACAATAAACTTCTTGAATAATTCATAACCAAATGTAAATATTCCATATTTTTCATGCTCTCCTTTTCTAAACATTTTTACTCTTTCTTCAAATATGTTTTTGTTGTATTTAGTGAAAATTATATTTACTTTGCTTGGATGTTCTACAGAAATTGATATGGAATTAGTAGAATTTTGAATATTTTTTAAATTTTTCAATTCAGACAGAAGAGCTGTTATTATGTTATTTTCTATAAAGTAAGCATACTTAAGCTCTTCATTCTTGAAATTATTTCCTGCATGGAGTATTGTTATTGTTATATTATATTTTTTTTCAGATTCCTCAGCTTGATTTTCAGCATATGCTGTTAAACCGCCGAAAAGGAATTGTAAATAGTGTTTTCCAGGAGTTAAAACTTTGGCTGTAAAGGAAGAGATTTCATTGCATTCATAGTTTTTGGCTATAACTGAATTTTTCTTGAGCTCTGCTTTAATTTTTTGCTCGCCGCATTTAATTTCCAAAAACTCTAAATCTTTTCCAAATTCTGTTCGGTTTACAGCTTTTATTACTAAATCTGCTTTGCCCTGAGTTTTAAAGAAAACTGTCCAGTTTTTGTAAAGTTTTGGATAGGAATAAGGGTTTATTATTTCAAGGGATAAAGGTGTAGAGAAAGAGGTAAAAAAAGGTATAAAGAAAGCTATACTAAGAGCTATTAAAAGTAAAATTTTTCTGTGTTTTTTCATGGGTATCTGTTAATAATTATTAGAAAGGGTATTTAAAGGTTTTATAAAAGAAAAGAATATAAAGGAGTTTTTTCGAAATTTTTATAGGCGATAAATAATGTTGTGGTTTTCAAAAGACGAAAAAAAACCTAAAGAAGAAATAGAAAGAATTAAAAAAACTATAGAAAAAAGTGAAACTATTTCAAATGAATTTTCAAATAAAGTACGAGCTAATTTTTCTGAACACCCTGAATATACTTCTCCTCCTACTCCGGTAAGAGCCCCACTTTTTATAAAACTTGAAAAATACGATATGATAATAAAAAGAATTCAAATGTTAGATGAAATTATAAGAAATACGATGGAAATTATGAAAATAAATGATGAAATAGAAAGAATTAAAAATGAAGCTATTGGAACTCTTTTAAGAAATCTTCAAGAAGCTATTAAAATCATAAATTTTCTTAACAGAGAACTTGTAAAGCCTATGCCATTTGAACCAGAAATTCCTTCTTATTCTTATACACATGAAATTAAAAAACCTGAAATAGAATCACTTGAAGAACATGTTTCAGAGTTAAAAAAACAATTAGAAGAGTTAAAAAAATACTTTTAACTCTTTCTATCCTTTAAAATTTTTAAATTCAAAAACATATTAATTAAGCAAGAGTATGCGGGGGTCGCCTAGCCTGGCCGATGGCGCAGGACTGAGGCTCCTGTGGCGAAGCCCTTTTGCCTTGAAAAACTTGGCAAAGGGCTACACAATAGAGCCTTCCTGGGTTCAAAAATTAGAAAAATATTATTGAAATTCCCAGCCCCCGCACCATTCTAAAGCTTTTTATAATACTTTAACACTTCCCTTATAGTCCACGGCTTCCCTTCTTTTAAAGAAAACCCTAATAATTTTGAGTATTTTTCTAATTCCTTTTCGTTTTCAGCTTCTATTTCAAGAAAAGTTGGTATACCTGGAAAAGAATCTATTTCAAATCGAGCATTTTCTAAAACAAAAGAAGTTCTATGCTTTTCCACTTTCCATATTACTTTTAGCCCTATTTTTTCTAAAATATTTTTCATTATTTCAAAATCTCCAACTTCAAGCTCTAATTCATTTGTGACTTTACATTTTTCTTGAGTTAATTTTTCTTTAAAAGTAAGTTTTACTTTGTTTTCAAGCTTTCTTAATCTAAGAAGTTTATCATTTTTTGTTAGTTCTAAATTTTCAAAATCAAAAAATAAATCAATAATATAACCTTCAAAAACTTTTTTAGCACCAAGCTTTTCAAGTTTTTCAATAACTTTTTCTTTATCTATTTCCAAAAATTTTATTTCAACCTCCATTTTCTTCAC
This sequence comes from Nanobdellota archaeon, assembly GCA_015661515.1. Taxonomy (GTDB): domain Archaea; phylum Aenigmatarchaeota; class Aenigmatarchaeia; order Aenigmatarchaeales; family SZUA-1535; genus SZUA-1535. Next base: position 19,821 of record DQVX01000039.1, read on the forward strand.
TCCACTCTTTATTAAGAACTTTCCATATTGCTCTTGCCTTTTTTTCTCCTATTCCTTCAATTTTTTGAAGTTCTCTTTCACTTGCACAAAAAATATTTCTTGGCGTTTTAAAGCGTTTTAATAAACGTTTTGCTAAAACAACATTCACAAATGGTAAACTTGCAACTATATTTACTTGCATTTCACTAATACTTTTAGCTTTTGGTTTTGGTTTAAACGCAACCTCTCTTTTTTCATCTATTTGTTCTCTTTTTGCAAGAAAATAAATTAATTTTGCTGTCTCTTTTGGAGATGAAGAATGAAAAATTGTCACTCCAAAATCTATACAACTTGCTAAAGCTCCGTAAATTGCGTTTGGATGTATATTTCGAGAAAAAAAGTTTCTTCCTTCAATTATAAGCACAGGTTTTTCATAATGCTCTGAAATATTTTTTAATTGCATAAAAAGCCTACCATCTATAATACTTGCTGTAAAATCTTCTGCAGTTTTTCTTTCTACACAAACTCTATTAGAACAAATATAATCTCCTACAGAAATATTCCTTTCTATTATTTCACAACCAAGCGAATAAAGCTCTGCAACAGTTTCAGAGAACATTTCTCTGCTGTCAACTATAATTCTTATTTTCTTTGAAGGTAAAGTTGCTTGCATATGCTCACCTTTTTATATATTTTCTTTTTAAAGGATTTAAAAAACATTTCCAGAAATTAAAAATTTCTTAGGAAAAAAGATTTTCTTTGCACATATAGAGCCTAAAAATGAAACAGAATTTTTAGAAGATTTAAGATATATTATTTTTAACTATACTCCGCAAGTAATATTAATAGACCCTCTTTATCCAGAAATAAGTAATAGCACGTTTTATAATATTTGCGAAATACTTGAAAGAAAAAGAATAACAGGAATTTTTTGTTATTCAAAGGAAAAATAAAAAGAAAAATGCTTTATTTTCACTTTAAAAGAAGGGAAAGTTTTATTAGAAGAAGTAATACTATAAAAGCAAAGGCGATCCACCTGCATGCCAAGATAATCTTGGTCTAACTTGAATTTTATATAATCTTTCAGAGTTATCATCCAATATTATAGCTGTTCCTTTTGTTTTTGGAAGACCTGAAATAGTTTTTCTTATATCTTCTAAAAGATATGTTTGCATTATTTGAGCTAATGCATCTAAATCAGCCTTAGAAGTTAATCTATGTGAAATTATAAGATCTGCTTGCGATATAGCATCTTCATGTAATTTATTTGGTCTTTGTGTTATAAATACACAACTTATTCCTGGCTGTCTTCCTTGTCTAACCAAAGTTAGCAAAGCATCACTTGCAGCTGTTTTACCTTCATTTGGCAAAAATTCATGAGCCTCATCTATTATAAACCACACCATCGGTATTTTAGTTTTTTCCCCACCTTCTATTATTGCTATTTCTTCTTTTCTTCTTGCATACATTCTTATTTCATAAACTTTTCTTGCTAGAATCCCTAAAAGCAAATTTCTTACACCCCATTCTTGTAGAGATACATCAAGTACTGTTGCTACACCAGGTTCTAAAAACTTTTCTATAGGTGTTGCTTCATCTGAAAATATTCCCCAATCTTTTGCAGAAATAAAGCGATTTATAAGTGCTTGTTTTTCTTTTTCTGTTGCTCTTTTATCGTTTTCTATTCCTTCTATTATTTCATCAATTCCATATTTTTCATTCTTTTTTTTAAGATTTCTTAAAACTCTTTCTAAAAGAATCCCTAAAGGATCTTGAAGAGAAAAACCAAATGTTAATGCCCAATCACTTGCTGAGAGTTCATCTGGTCTTATAGCAAAAACTTCATCAAAACTTATTTTTTCTTTTTCATAAGATTTTGCTAAACCAATAGGAACAAAAACTTTAACAGGAAAGGCTTTTGGTTTAAAACCCCATCGTGCAAGAAGTTCAAAATCTCTTTCATTTGGATATTTCATAGACCAAAAAATTCCCATTATATCTATAAGAACGCAACTAAGGTTTCTTTTTATCTCTTCTGGTAAAAGCATTAGTTCTTCTGCTATAACTCCACCTGTATAACTTTTTCCAGAACCTCGTTTTCCTAAAACAAGAACTATATGTGGTCTTAGAACATCCATGACTATTTTATTTGTATAATGAGCGTCTTCACCTTCACCGACAATATGTTTTCCTAAAAAAATGCAACCTTTGTTTCCAAATTTCCGTATATCTTCTTGATCTCGTCCTATTATTATATCAACTAAAACCATATTCAAATTTTTGAAAAACAATGATAAATAAATTTCTTTTTCTTTTCCACAAAGAAAACAGATTTAATAACTCGAAAAATTGGGAAATGAAATTAAGCTATATGCTACTTGAGAAAAAATTACATAAATGCTTTAACATCTTCTGAAACTTTGTTTTGTTTTTCCATGAATCTTAATGCGGCTTCTTCTAAGCTAATTCCGCGTTCAGCTTTTTTACTTTTTCTTGTTCTTACTTTAAAAAATAATGGATAATTTACAGCTTCTCCTACAACAAGTGCTTCTCCTACCTGTAAAGAAGATATGATTTTTAATACATCCCTTGTTATACCTTCGGAAGTTTTTCCTATATGATCCAAATCATAAGGATTTGTTATTCTAAGAATTATATGGGTATTACATTGAGAAAGAGCTGTGGTAGAAAGGTTTATAGGACGCTGAGAGATTAAGCAAAGTGCTACATGGAATTTTCTCCCTTCTCTTGCTATTTTTTCTATAATTCCTCGAGAAATAGCATTTTCTTTTTTCACACCTTCAGGAGCATAATTATGAGCTTCTTCTAAAATTAGCAAAGTCGGAGGAATTCTTTCTATTCTTCTTGCCTCAAAAAGTTTCCTTCCTATATAAGAAACAATTATTTGTTTTTCTTTTTGAGATGTTAAATCTGAAATATCTATTATAGTTAATTGCCCTGGTCTTGAAAGTTTATCTAAAGGAGGATTGTCATAATAGCCAAATAATCCTGTAGAATTAAGCTCAGAAAGATATGTGTAAAGTATATTTCTTGTATCAGATTTTTTTATTATTTTATCATTTTCAAGTTTTTCCATTAAATCAGTTAAATCAAAAGGCTTGCCTTTTTTTTCTTCATGAATATATGCAAGTAATCTTGTGAGCTCTCTTTTTTGCACAGCTGTCATATTAGGTAAAATTTCTGCAAAAAATTGTGGAGAAAGAGAAGGCACACCTATTTTAAAATCTTTTCCTAAAACAAGATATGTTTTATCCATATATTTCTCGTCTTCTGTAAAACCCACATATTCTCCATGAGTATCTATAAGCACTATTCCTATTTTTCCATGTTCTTCTTTACGCTCAATAAGCTCTTCAATCAAAACTGTTGTTAAATAAGATTTTCCAGCACCTGACATGGCGAGTATTGCTAAATGTTTTTGAAGTAATCTTGTTATATTTAGTTTTACTTCTACATCATGATGCAAAACTTTTCCTAGACAAACACCATTTTCATCAAAACCAAAAAATTTGAAAATTTCTTGTTTTCCTGCTAAATAAACTTTTTCTCCAGGAGAAGGAGGAACAAAGCTTCTTGAAAGTTCACCATTTTCATTATAAACTCCTAATGGCACTGCTTCTCCTATAAGATATTCCCATCTCTCAGAAGGAAAAAGCTCGGAAAGAGATTTTCCTGAGCGTTCAAATTCTTTAACAGAATCTGCTCTTTCAAAATAAGGATTTGTTTTAATTATATCAGATACTCTTGCAACAACTTTTCCTTCTTCTGTTGAAACTACTACAAATTGTCCTTTCTTTACAATAACATCCTCTGCTAATACAAAGTGAAATTTTTCTGTACTAGGAGTATTTGTAGTTGAAATTACAGTACCAACATACATAATCTTTTATTTTTCACATAAAGTTAATAAACTTATGTACAAAAAAATAAAGTTTTCCACAGAAAGAGCTGTAAAAATAAATGATATTTTAGTAATAGGAGATTTGCATATAGGTTATGAAATTGAACTTTTTCAAAGCGGCATTTCTATACCTTCTCAAACATATAAAATGCTTGAAAGAATTAAAAAACTTATTACAGAAATGAAT
>DQVX01000045.1 GCA_015661515.1 Nanobdellota archaeon
CTACACCACCTTTTCCAGAAACTATTCCAATAATTCTAGTTCTCATGAATTATTTTATGTAAAGAAAATATTATAAACATTAATTATGGTGGGCCCGACGGGATTTGAACCCGCGACCTGCCGGTCCGAAGCCGGCCGCTCTATTCCAAGCTGAGCTACGGGCCCTTAAAGGCTTTTAAAAATAATACCTTGAATTACACTTTAATCTTTTTCCATTTTCCAAGTTTTTTAGAAAGCTCTTTTAAAATAAAATTTCTTACAATTTCATATGGCTTTACTTTTCCGTTAGCAGAACCTGCTAAATCATGTCCTCCTCCAGAGCCTTGAATAAACTCTCCTACTTTCTTGAAAATTTCAGCTAAGTTTATACCTTTAGCAAGAATTTTTTCTTTTCCTCGTGAGGAAATTCTAAGCTCATTATCTTTTTTTGTCATAACTATTGCTATATCTACACCTAACTTAACAAGATTTCTTGCTGCTATTGCTTCATGTGAACCAAGTTTTGAAAAAGCAACAATTAACTCGTTGAACTTATAAAGCTCCATTCTTTTAGCGGCTTTTAAAGTAGCAATTCTATCAGAAACATCTTCCTCTACTGCAATTAAATTTAATACTTCTCCAAACGAAAAATTTCCTATTAGTTCTGAAATAATTTTAAAAGTATTTTTATCTGCAAATCGCAAATGAGCTGTGTCAGAAACTATTCCAGCTAAAAGAACTTTTTTCTCAATTTCGCTTAATTCATATCCAAATTCTTTCATAATTTCATAAACAATACATGCGGTAGCTTTAGCGTTTTTGTCAATAATTTCTATTTCTGCTTTTAAATCTCCTTTTTCATGATGATCTATTATAGCATTTATTTTCAAATTTTTAGCTGTTTTTACTTGTTCATAGGAAGAAGTATCAACTACAATAATAAAATCATATGCACTACAATCAGGATCTTTCACGATTTCTTCATTAATAATATTCAAAAGTTTTTTTGTTTGTTTTGCTAATGATTCACAAGTAGCTATTGTTACGTTGTTTTTTAAAGAAAAATAATTTTTCAAAACCCAAGCAGAAGCTAAAGCATCAATGTCTGCGTTATGATGCATTAGCAAAAGTATATTCTTTTTTTCCAAAATTTTTAATTTTTTTACAGCTTCTTCCATAAGCTTAATTATTTTATTTTACTTATGAAGTTTACCCTGAAATAATTTTTTTCAAGAGTTAATAAAGCAAAGCTCGGATAAGCTTGTGAAAAATCACCTGAAATAACACCATTAAACGAGCCAGGGTTTATTAAATAACAGTTTTCCATAAAAGCAAAGCATGGTTTATGCGTGTGTCCAAAAATTATGAAATCAGGATTTTCTTCTTTCCAAAAATTATATATACCATGCAAATCTCCGCGAGGATAAATTTCTTTTGAATGAAAAACAGCTATTTTAAAACCTTTAATATTTAGTAAAAGTTTTTTAGGTAATTCTATTTCTGCTGTATCAACATTACCACAAACTCCTTTAAATTTCGAAATTTTTTCAAGTATTTCAATAACTTTTTTTGTTGTATAATCTCCTACACCTATAATTAAATCAGGAGAAGTTTTTTCGAGTTCTTCTAAAAGCACAAGTTCTTTACTTCTTTCAGGATAATGAAAATCACTTACTATTGCTATCAACATTTTTTATCTCACTATATCCACATTTTCCACATGTTAATCTGTTTTTATGTTCAGCTAAGAAAAAGCCTTCTCCACAACGAGGACAAAATTTTCCTAAAGGTATTGCTTTTCCTCCCTCTATTTTATACTTTTTCCAGCGTTGCACATTTTTATGCTTGCTTTTGCTCGGAGGCTTTTTCGGCATTTTGTTCACCTTCTTTATTTTCTTTGAATAACACCTCTACTTTTGGTTGATCCCATATTCTTACCCAAACTTTTCCAGCAGGATACCCTTTTTCTGACATAATTTTATGAATTTCTACTCTTCTTGGATCTACAGCAAATTTTTTTGCAATTATAGCTTGGAGTTGAGCTTTTGAAGGTGTAGGACCACCACCGTAATCTATACGTAATATAAGTTCTCTTCTTTCCAATAGCCTGTTATCAAAATCTTTAATTATTTCCCATTCCATATTTTATAATCCTTTAACCCAAATGAATTTAAATGTTACGGTGGCACAAATAGTTTTTAAAATAATTTAAACTTCGAAAACTAAAAATGTTCATGCAAGAGCTTTCCTGGTTGATTAACTTTTTCTTTGAATACGGATATGTGGGAATGTTTTTAATTTCATTTTTAGGTTCAACTATTTTCTTCCCATTTGCAACAGAAATAGTCATCGCAGGTTTTATTGGTATAGGTTTAAATCCTTTTTATATTGTGCTTGTTTCAGCCATAGGCTCTACTTTAGGTAGTTTAGTAAATTACTTTCTTGGAAAATTTGGAATAGAATATTACAAAGAAAAACTTAAAAAAATGAAAAATAAAGATAAGTTAAGTGAAATAGCAAATAAATATGGTGTTTTAGGACTTTTTGTTGTTTTAGCTCTTCCTATTCCATTACCTGTAGATATTCTTACAATTGCTGCAGGAATTTCAGAAATGGATTTAAAATATTTTTTAATAGCTGTTTTTCTTGCAAAATTTTTAAGATATTCTTTTTATGCTGGAATAATTAAGGTGGTTGTGTGATAGTTTTAGGAATAGAATCTACTGCACATACTTTTGGAATAGGGATTGTAAGCGAAAGCGGAAAAGTGCTTGCAAATGAAAAAGTGGTTTTTATACCAAAAAAAGGTGGTATACACCCAAGAGAAGCAGCAGAGCATCATGCAGAAAATGCAAAAATTGTGCTAAATAATGCTATGGAAAAAGCAGGTATAAATTTAGAAGATATAGATGCTATAGCATTTTCCCAAGGCCCTGGATTAGCACCATGTTTAAGAATAGGAGCTATATTTGCAAGATATCTTTCTTTAAAACATTCCAAACCACTTATAGGTGTTAATCATTGTATTGCTCACATAGAAATAGGAAAACTTTTTTCCAAAGCAAAAGATCCTGTAACGCTTTATGTTTCTGGTGGGAATACGCAAGTAATTGCTTTTACAGAAGGAAAATACAGAGTTTTTGGAGAAACGCAAGATATAGGCATAGGAAATGCTCTTGACAAATTCGCTCGCGAAGTAGGTTTGGGCTTTCCAGGTGGGCCAAAAATAGAAGAAATCGCAAAAAAAGGAAAATGGATAGAACTTCCTTATGTAGTAAAAGGTATGGATGTAGCATTTTCAGGAATAATCACAGAAGCTTTAAAGCTTTACAAAAAGGGTATAAAGCTCGAGGATATATGCTTTTCCTTACAAGAGGTTTGCTTTTCAATGCTTGTAGAAGTTACGGAACGAGCTTTAGCACATTGTGAAAAAAACGAGGTTCTTTTAACAGGTGGTGTGGCAGCAAATTCTAGGCTAAGAGAAATGCTTGAAATCATGTGTAAAGAGCGTGGAGCTAAATTTTATGCTGTAGAAAAACAATTTGCAGGAGATAATGGTGCAATGATAGCTTGGAATGGTTTGCAAATATACAGAGCTTTAAAAAAAGGTATTTCTTTAAGCGAGAGTAAAATAAAACCTAAATGGAGAACAGATGAAGTTGAAGTAGTATGGATGTAAAGTATTTTAAATTTCATTTCTGTAGCTCGTCATAAATTGCTTTGTAACCCTTAAGTATAAGCTCCTCAGGTGGTTTAAGCACTTCTATTCTTACAAGGCCTTCCTCGTAAAGTTTAAGGAGCTCTGTTTTAAAATCCTCTGATTCGAAAATTCGTTTGAAAGCTTGAGTATTTGCATAAATTCTCACATCAGGATCTTTTGCTTTACCTTTTTTCACCACAGGTTTGTTCTCTACAATGCTAACCGTGAATTCTTCACCGTCAACAATAACTTCTATTTCCGAGTTTGCACGCAATTTATAGGCTCCGAGCTCATTAACAACCCATTCTACATGTTTTTCTTCAACTTTTCCTTTAAATACAGGCTTTTCAAGTTTTGGTTTAGAGACAAAAACAGGAGAAATTATAAAGAAATAGAAATAGGAGAGAATAAGCAAAATTACAAGAATTGTAGCAAAAACCAATTTGCGTTTCATAATAAATTTATATAATTCCCCGGAGTTAAATATATTATGATTCCTCGTGCTGCAATAGAAAGAGTTGCAAGAAAAGCTGGTATAGAAAGGATTTCTAAAGAAGCTTTAGATGAGCTTAAAAAACTTGTTGAAGAAATAGCACAAGAACTTGCTTTTGAGGCAGCAGAACTTGCAAGACATGCAGGAAGAAAAACAATAAGACCCGAAGATATAAAGCTTGCTGCAGGAAAAATATAAATTATGAAAATATTACCTTTAGCTTTTGATTCTCTAGGCACACGCTCTATGGCAACTTTTATTAAAACAGATATTAAAATTCTTATAGACCCTTCAGCAGCTTTAGGACCTAAGCGTTATGGACTACCTCCACATCCTTTGGAAGTTAAACGTTTAGAAAAACATATAAAAACAATTAATAAATATGCAAAAAAATGCGATGTGCTTATAGTCACGCATTATCATTATGATCATCATAATCCTAATGCACCTGAGATATTTAAAAATAAAATAGCTTTAGTAAAGCACCCTAAGAAAAAAATTAACAAAAGCCAAAAACAAAGAGCAAGCCATTTTCTTTCTTTAATACAACCAAAAATTCTTGAGTTTGCTGATGGAAAGGAATTTATTTTCAAAGATACAAAAATAAAATTTTCGCAACCGGTTTTTCATGGAACTAATTCGAAGCTAGGCTATGTGATAGAGGTTTGCATAGAATATAAAGGAGAGAAATTTTTACATAGCAGCGATATAGAAGGACCAAGCGTAGAAGAGCAAGTAAAATTTATTTTAGAAGAAAAGCCTGATATAGTTTTTATCGATGGTCCAATGACTTATATGCTTGGCTATCGCTATTCTTTTAAAAGCTATGAACAAAGTATAGAAAACCTTAAAAAAATAGCAGAAATTTGCGAGATTCTTGTAATAGATCATCATATGCTTCGCGATTTACAATGGAGGGAAAGAGTTAAACAAGTAGAAAAAATAAAGCATGTTATGACTGCAGCAGAATTTGCTGGAAAAAAGGAAGAGCTTTTGGAAGCAAGGAGAAAAGAACTTTATGAGATATATTCTTTTTAAAACAAAAGCTATGCTTAGGTGAGGTGAGTTAAAATGCCCGATTATGCTATAGAGGTTAGAGATCTTACAAAGAAATATGGAGATATAGTTGCATTAA
>DQVX01000074.1 GCA_015661515.1 Nanobdellota archaeon
ACCAATTAGTTTAAACTACTATTGGGGATTGAGAAATAAATTTGATGACTATAGAAGGGTAGAGTTAGACATAGTGAGGAAAAAAAGAAACGGGGATTTTGGAAGAGTATTTGTTAAAAAGGAAAATATTTTAAGTGGGTATAGAGCAGTTAAACAAAAATTTTTCTTCTATTCTTTTGAAGAGTTAAAGGATTTTTTGCTGAGATTACTAAATTTTAAAAAGAGAAAAAGGAAGGTGAAATAAAATGTTAAGGAGGAAAACGGAAATTGTGAGTTTAAGGTTAGATAAAAAGTTGTATCAAGTTTTGTTGAGTATCTCAGAAGAGTATAAAGTTAGTTTGAGTGACTTAATAAGACAAGCAATTTATTTTTATTTCTTTGAGAAAGGTTTCATAGAAGATGAACGATTTAAACAGAAATTAGAAGAGTTAAGACAATATTTTGAGATGGAAGAAGCAAGAGAACTTTCAAAAATTTATTTTAGAAAGGCAACTTATATCATTAACGCTAAAAAAAAACTTAAAAAATTGATTAGAGAAGGGTTGACAAAAGAAGAACTAAAAGAAGTAGTAAGAGGAATGTTAAAGGAAGCAAAAGCAATAGGTATAGAAACCAAGGAGAAACTAAAACAGGAAATAGAAAGAATTTTTGAGGAAGAAGAAATTGGAATTATAATTGAAAAATTGTAATACCTGGATTTATAAGTATTACTTTTTTCTTTTTTTTTATGCAAAGGGAAATTTCTTATCCAAAAAGACACATTGTTCTTTTCAAAGTAGATGATACTTACAAAAAATTAATGATAAAAGCGTTTGAATTAAGTGGAGAAGAAAATCTTAGTGCTTTTATCAGAAAAGCATTATGGAAAGAAATTCAGAGGGTTTTGAAAGAGAAACTTTAATAGGTGATAAAATGGAAATTTTAAGCAAACATACAATCTCAATTTTAGGAATAAAAGGCTATGGAAAGACAGTAGCGAGTAGTATATTAACAAATAACATAAATGATAAAGTAGTAATAGTAATTGATACAGTAGGAGCATATACAAGGGACCGATTAATTAAAAAAGCAGAATACATTAGAATAAAGAGAATAGGAAACAGAAAGGAAGTAATAAAGAAAGGATTAATAAGTTCACTAAAACAAATAAGAGAAATGAAAGTAGTTTTTGATATTAGTAGATTAAAAAGACAGGAATTAGTTATTTTTATTGATGTTTTAGCAGAGTTATTATTGGAATTGGGGGAAAAAGGAAACTATTTTGTATTGGTTATTGATGAAATAGGAGAGTATTTGCCGCAAAATAGAATAGTTTATTCGGAGGAATTGGAAAGAGTGATAAGAATAGGCAGAAACTATAACATTAGCCCGGTAATAATGATAACACAAAGACCACAAAAAGTGGCAAAAGATGTTTTAGCATTATCAGATACTTATATTATTTTTAAAACTATACATCAATTAGATAGGGAAAAAATTAAGGAACTATTAGGGTTGAGCAAAGAAGAATTTAGAGATATAGAAAATATTCTAAAAAACTTAAAAATAGGAGAAAGTTTGGTTATAACAGAGCAATTAGATACTTTTTTAGTTAGATGGGACATGGAAAACCAAGATTATATTTTACAAGAACAAGAAAAAGAATTTGAAAAAAAAGAGATTGAAAAAGAAAAAGTAAAAGTAAAAGATAAAAGGAGATTAGGAAAAAAAACAAGAGATTATTGGTTAAAAATGTTAAATGAGGTGGAAGAATGAGTGAGATAAAAATAATAGATTTTGGAGATTTGGATGAGAAACAAGAGGAAAAGGGAAAAGATTTTTTTGATTTAGATAAGTTAAATAAATTTATTGAAAATGTTAACAAACTATTGGAAAATTTGAGTAAAAATAAAATCCAACAAATACAACAACAAAACAATAATTTAAATAAACAACAAGTAGTAGCAGAAGTAATAATGAAGTTTGAAAAATTTTTAGAAAGTAATCCAAATTATTTAGATATGAAGATAAAGGACTTTTTGCAATTTATTAAAGAAAACAGAAACCAAGTTATTAACATTTTGAGCAAGTAATACTAATATTTAAGAAAATAGAAGTTTTTTTATTCTAAAACCAAAGTAGGTGATAGAATGAGTGAAAAAATTGGAAAATTTAATTTGAAAGAATTGGCAATGGTAACTATAGCAAAACCAGTTTTAGAAAAAGTTTTAGCAGGAGTAATTGGGAACGGAACTTTGCAAAGTGGAATAATAAAATTAGTTGGAGCGTACTTTGTAGGAAATTCTATAGATGGTAGTTTTGGAAGAGCGATAGCAACAGCATTGGCAATAGATGGAGGAGAAGATATTGCAATTAATCTATTAAGTGGAGGATTAGGAGTAAATCCAGCAGGAACAATTGAAGATACCATCTAAAAAAAGTAAAGAGGTGAGATAAAATGCAAAGATTTATCAAAACTTTAACTAAAGAAGATTTTTCTTTAGTTGATACCCAAGTTTTTAGCGGAAAGTATAATGAAGTTTGTAGGTTAAGAGTACCAGCGCAAAATGTTATTTATTGGGGTGCTGGAGCAGTTATGGATGGAGTAGACTTAAGAGAACCAATACAAATTGTTTTCAAAGATAGTAACGGGAATGAAATTAGAGGATGGGTAAGGATAAAAGTACATGATGCAAACGATGTTAGAACAGTTACTTTATTAGAAGACAGGAGTGAAAAATTTTCAATACCACCAACCGACAGAATTAACGCTTACAAATTAGGAATTATGAAACCAGGAGCAAAAGAAGATAGTTACTTAGTTATAGAAATCAAACCAGACCAAGATGCTACTATTTCAGCACAAAATTCAGTTTTAAATATACCAGTTACAGTGGTTAACTTGTAATACAAATTCTTAAAAAATAATTTTTCTTTTTTCTTCTAATGAAATACATAGAAAGCCCTTATTTTAGATACATTATTGAACCAAATACTTTTTCAGCAGGAGAAGAAAAACTAATTGATTTTAGGAAAGATACAAAAGCAGATGACAGATACCTGCCATTTAACTATCTGGTCATTAAAAACTTATCCAGTATTGATATAGAAGTAATAATTGACGATAATAAACAAGCAAACCCAATTTTAATACCAGCAGGAACTGTTATTACTATAGAAAATGAAGTTTTTGAAAAATTAAGACTTAAGAACATTAGCATTGTAAGTAATGATAGACCTATTTATATTGAAGCAAAGAGAGAAATAAAAGAAATTGATATCTTAAAAGAAATCTTAAAGATGTTAGGAGGAAAAGTAAAATTAAGTTATTAGGTGGGAAAATGAACAAAAAACTAATTGGCTTAGGAGTTTTAGCAGTAGGAGGTTATTATTTATTACAAAAACAAAGAAACCAAAACCAAGAAAGTGGAAGTAGTGCAGCAGGGATAACAAAAGAAGTAATAATAGAACCAAATCTAAACATACCAATAGACCCTATGCAACAGGAATTTATGAATTATTTGAGAAAAAAAACAGAAATAATGGAGTTTCAACTAAAAAAACAACAAGAAATTTGGAATAGAAAATTG
>DQVX01000064.1 GCA_015661515.1 Nanobdellota archaeon
AAAAACTTCCTTTAAGTTACAAAAAATTTGAAGGTGATATAGAAGAACTTTCTAAAGAAATTGCTGAAAAATTAAATACAAAAGGGAAAGTTTTTGAACTAGAAATACTTCAAGGAAACGGTAATGAAGAAGATGAGGAATTTTACGTAAAATTTACACAATATAAAAACTTACCAACTTATAATGATATTGGAGGTTATCATTTTGCTAAAAGGATTGTTAAAGCTTGGGATCCTGAAAAATCTGAAAGAAAATCCTTATCTTTTGTAGGAGAACCTGGAACAGGAAAAACTACACTTGCGTTAGCAAAATTAAATGAATATGCAAATAAAACTTCAGGGACAGGAATTGTTATTAATAGAATTCCAGGTTATATTTCTTTAGAAACGTTAAAAGATTTACTTTATGCACTTTTCTCAGAAAAAAATAAGAAATTAATGCTACTTTTAGATGATGCAGAAGAATTGGTAAGAGTTGAAAAAAGAAGAGATACTCTTAAGCTTCTTGAGGAATTGAAAGCCTCTTATGTACCTGTAATAATGACTTTTAATGACAAAAATATTTTGAGAGATGAAGCTATTTACGGAAGATTGGGAATACCTGTTTATTTTGATTTTCCAAATAAAGAAGAAAGAGAAGAAATTTTAGAGATTTTAGCTAAAAAATATGGAATAGAACTTTCACCTTCTATTAAATCTAAACTTGCAGCTCACACAGAGAATTTTTCTGGAAGATTTCTTGAAATGATATTTGTTTACGCGAAAGAAATGAAAAACTCTCAAAAGAATATAGAGGAACTATTAGAAGAAGGTGTGAAATATGTCAAAGAAAATATTATTAATCCTCTAAGGAAATATCAAGGAATATATCCATTTTCTTCCGAAGAAGAGAAAAGATATTATTATTACTAGACTTACATTTTCTCAAGCTCAGGAATTCCAATAATCCATAAAATTTTTGAAAATAATTTTTCAAAACTTTTCACCAAAGCTATTCTTATTTCTTCTCTTTCATCACCTATTACTTTACATTTATGATAAAATTCTGTAAATAATTTTGCAAGTTCATTAGCATAATCTGTTAGCAATGTTAAATCAAGTGTTTTTTCTGCCTGTTTTATAACAATTTCCCATTCAATTAATTTCCTTGCAAGTTTCCATTCTTCATCTATTAGCTCTTCTATTTTTGCTTGCTTCGAAGAGTTTTTTAATATGTTTTTTGCTCTTACTAAAGCGTAAAGCAAATATACACCAGAATCTCCTTCAAATTGCAGTGCTCTATCAAAATCAAAAACAAGAATTTTTGTAATGTTTTGCTTTATCATGTAATATCTTAAACAAGCTCTCATTATTTTTTCTGCTTGCTCCTTAGAAATTTTTCCATGTCGCTTTTCAATTTCTTTTTCTGCTTTTAAAATCATAGCTTTTATAACATCATCTGCTTTTATTCCTATACCTTTTCTTCCCGACATATGAACATATTTTTTATCTATGTTTTCAAGCTCTTTCATACTTTTAGGACTTAAAGCTACAACTTCATAGCCATAATGCAAATAATTTTCTGCCTGCTTTTTATAGCCAAGTGCTTCTATGCAATACTTTACTACATCTTGCGCATATTTTTGGCGAATATCAATTACATTTATTACCCTATCAGCATTTCCAAACTTTTTTTCAGGTTTTTCAGCTTTTTCTTCAGAACTCTCTGTTATCCATATATTATGAAATTTCGGATAAAATCTTCGATAAAAGAAATCTTTTCCTAAGATTCCGAATTTCCAAAAGTGGTATGCTATGTCTTTGCCAGTATAAGTTACTGTGCCATCTGATTTAACTATAATTTTATCAGGTTCTTTTAAATGCGAGAATTTTTCGTGTTCTCCAAGTTTTATAACCCAACAACCTTTGTTTTTTCCTTCTTTTTCATAAACAAAATTTTTACTTTTTTTAAGAATTTCAAATGCTTTTTTCCAAAAACCAAGTGCTAAAATATCGCTTTCTCTTGGAAGTAAATCAAAACTTATATCAAGCTTTTTCAAAGTTTCAAGATGACATTCAAGTATTCTTTCAGAAAACCACTTAGCAAATTTATGAAGCTCTGAATCAACATGCTCTATTTCCTTTAAAATAATTTTTAAAAGATTGTTTAGCTCTTTTTCTTCATATTTTTCATAAACTTTTGAATAAACATTCCAGCAATAAATATCAAGCTTTTCTTTTTTTGCTATTTCTTCAATTTTAGCTTTAAGCTTTTCTAAAAATTCTTTATCTTTAATTTTTTCTATGTTTTCTTTGCCTATAAGCCCTAAAATTGTTGCAGCTACTTGCATGCCTGTATCATCAATATAATTTTGCACCTCAACTTGATAACCACAAAATTTTAACAATCTTGCTATAGAATCTCCTAAGCAAGCGTTTCTTAAATGACCAACATGCATGGCTTTGTTTGGATTAACAGCTGTGTGCTCAACAATAATTTTTTCAGACTTTTTTTCAAATTCAAATTTTTCTTTAAAAAGTTTTTCAAGAACTTTTTTTCTTTCTAAGAAAATATTAACATATCCATTAACAGCTTTTGCATTTTTCACAAGATCTAATTTTTTAAGCATCTCAGCTAAATTTTCTGCAATTTCTTGTGGAGATTTTTTCAGTTTTTTTGCTAATCTAAAACATATGCTTGTTCCAAAGTCTCCTAAAGCTAAATTTGGTGTGGCTTCAAGCTTTACGCTTAGTTCTTCTCCAAAATTTTGTTTTACAATTTTTTCTATTTCTTTTTCTAATTCACAAAGCATAATATGAAATTGATTTAATTAAATTAAAAACTTATGCATTCAAAAGCCATAAAAAGAAACCTTCGAAGATAAGGATAAGGAAAATATTGAGGAAAAAGCTTATAAAAGGTCCTATGACATCAACGCTTCCTGTATAATGGCCTTTTACAAAATTGATTATATGCTTTACTAAAAGAAAAATAAACATTAATTGTAAAAGTGAAAATGTAAAACTTGTTTTCAAAAACCAGCAAAATGCTACCATGAGCATATCTATTAAAGTTCCTCCGCCCAAAGTGATAGGGGCTTCATCAGGTTTTTTGAACTCTTTCCATAAAGTATATTTAAATACACTTGCTATAACTCCGGGAACAAAAAATGCTAAAAACAAAGCATAAATTAAATCATATTTTAATGCAAAAAGAAAAGTAGCAAGCGTTGTAAATTCAATACCAGGTAAAGGAAATATTGATATTATACATTTTTCAAAAAGTACAATAAACAAACAAAAAGCTAGCAAGGGATCAAAAGGTACTATTAAAATACAAGGAATAAATGTTATTATGGCTCTTAAAGAAAAAGGAAGATTTTCTATTTTCATATTTTCAACCTCTCTAAAGCTTTAAGAGCATTGAGTTTTTCTCTTTTACCAAGTTTTGCAAGCTGTATAGCTTCTTCAAGTGTTCTTATAGAATTATCATATAGTTTTTTATCAACAGGATAAGGTACACGATCTTTTCCGCCGTGAGCAAAAGAATATTTTACAGGATCTCTCCATGAAAGTTCAGAGCCATATATTAATTTTGAAATTAAAGCAAGTGCTCTTAAAGCTTTTGCCCCTATTCCTTGAATAGAAAGAAGTTCTTCAAAAGTTTTCGGCTGCTGTTCATATGCTTTTTCAAGAGCTGAAAAGCTTTTTTCATATTTTCGCAAATCAAACCAATGAGAGCTATGCATTACAAGTTTTTTTATGTTTTCTTTTCCTTCTTTTGCAAGTTCTGTAATATATTTTCTTGTTTTTTCACATTCAGAAGCAACTAAATTAAGAGTTTTTGTTTTATAATCACAGCACACAGCAGTATGTGGTTCGTTTACTAAATCTTTTGGAGAAAACCAATGATATCTTCTAGCATAACGCGTTGCTTGATTTAGTCCTTGTTGAACAACGCTCCATTCACCTTTTTCATTAAAAATAAAAACATGGTGATAAAGCTCGAAACCATCTTGTACGCAAGATGAATCTACTTTAGCTGCAATTCTACTAAAGTATTTCATTTTTTCAGGATCAGCATCTACATATTTAATTTTCTCTTCAATTTCTTCAGGAGTTTTTCTAGCCATGTTTCCTTTTCCTCCACATATAGCTATGCCATATTCTTCAAGATTAGCCTCTTTGAGTGCAGCACATAATGTAGTGGTTGTCCCAGAGCTATGCCAATCAAAGCCGACTACACAAGCAAATGCTTGAAAGAAAAAAGGATCTGATATTCTTTTTAAAAACTCGGTTGTTCCGAATTCTAAAACAATTGCTTTTGCTATTGCTCCAGAAAGTTTTTTCATTCTAACAAAAAGCCATTTTGGACATGAACCGTAATGAAGAGGTAATTCTGCTATACCTGTTTTCATAAATATATTTTTCTTGATTAAATTTTTAAACTTCCAATTTTTATTTTTATCTATGAAAGTTAAAATTGGTTTAGAAACACATGTACAATTAGCAACAAAAACAAAGCTCTTTTGTTCATGCTCAATTGAAAATCTTTCTGAAGCTGAACCAAATACAAGAGTTTGTGATATCTGCTTAGGATTTCCAGGATCTAAACCAGTACTTAACAAAAAAGCTGTAGATATAGGAATAAAAATAGCTTTAGCTCTTAACTGTAAAATTCATCGTGAATTCTTCTTTTCAAGAAAAAGCTATTTTTATCCTGATATGGCAAAAAATTTTCAGATCTCGCAATATGAAATACCGCTTGCAAGTAATGGTTATTTGATTGTTAATGGTAAAAAAATAAGAATAAAGCGAGTGCATTTAGAAGAAGATCCTGCGAGAATAATACATGTAGGAAAAAGTATTACAGAAGCAAAATACACGCTTCTCGATTATAATCGCTCAGGAATACCTTTAGTTGAAATAGTAACAGAGCCAGATATAGAAAGCCCAAAAGAGGCAAGAGAATATTTGAAAACTTTAATGTTAATTTTAGAATACTTAGGAGTTTTTGATCCAAAAGAGCATTTAATGAAAAGCGATGCTAATATATCCTTAGAAGGCGGAGAAAGAGTAGAGATTAAAAATATTACTGGTTTTAGAGAAGTGGAAAATGCTTTGAATTTCGAAATTTTAAGGCATAAAAATTTGCTTAAACGCGGGATAAAACCTGAAAGAGAAACAAGAATGTGGGATCCTGTAACAAAAACAACAAAATCTTTGAGAAAAAAAGAGGAAGAAGAAGAATACGGCTATATATTTGAGCCTGATTTAGTGAAAATAGTTCTTACAGAAGAACAAATAAATGCTATTAAACAATCTCTTCCTGAAATGCCACAAGAGAAATTTGAAAAGTATTTATCCATGGGGTTAAATAAAGAAATAGCTTTTACAATATCATCAGATCTTCAATTAGCTATATTTTTCGAGTCTTTACTTGATGAATTTTCACCAAATCAAATAGATTCATGGATTCTTGTGCTTAAGAAAATATTAAATTATAACGATGTTCTTCTTAGCGAAACAAAGCTCAAAAAAGAGCATTTTTCTTTGCTTGTTAAAAAAGCTTTAAGTGGAGAAATTTCTGATAGAGCTTTTGAGCTTATTTTAAGAGAAGTTGTTTTTTATCCTGAAAAACTTGAAATGCTTTTGAAAGAATATCAAAAAATCTCTGGAGAAAAGCTTAAAGAAATTGTTTTAAAAGTAATTGAAAATAATAAAAAAGCTGTTGAAGATTATAAAAGCGGTGAAGAAAAAGCATTAAATTATCTTGTTGGACAAGTAATGAAAGAAATAAAAGGCAAGGGAGATGCTAAAGAGATTAGAAAAATTATTCTTGAATTACTCAATGGATGAAAGAGCTTTTTCTATGAAATCTTTTAAATATTCCTTAGCTACAGCTCCTGTAAGTCTATTTATAACCTTTCCTTTGTAGAATACTATAAATGTTGGTATGCTTTGTACAGAAAATTTTAAAGCTAAGTCAGGACTTTCATCTACATTAATTTTTACAAATTTAACTTTTCCTGAATATTCTTTTGCCAATTCTTCGAAAATAGGCATAGCTATTTTACAAGGTATGCACCATTCTGCCCAGAAATCTATTATTACAGGCAATTCACTTTGCATTACTTCTTGTTCAAAATTTTGCATTGTAACGTGTTTAACTTCTTGCATTTTACTTTCACCTCTTTACATTTTCAAAATAACTTTCATTTAGTTTTTGTATACAACATACAATAGCTTTAAGAGTTATAAAAGTTTTTATGATAAAGAAAG
>DQVX01000003.1 GCA_015661515.1 Nanobdellota archaeon
CTTTAAATGTTTACCAATAATTGCCTGATATTTGATAGACATTAGTTTCTCTGGAATGATGAACCTCCAGAGAAACTAATGTCTATCAAATATCAGGCAATTATTGGTAAACATTTAAAGGAGCTTGTGAAAATCTATCAGCAAAATGGAGAAACCACAAACCAGCTCAAAGCAGATTATGAGCATTTCAAAAAGACACAAAGAAAAGGAACAAAAGGAATCACACAGTTTAGAGCTTTGCTTCCAGCAATAAAGAAAGTGCAGCAGGAAAGAAAAAAATGGACATCAAAAGAAAACGAGCGAGGGCTTGATTACTATCTTGATTATATAGAAAAACAAAATCAGCCAGAAGAAATAAACCTTGATGATGAAGATGTCCCACACTTTTAGGAGGTTTTAAAAATGTTAATGGCAAAAACCAAAGAAGAAGCAATAAAAAAAGCAAAAGGAACTGATATATATTATGAAGATGAAACTTGTTATTGGATAATAACAGAAAAAGGAATAAAAAAAGTTTTAAAGCCATTGCCTTTAAAGTATATAAAAGAAAAACTTCTTCAAGGGAACTTCCCAGAAAAATATGTAAATACAGTATTTCAGAAAGAAAAAAGAAAAACAAAAGCCCTTGAGGAAAGTCTCAAGAGCAAAAAAGGATTGATACTATCAGGAAATGCAGGAATAGGAAAAACCTTTGCCTGTGTATATAAGATAGCAAAACTTTTACAAAAATACAAAATAAACACACCAGTTTACATATCACTTCAAAATTTTGACATCAATGAAAACAGAAAAACATACAAAAATTTTGATTGTTATTTAATAGATGATTTAAATTTAAACTTAAACGAATGGGAGAAAAAATTTGCAACAGAAATAATCTATCATGCATACAATACAGACAAACTACTTTTTATCACTACAAATGCAAGTTTTAAAGACCTTGCGAATTTCGTTGCAGAAGAACCAGTTATATCAAGACTTCTTGAAATGTGCGAAATCAAACAAATAAAAGATGAAGATTTAAGAGTAAAAGGGAGGTGTAAAAGATGACAACTGCAATCATTTTTCTATCAGGATTTTTAACAGCATCAATCGGCTGGGGAATTGTAGTATTAATTGTGTGGCATTTATATCTGTCAGCAGAAAGAAAATATCAAGATATCAGAAACAAAGCATTAAAAGAAATTTACAATTTAAAAATAAAACAGGAGGTTTAATCCATGACCTACAAAGAGTTAAAAATACAAGTAAGCAAAAATGTAGGACTTGATGAAGAAATAATTTCAAAAGTATTAGATGAAACATTCTTTTCAATTAAACAAGCCCTTAGAAAAGATGAAAGAATACAAATTCCAACATTCGGAGTATTTCATGTAAAGGAAAGAAAAGAAAGAAAAGGCATTAACCCAAGAACCAGAAAAAAAATCACAATTTCTGCAAAAAAAATTCCTATCTTTACACCATCTTATAGTCTGAGAAAAGAAATAGAAAAAGGACACTTTGAAACATAATGAATTTAAGGAGGTAAAAACAATGAAAAGTAAAAACTCATATCTGCAGAAAAAACTTGCAAAAAAAGGAAAATTTGACTATTCGCAAGAACAATTCATAGCTTTAAAAAAAACATTTATAGAAATTTTGCTTATCGTAAAAGATAAAGAAAAAGCATTTGAAGATGCTTACAAAATCATATTTAAAAATTGATTAAGGAGGTTAATTATGGAAAAAACATTAACATCATCAGTCGAAAATTTTACACCAAGCAAAATAGTCACACAAACAGTGAAATTCTATGCAGAAAAATACGGACTTGTGCCATCTATTCATTTTGTTTTCCTCGGAGGAAATCCATATATTACATCTGACGGGCTCTTGTGGATTGGAAACAACCATCCAGACAAAAATAAAAGAATAGCAGTAGTGAAAACAGATGTCTTAAAAGCAGATTTTGAGAAAAATCAGTTCATAGTAAAAGCAACGATTTATCTCAACAATGGACAGCAATACGAAGGAATAGGAACTGCAACAAAAGAAAACGTAACCAAAATAACTGCAAATCATGGACTAGAAATGGCAGAAACAAGAGCAGTGTCAAGAGCATTAAGAAAAGCTTACGCAATAGGAATGCCAGCAATAGAGGAACTTAAAGAAGAAAAAACACAAGAAGAAAAAGCGAGGAAATCCCCAGAAGAGGTTATAAGCGAAGCACAAAGAAAAAGATTGTTTGCTATTGCAAACAAAAACAATATTCAAAAAGAACACATAAAAAAAATAATACAAAAATACGGATATGAAAGCACAAAAAACATCAAAATCAAGGATTACGACAAAATCATAGAATTAATAAAGAATAGTCAATCAGAAGAAGCTATTGAGTTTTAATTTTTCCGTTCTTTATCTCTCTCCACTGCCCCCTTATTGCAGGGGGCTTTTTTATTTCCCTATCCAGCCCTATCAGACCCTAAGCTTCAAGTCTAAAACCATAAACTATAAAAAAACACTGGAGGATAAAGGCAGTGAATAGAAGATATGGAAAATGGGTTTTTTATGAAGGCAGATGGATACCTATTTTTGCTGGAGGTTCTACTGATGGAGACGGTTCAGGGAATAGCTCTAATTCTGATAATGGCAATTCCAATAATAACAGTAATAACACTCCTGGTAAAACTGATGAAGGAAACCCTGTAAACCCTGATGAAATCGTAGCTAAAAAACTAAAAGAACTCGGTTTTAACTCTTTAGAAGAAGTTAAAAAAGTAAAAAAAGAGTATGAAAAACTCTCTAAACAGGCAAAGGAGCAAAACAAATCCTTGGAAGAAAAACTTGCCCAGCTTGAAAATCTGTATAAAACGGAAAAGGTAAGGAGTGAGATTATCAAGCTTGCAACTAAATACAATGCAATAGAACCAGAAGACATATTTATCCTTGCAAAAGAAAATGCAAAACTAACAGAAGACGGCAAAATACTTATTTCAGACAAACCACCAGAAGAATTCATAAAAGAGCTAAAAGAAAAAAGACCCCACTGGTTTAAAGCAGATGACAAAGAAGGCTCCGGAACTTCCAATGTAAAAGAGCCTAAAAAAGAGCTTTCACCACAGGAAAAACTCGCAAAAATCTTTCAATTAAAAAAATAATGGAGGTTTAAAAAATGCCTATATTAGACGAACTTAGAAAAACCGTTCAGGATGATATTGTAGATGGAGTTATAGAAACAATAATTGATACTGATGATTTGTTTAAAGTTTTGCCATTTAGAAAGGTAAATGGTGGAGCTCTACATGTAACATGGGAAGACACAATTCCAACTGCAAACTTTATAGCTCCAGATGGAACAATTCCACAATCTCCCGGAACAACTCTTGTCCCGTTTAAAGATGGAATAAAAGTTATTGCTCAGGATATAGACATTCCAAACTTCTCAACAGAAGTTGAAGGGGCAGATGCAAATATAATGCTTTATGGAGAAATCAAGGCAATAGCAAGAACTTACAAGAAAAACGTTGTTGTAGGTGATGAAACTACCAACCCCCTCACATTTAATGGACTTGATAAACAGATAGCAAGAGCGGAAACACAGGGACTGCAGAGAACTATTGATGCTGCAGCTACACCTTTAACGTTTGAAATGCTGGATGAACTGCTTACGCTAATGAAAATGGGGGCTGACGTAATAATAATGCACTCAAAAACTTACAATGAGTACAAGAAGCTCCTGAGACAGGCAGGCGGAACAGATTCAGCTATGCTTCAGCTTCCAAATTTTGGTAAAGCTATGCTTACCTATGATGGAGTGCCTATTATCAAAAACGACAATATACCTATTACAACTGATGCAAACGGTAATATCCTTTCCACTATCTATGCTGGAGTACTTGATGAGAACGAAGGAATCACAGGTCTGTATGCAGGTAATAATGCAGGCATACAGTATAAATACCTTGGAGAAGCTCAAGATAAAGACGCTGCCAGATATAGATTCAAATGGTATTGCGGATTTACTGTCATGAACCCTTACGCAGTTGGTGCTATCAAAAATGTCAAGATTGGATAATATAACTCTATGGGGCTTTTAGCCCCTCTTTCAATATTATGGAAATAAAAGTAAACCTACAAAAAGATTTTGATTTAGAGAAAATATCAAAAAAATTATTAAATCTTGCAAATGCATCTGTATCTATATGGGCAAAATCTTATGTAAGACAGACACAGCTTGATATACAAAACAGAAAATATTTCACACCAAGAACAGGACTGCTTGCAGAATCTATCCAGATATTAGACACAGGCTTTGGCTTTACAATATCAGTTCCCTTAAAATACGGATTATATTTAGAAGAAGGAACAAAACCATACATAATAAAAGCAAAAGACAGAAAAGCCCTTAAAATCCCAAATCCATCAGGAACAGGTTATATATTTAGAAAAAAAGTTAAGCATCCTGGTATAGAGCCAAGAGGATGGTTTATAGGAGCATTTGAAGAAAGGTCTGAAATTGCAAACAATGCAATGGTTGCATACTTCAAAAGAGGTCTTGAAAAAATACAAAAAGGAGAAATCTAATGGAGTTTATAACTCTTTCTGACATACCAGTGGATGAACTTGTCCAGATAGAACAAGCTGAAATAGACGAAGCCAATAGATATGTAGAAAGAGTATTACTTCAAAAAGGAATACCAATAACTATAGATTTGCAGGCAAATATTCACCTCAAAGACCTTGCAAAAACTTATGCTACCTACAGAGCATTCCTGAAAAAATACACATCTGCAGGAAATGAAAACGAATATGGTGTGAAACTGAAACACTATGAAAAGCTCGTAAAAGATATGGAAAACTCAATTACAAAAGAAACTCTTGGAATTACAGACGAAATAACATCAATATTTGGCACATTTAAAATAGGTAGAGGCTGAGATGTGGTATTCGGCACTTGATTATCTCAAAAAACAGCTTGAAACAGCACTTGAAGTAAAAACATTCATAGGGATAAAAAGACCACCAAACACAAAAGACTATCCATTTATAGCTCTTACTCCGGTAGAATTTTACGAAACAGAAGACAAGAAAATAATGAAAGTATCAATGCCATTTGGAATAGTTTCAAAATCAAACGACCCAGCAGAAGGAACTCATGAGCTTTTAAATTTTCTTTCAAAAATAGAAAAAATTTTAGATAACAACCAGAGATTTGAACACTTCCAGATAGAAGAAGAAAAATTCTCCATACACGATTTAAACATTAGAGAACCTTATTACTCAATGGAATTTATCTTTTTAATATCGGCTCCAAAACTACCACCAGCATTAGAGGAATAAATTGAAAGAAATAAGAGATATGCTTTTTCAGATAATGCATCAGAACATTTTAGATTATGAAAATCATTACCAGAATGTATTTTTACAATTTTTAAATCTTCTAAAGTCTAAAAATTATCAAATTACAGATGAGGTAAAAAAACAGGTTAGGGACATATTAGATGAAAACGAAAGGTTTATAAGGACTCTCTTAAATGGGTTAACTGTTCAGGTCAAAATATCAAAACAACCTTTAAAGCCTGATATAGTCCAGAGAATACAAGAAAAAATCTGGAATACAAAATACCCCGATGGCTTAACTTTATCAGAAAGACTTTGGAAAAATAAAAAAGAAACAGAAAAAGAGTTTTACAAAGTTCTAAAAAAACAGATGGCCCTTGGAAAAACCTTTACAGAAACAGCCTATAAGATACAAAAACACATGGAAAAACTCCACGGCAAAAAATTTGTCCAACTTACAAAAGAAGAAATAAAACTAATAGAAAAACTGCGAACCACAGCTAAAGCTATGATTAAAGGAGAAATTACAAAAGAAAAATTTCAAAAAATTCTAAAGCAGTATGAAAAATATATAAAGCAAAGAAAGGAAAGCCCCTATGGAGTAAAAACAGCCCATCAACAGCTTTTAAAAAATCTTACAAAAGCAGTGGAAAATTTGAGCGAAGAAGCAGTAGACGATGCTATAAAGTGGTATATGTATGACAAACAGCTTTACAACCTTAAAAGAATAGCCAGAACTGAAACAGCAAATATTTACCACATAATGGTAATAGAAAACTGGCAAGATAATGAATTTGTCATTGGATATAGATGGAGATTATCTTCAGCCCATGAAATTAGGGACATTTGTGATGAATATGCCAATGTAGATTTTGGTCTTGGTAAAGGAGTTTTCCCAAAAGATAAAGTCCCACCAAAAGTAGCACATCCACACTGCACCTGCATAATAGAACCAGTTTTTAAGTAGCCTATCCAGCCCTATCAGACCCCTTTAATCATTCCCCTGACTCTAAACTATAAGAAAACTCTATGGAGGATTGTAAAATGGCAAGAAAATCTAAAAAAGAAGAACAAACACAAACAGTTAAAGAGAATAAAGAAACTTCCCAAAAAAACCCAGTCCAAGAGGAGCAAACACAAGCAGTTAAAGAGAATAAGGAAAATCCACCCAAAAAAGAACCACTAATGTATGTAGGGGAGCCAGTTGTAAATGAAAGGTTCTTTTTAAGACCGGGACAGGTTTTTATGGAAATCCCTGCTTATGTAAAAGATGAAGAATTGAGAGAAAAGTTCATTCCGGTTTCACAGGTTAAAGATAAACAAAACCAATAGAGGTAAAAGAAAATGGCAACATATAGAAGAGGAGTTTATGTGGAAGAGCTTCCAACAAGCATACTTCCACCAGTAAGAACAGGAACAATAATCTTTGCAGTGGGGACTGCTTCAACCGGTCCGGTAAACGAGCCCAGGCTTATTTTTACCTACGATGAGTATGTAAATACATTTGGATACAACGGAGATTATTCAAAATACACACTTGATGAAGTTGCAGATGTGGCATTTAAATATGAAAGGATAGCACCTGTAATATTTGTAAATGTGTTTGACCCTGCAGTTCACTTAGATGCAAACGGAAACCCAGATCCAACACTTGTAAGTTCTGCAGATGTAATAGGTGGAATTGATGCCACAACAGGTAAAAAGACAGGACTTGAGCTTGTAGATGAAGTTTATCCAAGGTTTAGAATACTCCCAAGCATAATAATTGCTCCAAAATTTTCTGCAGACCCATCTGTAGCAACTGCAATCAATGCAAAAGCAACCCTTGTAAATGGACATTTCAAAGCAATGGGATATGTAGATGTGGATGTAAATCTATATACAGATGCTCCAGCTTACCTTGTTAACAACGGTCTAAAATATCCACATCTAAAAGCACTTTACGGCAAAGGGTTACTTGGAGAGCAGTTTGTAAATCCATCTACTTTGGCAGCTTGCAAAAAAGCCAGAATTGATGCAGAAAACTCAAATATCCCTAATCAGACAGTATCAAACAAACCACTACCTATAAACGATGCTACTATCCATTTAGGGCTTGATGAAGCTAACTACTTAGCGGGACAAGGGGTTATACCTCTATATAACAATGCTAACGGATGGGTATTTTGGGGAACAAGAACCGCTGCATACCCCGCTTCAACAGACCCTAAAGACACATTTGACAATATAAGACACATGTTTAACTGGCTTGCAAATGAGTTTATACTCACACTAAACCAGAAGGTGGACAGCAATATTACAAGAAGACTCATAGACACAACTCTTCAAAGCTATCAGATAAGACTTGATGGACTCTCAGCTGGAGAATATATACTTGGTGGCAGGATAGAGTTTATAGAAGATAGCAACCCACTGACGGACCTGCTTGATGGAATAATTAAATTTAACCTTTACTTCACACCTCCGACACCGGCAAAAGAAATAGTAGGCTTAATTGAGTATGACCCATCATATTTCCAGACTTTATTTAAGTAGGAGGCTAAATAATGGCACAGATTAAAAACTTCCTTCAAAATGCAAAAGTTTACTTAGAAGGAAATACCCTTGTAGGTGTTGCAGATGTAGACCTACCAGATGTTGCATATATGACAGAAAAAGTTAAATCCCTTGGAATATCTGGAGAGCTTGAAATTCCTGTGATAGGACACTTTAAAGAAATGAAAGCAAAACTCAAATTTACCACTACAACAAAAGAATTTGGAAAACTATTCCAGCCAGAAAGCAAACTAATACAAGTGTATGCATCACTACAAGAATACGACCCAGCAGGAAACAATTATAAATCCGTAGGATACAAAGCAGTAATGAATGTTTTACCTTTATCAAACAAAGCAGGAAAAATTGATATAGGAAAACCAATGGATAGTGAAATAGAATTTGCCGTATCAGCATTTAAACTTGAAGTAGACGGCAAGAAAATTTATGACATAGATGTATTAAACCTAAAATGTGAAATTGACGGTAAAGACTATTTATCAGATGTAAGGAAAAATTTAGGAATGTAACGGACACCGTTCAGAGGTAATAAAAAATGATAAAAGGTTATAAAATATTAAGTAAAGAACCTCTTACTAAGTGTCCTTCGCCTACCTCTCTATGGGGTAGGGATATACTATCCGTTATCCTTACCAAAGTGGTAAGGACTCA
>DQVX01000059.1 GCA_015661515.1 Nanobdellota archaeon
TATGGGCTGGACAAACAGATGAGGATGAGCTGGGAATAACATACGATAAGTTAGATACAATATTAAAAGGATTAGAAATGGGCTATAAGCCTGAGGAGATATCTAAAATTTACAAGGTTAAAGAAGAAGATGTAAGGAGAGTTATCCAATTGATTGAGAGTAGCAAACATAAAAGAGAGATGCCACCTATTGCTAAGGTTAGAGACGTTTTCAAAAATATTTAAATATCTTTTGTGGATTATCTTTTTTTATGATGATACCCATTCGATGCATAACTTGTGGAAAGCCTTTAGCTCATTTATGGGAAAAATACAAAGAAAGAGTAGAAGCCAATGAACAACCTGGAAAAGTTTTAGATGATCTTGGAATAAAAGATATGTGTTGCAGGGTAATATTCTTAAGCCATGTAGATTTGATAAAAAATGTAGCAAAGTATAAAAAATAAACTTTTTCTTTTTATAATAAGGGCCCGTGGTGTAGTTTGGCCTAGCATTCCGGCTTCGGGAGCCGGCGACCCGAGATAGTTTTTTTAGAAACTTACGGGAATTCAAATCTCGGCGGGCCCACCAATATGCTTGTAGCACTTACAGGTACACCTGGAACAGGAAAAAGTAGTGTAGCTAAAATTTTGAGAAAAAAAGGCTATAAAGTTATAGCTTTAAACAGAGTAATTTTAAAAAGAAAACTTATAAAAGGTTTTGATAAAAAAAGAAAATCATGGATAGTAGATATTAAAAAAGCTGAAAGGTATTTAAAAGAAGTAGAAAAGAAAAATAAGAATAAAATTATTGTTATTGATTCGCATATTTCACATTTACTAAATGTAGATTTTGCTATTATACTAAGATGTTCTCCTGAAGAACTTGAAAAAAGGCTTAAAAAGAAGCGTTGGCCAAAACAAAAAATTATAGAAAATGTAGAAGCAGAAATTATAGATGTAATTCCAGTTGAGGCAGAAGAAAATTTAGGAAAGGAAAATATAGTAGAAATAGATACTACAGGAAAAAAGCCAGAAGAAATAGCAAAGCAAGTTGAAATTATTCTAAAAAATCTTGATAAGAAAAAAGAATTATGAAGCTAAAAGTATTTCCTCAAGTTTATGAGCCAAGAGAAGATAGCTATTTAATGCTTAGAGTTGTAAATTGCAAAATTGGTGAAAAAGTTCTTGATATGGGTTGTGGAACAGGAATTATTGGTATAAAAGCAGCTTTACAAAAAGCAAATGTTTTAGCAATCGATATTAACAAGCAGGCTGTAAAGAATACAATTTATAATGCTAAGCTCAATAATGTAAAAATAAAAGCTATAGCCTGTAATTTGTTTTCTGGTTTAAATAAAACCATTAAGTTTAACAAAATATTTTTCAACCCACCTTATATAGCCGAAGAACCAAAAGATATTTACACTTTTTCATGGGCAGCAGGTGAAAAAATGCAAATTGTTTTAGAATTTTTAGAAGAATTGCCAAACTTTTTATCAAAAAATGGAAAATGTTATATAATAATTTCCAGCTGCGGAAAACCTGAAAAAATATTAAGAAAAATAAAAGAAATAGGTTTTTGTTTTAATGTTATTGCTTCGCAAAGATTTTTCTTTGAAGAAATAAAACTTCTCGAGATTTTTTAAATTTTTGGATATTTAATTTCGCCTCTTATTTGTTCATAGAAATTGGCTAAGCAAATTATTTTTCCTTCTTGGAAGTGATCAGCAAAAATATGCAAACCTATTGGCAAACCTTTTGCAAAACCACATGGTATAGAAAGATGAGGCATTCCAGCAAGGTTTATAGGAACAGTTAGTACATCAGTCATATAATGCTCTAATGGAGAAAGTTTTTCAACTTCTTCAAATTTTGGTGCAAGTATTGGCATTGTTGGAGCTAAAATACAATCGAATTTTTTAAACACTCTTTTAAACTCATCTATTACAAGCTTTCTAATTTTAAGAGCTTTAATATAGAATTTATTTCTGAATCCAGACATTCTTGCATATGTTCCAAGAATTATTCTTCTTTTTGCTTCTTCTCCAAACCCTAAGCTACGTACTTTGGAAAAATATTCGTTAAAGTTTCCTTCTAAAGGCATGTGCAATCCATAGCGCATTCCACAGAATTTAGCAAGGTTTGTGCTAGCTTCTGATGTAGCTATTATATAATATGCTGCTAATGCATATTCTGTCATTGATAGAGAAACTTCTTCATACTCTATTCCTTCTGCTTCAAGCTCTTTTATAGCTTGCCAAACTTTTTCTTCTACTGCTTGATGTACGCCTTCAAAATATTGCTTAGGAATTGCTACTTTCATTTTTGGAAGAATTTTGCAGTATTTAATATAATCATTTTCTCCTCCTACATTTGTTGAATCTTTTTCATCCTTTTTGCTAATTATACTTAACCCTGCAGCTACTTGAGCAACGCTTTTAGCCATAACACCTATTTTATCAAGAGAGTTTGCATAATCTATAAGCCCATATCTTGAAACAACACCATAAGTTGGTGTTAGACCAACAACTCCACAAAAACTTGCTGGGCATGAAATACTTCCTCCTGTGCTTTCGGCAAGAGCTAAGTGAGGAAAATCAGCTAAAGCTGTAAAACAAGCAGCTCCACCACTTGAGCCACCGCAAACATGTTCAGGATTCCAAGGATTTTTTGGTATTATTTCTGTATTAATATTAAAACTTCCGAAACCAAATTCATCCATAGTAGTTTTTCCTATAAGCACAAAACCATTTTCTTTCAAAAGCTTTACACATGTTGCGTCAAAAGGAGGAATATAATTATGTAATATTTTTGAACCGGCTGTAGTTAAAATATTTTTTGTACATAAGCAATCTTTAGCAGTAAAAGGTATTCCAAAGGTATTTGGTTTTACAATTGTAACAAAACAATTATAAATTTGATTTGCTTTCACACATTTTTCATAAACTTTTTCTAAAAAACCTTGCTTATCTTCAATTTCTTCAATACCAAAAATTTTGCTTATTTCTTTTTCCATGTATAATATCTTTTTTTAAGAACTTTTTAAAGTTTCTTTTATTTTCTCTTCTAACTCTTTTTTAAGCTCTTCTCCTTTATCTTCTTTTGTATAATAATCCATTCTTGCTGCCATTGCTAATTTTGCAGCCAACAGCCTTGCAATTTTACCACGCTTATTTTTAGGTGCTTTTGAAACATAAGGAGAAAGAAAAATTACTCCATGCTTAGGTGGTTTTGCTTTGCCTTTGCTTCTTAAAAATCTAAACAAAGCTTTTTCAGCTCCTAAAAGCTGAATTGTTGATGCAGGCATTTTTGCTAATTTTTCTAATGATCCTGCTGTTGCAAGCAAACGAGCTGCTATTATATGACCAAGTAATGCATAAAGATTAGGTATTTCTTTTTTAACCATTTTTTCTAAATATTTATCAAGAGTTTCTCTAAGTTTGTAAAGCTCATAAACTTTTTGAGCAAAAAGTTTTACATTTTTTACATCATCTTCTTCAAATTCCATGCCAATAGAAAATTCAAAATTTTCAAAATTTTCTCTTCTCCCTTTTTCGGCAATTATTTTTGCATATTTTTTGTGATCTTCTATATCCAATTCAGGAAAATGCAACCCATACCATTCGCGAAGTCGTTCGCTCATTAAATTAAGAATTTTATCTAAGTCTGCAATAGCAGAAGCTACTTGAATTATAAGCTTATCCCTTCTAGGAATAGATGAAATTTTGAGTTTTGCAAGCTCTATTGCAAATTCGTTTAAGAATTCATTTAAAACTTTAGAATTTCCTAAAATTTCAACCCCTATGCTTCTTTCTTTTTCACGAATTTTTCTTAAAAGATTCTTATCTATTTCACAAATTTCATAATTTTTGTTTTTAAGTTCTTGTTCAAGATTTTCGATTAAATTTTTATTTTCATTTATAAAAAATTCTGCTGCTTCTTTTGGAGAAGAAAACTTTTTTGCAGCAATAATTTTAAGATTTTCATCTAAAGCAACAATACCAAAAGGAAATTTTTGGATATAGCACTTCATGAAAATAAAATTAAACCACAACTATATATTTGTTTTTCTAATGGCGCCGGGGACCGGAATTTCTGAGTAATTCGAACCGGTGCGCCCTTAACGGGCACCAGGTCTCTTGAATTTTATGCAACTCCACATCCGCCGCCATTCGGAGTCAAGCCATTAAGTCATCGAAAACTCTCAAGCTTCGCCCCTCTCATTGCAGGGCAAAGCCCTGCTTGATGCTTGAGAGGTCTGGCGCGTTGGCCACTCCGCCACCCCGGCCTAATAAAAACTTTTATCGAAGAATATTTAAAATTTTTAAGGTGATAGTTATGCAAGAATATAATTTTACCCCGGAAAGTATACCTATTCTTCATAAATATAATGCAAAAGAATTGTTAAAAGGTAAAAAAGAAATAAGCTTGGATCTTGGAATAAGTAAAGAAAAAGTAGAAATCACAAAAGAAGCTTTTTTTATTAGAGGTATTAAAGTAGAAAAAAGAATTATTGAAAAAATAGCAAAAGATAAACAAAATAACATTTTCTTTGTTTTTCCAGATGGTGTGAAAAAAGCTTTATTTTTTGATAAAGCTGTTTATAAGCTTAGATTAGTAGCTCCTGATACAGCACCTACTTTAGAAATTAACGGAATTCATATGCACAGGATTAAAGGAATAACTCCTTTAGAAGATGCTAAAAGCAAAATTAAAGCTATAAATATTAAACCTGGTGATAAAGTTCTTGATATTTGTACAGGTTTAGGATATACAGCAATCTATGCTTGGAAAGCTTCTAAAACCGAAGTAATAACTGTAGAAAAAGATAAAAATGTGCTTGAGTTAGCAGAGTTAAATCCTTGGAGTAAAGAGCTTGAAAGAAAAGAAATAAAGATATACTTGGCTGATGCAGAAGAATTTATTAAAGAATTAAAAGACGAAAGTTTTACTGTTATTATTCACGATCCTCCTCGAGAAGCTTTAGCAAGAAAACTATACTCTCGTGGTTTTTATCGAGAACTTTATCGAGTTTTAGTAAAAGAAGGAAGACTTTTACACTATGTTGGAGAGCCTAAGAAAAGGGCTATGAATTTTTTACTTGCAACAGCTAAAAGGTTAGAAGAAGTAGGATTTAAAACAGAAATTCTAAAACACATAAAATGCGTGCTTGCTAAAAAAGTTTAAAAGTTATTAAAAACTTTCTGCGTCTTCTAATAAAAGATCTGGGATTTCACCATTAATAATAGGAAATTTAAGTCTACAATTATTACAAACTAGCTTATCTTCTTTTTCATCATATTTAAGCTCTTTTTTACATTTAGGGCATGCTAGGATTTCAAGAAGCTCTTTATCTATAGGCATAACAAGTTTTATTTTTTAACATTTTTAACTTTTACTTTTTGTTTTCCAAAATCTTGGATAAGTACCGCGAGGCATAATAACGCGCTCTATTTTTGCTGCTAATTTTTTTCCTCGTAACATTTCTTCAGAGCTAATTAAAGCTTTAGCCAATGCAACAAGTTCTCCTTTAAGAGTTAAAATACATACAATATCATTTTCTTTTATTCCTTTTTCTACCATAATAATTCCTGCTGAACTAAGAGGAGCTCCACTACATATAGCTTCTACCGCAGTATCTTTTATTACTATAACTTTTGTAAAATCACATATTTTTTCGCCTGGATATATTATTTCCCGAAGATATTTTTCTTCACCAGTTTCTTTCCACCATTTATAAGCATCGACTAAATCTTGTAAGAGAACGGCATGATCTTCTGTAAAAATACCGCTTCTAATTCTTCTAAGCTCTTGCATATGTGCTCCGCCTAAGTATTTTCCCATATCTGCTATAAGCTTTCTTATATAAGTTCCTGCTTCACAAGAAATACGAAGAATAACATCTCTTCCTTCTTTTTCTATAATTTTTATTTCATAAACTTTTCTTTTTCTAGCTTTTCTTGCTACAGCACTTTTTTTAGGAGGTACTTGCTCAATTTCTCCAATAAATTTTTTAATTACATTCTGAAGTTTTTCTTCATCAACTTCTTTATGAAGATGCATTAATGCTATGTACTCTTTATCGCTTTTTAAAAGCAATGGCATAAGTTTTACAGCATCGTTTAAAGCTATAACAAGTACTCCACTAACTCTTGGATCAAGAGTTCCACCATGAGAACATTTTTTAAGTTCTAAAAGTTTTTTTATCCATGCATCTATTTGTTGACAAGTAGGTCCAGGTGGTTTATCTATTACTGCTAATCCAAATCTAAGAAGCTCTTCTATGCTTCTTGCTCCTGGGTATTTTCCAAAATCTGTAAGCGAAGCTTCATATTCTCGTATTAAAAATTCTCTTTTCATGATTTAGTATCTTGAAAATTAGAATTTATAAATATCCATCTCTTCTGTAATCATTTTGAAAAGATAAAGCTTTTTGTATCTCTGGCATTCTATATATGGTTTTCATTGCTTTTGAAAGCTTGAAATAAAAATCTTTAAGTTCCTCATAGTTTGTAATTTCATATTCTTCTTTTGGCGTCGTTGCAATTACTTTAAATCTAAGAAGCATATCTTCTTTTGGTTTAGAAAAGTAATACCCTCCTTTTGGTTCTCGTTTAGATGTTGATGCTTCTTGAATTTCTAAAATTATTATTTCTTCTATTCCACTTTTTTCAGCAAGTAAATTTGGTATTACACCATCTTTTCCATCTAATCTTGTAATATATACATATACTTTTTCCCCTCCTTTTTCAAAATATCCATGGTTTAGTGTAAGAAAATTATAATGTGAAGGATAAATTATTTTGCCTATTTGAATTGATAAGTCTTTCATACCCTCTATTAAACTTTCTATTTTTTCCCTTTCATCTTTTTTCACTGGCTTCATAGAATTATATAATGCTTTTGCTTTAGAAAAAGAAATTTCAAAAACATTTTTATTAATTTTAAAATTTTCGTCAAAGCCCATAATTGTAAATTTGCCTAAAAATTTTTAAATGTTATTTAATTATACCTTCTCCAAATTTTTCTAAAATAATTTTATTTATATCAACACCTTCTTTAATTTCTATTTTTTCAGGAAGCGCTTGCAAATGAGCTATATTACACCTTCTTTTTCTCACTTTTGGTCCTTGAACTATAACAAAGTTTTCATCTATTACTTCAAGAACTACACAATATTTTCCTGCTTCTCTTCCAGCAATTTTTATACAAACTCTTCCAGGTTCAAAAATGCTCATATTTTAACCACCGCTCTTATCATAGCTTTTATTTTTTCACGCATACATTTTGGGCAAAGCTCTGGGAAAGGTCTTTCAGGTCTGCGCTGTACTTTTGGAAGTTTTCTTATTTCACTAGCTCTTAATCTTGCACGTACTATTTTTTTCCCACAAATTCCACAATGAGCATAATTTGGTTTAGGTTTTCTAAAATGTATCGTAAGTCTATTTCCAGGAGTGCGTTTTACTATCTTTTTTATTTTTGTGCTTCTTAAAGCTCTTCTCATAGTGCTCACCAATATTACAAAATTTAGCCATACAAACTTTATAAAATTTCTCTAAGCATAGATAATTTAAATGTTGTTTTATAACATCCATTTTTAAGCAATGGTATTCCTTGATAACTTATTTTTGCTTTCTTTAAATATTTTTCTGCAAGCTTTATTTCATCTGGACATGCAACGCCTATAATTCCATCATAACCTTTTGAAATAATTTTTGGAATACAGCTTCCACCAGGCAATACAAAAACATCATATCCTTTCTTTTTTCCAATTTCCTTTGCCTTTCTTATAATACAATCTTTCGAGCAATCTTTACATTGATAGCTTATTCCATCAAAAATAGCTTTACATCTCGAATCCATGTATTTTCTTGCACAATGTGGAAGCAAAAGGGCACGTTTTTTAGTTTTTTCAAAACTTTTTCTATTTTCTATATTTGTTTTTTGAATTTCTAAAATATCTTCAATTAAAGTTAAAATATTTTCAAGTGGCAATCCTAAAATTTTTTCTAAATTAAAAGTTTTAACTATTTTTTTAGCTAATGCACTTATTTTAAGATGCATACCTTTTTTCAAAGAAAACTCTGTTATTTCTTTAATAAAGTTTTTTGGCGCTTTAGTCAAATCAAATGTAAATTTATATGCCATTTCTTCGCACCTTATATTCCTAATATACGGTTAAATGTATAAAATAATAAAGACGAGCATATTATATACCACATTAACCATCCAAATCCATAAGAGAAAAACGGAATAGGAAATGGAGGTTTAACTATTAATCCAAGCTCAATAATTTTATTTTCTAAATCTATTTTATTTACTCTGTAAAAATTATTTTCAAGCTTAAAAACTTGTTTTTCACTAACTTTTATAATTGTATTTTCTTTTTCCAGGGAAATGACAATTAAATTATTTTCTACTTTTACTTGATATTCCTTGGGCTGAGAAGTAAAAAGCTTTGGTTTAAGCACACCATTTAAAGAATCATCAAGCTCTATATGAATAAAAGAAATAGAAGAGATCCAAGGAATAAAAATTATAGCTATAAAAATCGTAACAAGCATAGGTTTAATGTTTAACATCATTCGTTTATGTATTAACTGAAAAACTTCTTTCATTATTTCTTCAGCTTTTTTAGGATTTTCTTTTTGCATTTTTTTCAATTCCTTTTGTAATTCTTCAATTCTTTCTCGTATATATCTGAGTTCTTGTTTATCTATTGAAAAATAGTAAATCAAGGATGAAATACACATTAATAAAAAAGTAATTAAAAAAATAGACAAAGAAAAAGGTAATCCAAGTATAGGTAAAAAGATTTTTGTTAGCAATTCTTCAAGTAAAGTTATCATTTTATCCACCCACGAATTTTCTTAATGCAGGGTGCATGTCTTCTAAATGTTGTGCAACTATAGTTTCATAAAATTGTGTTATTATCATAGCAGTAAGTAAAATTCCGGTGCCTGTACCAATAGCCCCAGTAAGATCCGCAAATCCTGCAATAAATCCTACAAATGCACCACCAAGCACTGTTAAAGAAGGAATGTATTTTTCAAGTAATTTTTCTATTATTCTTGGGTCTCTTCTAAATCCTGGAATAGAAAGATAAGTTGCTTTAAACTGTTCAGCTACGCTTTTTGGATCCATTCCTGCTGTATTTACCCAGAATATTGAAAATATGGTTGAACCTATTATCATTGCAAGAAGATAAGTAATAGCTCTTAAAATATCTGTTTGTGTAAACATTCCTGCAGGAATGTATTTTTCAAACATTAAAATTATTAAATAACAAAGTACAAAACCAAAAAGCCCTGAAATTATTACAGATCTAAAAATATATTTCTTAATTTTAGAAGCAACTAAGAGCCCTATTAAAAGAGCAAACACAAAAGCAAAAATAACACAAAGAGAGAGAACTGGATTATTAGGAGGTGTAAGAAAATATGCTATACCTCCTGTTGGAATACCGTTTTCAAAAGTTCCAAGAATTGTAATACCTTTTTGATAAAGCATTTGAGCAAAAAGATTAATATTAACAAGTAAGGCTGTAGTAAGAATAACAGGAATATTTGAAGTATAGAAAAATCTAAGCGACCATTTTCTTGCAGGCAATTTTCCAAAAGCAAAAGAAAATGCTATAGGTATTTCTACTCTCATGCCTTGGGAAAATGCGACTATTATAAAAATTATTAGTGTTGAAATCAATGGAAGAAGAGTGAATAAAGCATTTATTAATTCACCAGCTAAAAAGTTTGTTATAAAAGAGAAAATAACCCCTCCCGGAGTTTCTACTCCGGCTTCTAATGGAGGCATAAATGTACGTAAAAATATTGTTTTAGAAACACCAGCTGCTATAAAAAGCGAGACTCCGCTTCCAATTCCCCATTTTGTAACAAGTTCATCAAAATACATTACAATTATTCCACCTAAAGCTATTTGTAAAATAACTATGCCAGTAAATTCTGGAGAAACAGGCAAAATTATTCCAGCAAATACATAAAGTAATGACTCAAAAAAGCAGAAAAATATTATAAGCAACTTTTGTACCGCACTATATTTTATTTTATCTTCCTCTTTTCTCAAATCCCAAGGTATTATTTTACTCCCAACAAGCATTT
Source organism: Nanobdellota archaeon (assembly GCA_015661515.1). Lineage (GTDB taxonomy): Archaea > Aenigmatarchaeota > Aenigmatarchaeia > Aenigmatarchaeales > SZUA-1535 > SZUA-1535. The sequence goes on from DQVX01000059.1 coordinate 10,096, forward strand.
GAAGAATTATGCTCGCAGTAACTATAGGAGCTATACCTAAGGTTATTATAGATCCTATTGTTGAACCAAAAATAATTTCATAAAATTTCAATGTAGGCTCAATTTCTGGGTTTATTCCATAAATTGTTACACTTCCCATTGCAAAGAAAAGAATTAAAACAAGTCCTGTCCATTTAAGTTTTTCTTTAAGCGTAAGCCTTTTTGCAGGTCTTTCTATGGAAGGAAGCATGCTTGCTATTTTAACATAAAAAGGCATTTCTGCCATGAAATTTATGAGAACAAAGAGATTTATATTTCTTTTTTCAAAAAGAGATCGACAGCTTTTTTAAGTTCTCTATCCCATATTTTTCTTGGCGGTTTTGCTTCTGATTTAAACAAAAGAAATCTACCTTATACATAATGTTTATTTAGTTTTGACATATTTTAATAAATTGGTGGAAAAAGCATGAAAATAGTTGTTGGAATAGACCCTGGAATTACAACAGCTATAGCTATTTTTGATCTTAATGGAGAGCTAAAAGAAGTGTTTTCAAAAAAAGGTATGAGCAAACCAGAAGTTGTAAGATTTATTCTTTCTCGAGGCTTACCTGTAATAATTACAACTGATAAAAAACATGCTCCAAAAATGGTTTGTGAAATTGCTTCAGCTCTTTCAATTCCTGTTTTTACACCTAAAGAAGATCTTAAAGTAAAAGAGAAAAAATTACTTCTACAAAATATTAAAGTTAAAAACTCTCATGAAAGAGACGCAGTAGCTGCAGGGCTTTATTTTTTCAAAAAACATTCTAAAAAATTTAGAGAAATTGACAATATCTTAGAAAAAATGAACATGAAAATGCATGCCGAAAAAATAAAAGAAATTTTAATTAAAGGTGATGCAAAAAATCTTTCAGAAGCACTTGAAATAGTTCTTGGAAAACCTATAGAAGTTAAAAAACTCAAGAAAAAGGAAGCAAAAAAACAAGAAGAAAGAAAAGAAGACAAACTTAAAGCTCTTGAAAGGAAGTATGAAATAGCTCAAGAATATATAAAAAAGCTTGAAAAAAGAATTAAAGAACTCGAAGAACAGAAAAAAATGCTTATAGAAGAAAGACTTAAAGAATCTAAGGAAATAAGAGAGTCTGTGCTTAAAAGCAAAGAAATTGAAATAAGAGACAACATAATAAATAATTTAAAAATAGAGCTTGAAAAAGAAAGAAAACTTAGAAAACAGCTTGAAGAGAAGCTTGAAATTTTAGAAGAAGAAAGAAGTATAGAAGTCCGAGGATATATTCCTGTTATAAAAATTCCAGAATTTTCTCGCGAAAGTATAGCAACAATAAAAGAAAAATTCAGAATTTTTAATAAAGTTGTATTTTTTGAAAAACCTTGTCGCGGAACTACAGTGGCTAAGTATGTTTCTACTCTTAGACCAAAAATTGTAATAGGTGATTTTGGAAAAGAAGAAAAAAATATTTTAGAAGAAGCAGGAATACAAGTAATAGAAAAAAATTCTTTTTCAAAACTTGAAAAATTCAAGCATTTCTATGCAATAGATAAAAACACATTTGAGAACATTCTTAAAAAAGAGAAGAAAAAAAGTTTTTTAGAATGGTTAGAAGAGTATAGAAAAAGATTTTTATGAAATTAATTATATAATATACTTGATTTTTATGAAGGGAGATAATATAAAAAAGCTTGAAGAAAAATTTAAAGAAGAAATAGAAATACTTGGAAAAAGAATGGATTTTCTTGAAGAATCTATTTCCCAGCTTTATGAAGAAATGAAAAAAATATCTCAAGCACAAAAAATTAAAGAATTAGAAGAGAGAATTTCTGAGTTAGAAGATCTTGAAATGCTGGATAAATTAGAAATACTTAAAATAAACGAGATTTTAAAAAAAGGCATACCTGGAGGTATTTCTCATACTTTAGAACCTAAGCTTGAGTATTTAGAAAAAACAATTAGTAAAATAGAGAAAAAACTCGAAAACCAAGAGATTTCATCAAATAAAATCATAGAGATTAACGTTTTATCAGAAGATATAGAAAATATAAGAAAAAAAGTCGAGGAACTTGAGAAAAAGATATGCGATTTAGAAAAAGCCTTAAATTCTGGTATTGAAAAAATAATGGAAATACTTAAAAAGCTGGTGTTAGTTTATGGAGTTAGATAAGAAAATAAAAGAATTGGAAAATTTACTTGAAATTATAGAAAAGAAAAAAGTTAGCGAAGAAGAACTTAAAGCTGAAGAGAAATTTAAGGTTTTGAATGAAGAAATTGCGCAACTCAAAGAAAAAATTGCTGAATTAGAAAAAATATTCAAAAATGAAGAAATAAATAAACTTAAAGTCCATGTTGATTTGCTTAATTCTAAATATAAAGAGCTAAATAAAATTCTCAATAATTTAAGCGCAAAATTAGATGAGATTGCTAAAAGAAAACTTGAAAGTAAAAAAATTGTTATTACTGAAAAATCTTCAAAAATAGAACAAAAACTAAAACTTATTGATGAGCTTTCAAAAAAAATTGAAAGTTTTGAAAAGTTCTTAAAAAAATTTTCCCACGAAATAGAAAATCTTAAGAACACACTTAAGGGCACAGCAAAAATAGAAGAGCTCATAAAGCTCCAGCACGAGTTAAAAGACTTCGAGACCGAAACCGAGAAAATTAAAAAAGAATTGGGCGAATTCAGGAAGGTTTTGGAGACCACAAAAA
>DQVX01000023.1 GCA_015661515.1 Nanobdellota archaeon
AAGAAAAGAATCCTTTGCAATTTTTGCCAAAAGCTTTAGCAAAAAAATAACAGAATTCCAAGGCAAAAAAGTTTATTGTTTTGACCTAAAAGATTTGGAGAAAATGATAAATACCAAAAAGAATAAATTATAATTTATGCAAATTTTCATAGGTTGTTGTGGTTTTTCTATAAATATGAAAAAATATTTCCAAGAATTTTCTACAGTAGAAGTGCAGCAAACTTTTTATAAAATTCCTCGAGAAAGCACGCTCTTAAAATGGCGTAAACAAGCCGGAGAAAGTTTTATTTTTAATGTAAAATGCTTTCAAGGTGTTACACATCCTTTAAGCTCACCAACATGGAAAAGATTTGGGAAAAAACCAAAAGGTAATTATGGTTTGCTTCAACCAAGTAAAGAAGTTTTTGAAAGTTGGGAAGCAACATTAAAAGCTGCAAGTATTTTAAAAGCAAAAATAATTCTTATCCAGCTTCCAGCAAGTTTTAAAGAAACACAACAAGCTTTTGAAAACGCAGAAAAATTTTTTGCAGAAATAGATAGAAAAGAGTTTTCCATAGCAATAGAGCTACGTGGCTGGAGTGAAAAAGGGATTAAGAAATTTTGCAAAAAATTTGAGCTAATAGATTGCTGTGACTTAAGCATAAGAGAACCAAGTTACTTAACAAAAAATAAAATTCTTTATTCTCGCTTGCATGGTGCTTATAAAAATGGGAAAATAATTTATTCTTATAGCTATTCTGAAAACGAACTTAAAAACTTTGAACAAAAAATTAGAAAAATAAAACCAAAAGAAGCATGGATTTATTTTAATAATTCTGATATGTACAAAAATGCAAAGCAATTCCAAAAGTTTTTTCTTTAATTTAAAGAATTTTTAATATTAGTATATAACTGTGAACTAAAAATTTAAATATTAGTATATCATGGTATACTAATATGGACATATTTGATTTTAATCCATGGTGGGAGACAGGAGAAATTGAAAGAGAGATAAAAACCTTCAAGAAAAGGGATCTTTTTAATATACTTGCTAATTCTTTAGAAAAAAAATATATAGACATTATTATAGGTTTAAGAAGAGTTGGAAAAACTACAATTATTTACCAGCTTATTAATGAACTCTTAGAAAGAAATATTAACCCAAAAAATATCTTTTATTTTTCTTTTGATATAGAAAAGAAAGATTTAACAAAAATTCTAAGAGAATATGAAGAAAAAGTTTTGAGAAGAAAAATAAAAGATACAAAAGTCTATCTCTTTTTCGATGAGATTCATAAATTAGAAAACTGGGAAGATAAAATTAAGGTGATTTATGATTTAAATCCAAAAGTAAAAATAGTTCTTTCCGGCTCTTCTTCCTTAAATATTTTGAAAACTGGGAAAGAAAGTTTAGTTGGAAGGGCAAAATTTCATTATTTACCGCCTTTAACCTTTAAAGAGTTTTTACGATTTAAAGACATGAAAATTCCAAAAAAGGATGAAATTGAAATACATGAAAGAAAGCTTTCTACGTTGCTTTATGAATTTATTTCTCGTGGTTTTCCTGAAACTCTTGAAATGAATGATAAAGAGGTTGAAGAATATGTTAGAGAGTTAGTAGTTGAAAGAATTATTTATCGCGATATTCCGGAATCGTTTCATATAGAGGATATTGAAATAGTAAAAATTCTTGCTAACTATATTTTTGAAAATCCAGGAGTAATAATAAATATAGATTCGCTTTCAAGTGATTTAGGAAGACATAAAAAAACCATTATCAATGCGCTTAATTATCTCGAGCTATCTTTCTTAATAAAAAGAGTATCAAACATAAGAAACAGTTTTCTTGCTACAAGTAGAAAAAACAGAAAAGCATATCCTTTACATTCTTCTCTTTCTTTTTCAAAGAGCGAAGATTTAACAATTGAAACCCTTGTAAGAAGCGAGCTTAACGCAGAGCTTTATTGGAGAAAATCTTCTTATGAAGTTGATTTTGTTATTCAAAAAAACAGTACTTTAATTCCAGTAGAAGTTAAAAATAAAGAAAAAATAAGCAAAAAAGATATAAAAAGTATAATAAAGTTTTGTAAACTTTTCAAAGTAAATGAAGGTTATATTCTCAGTAAAGAAGAAAAAACTGAAATTAAATTTAACAAAATTTCAATTAAAGTAATGCCTCTTGTAAACTTTTTATTGTTTAATAAATGATTTTTATTTATGAAAATAGCATGTACTATAATTCATGCTTTGCGTAGTTATGCATCGAAATATATTTTAGAAGTATCTAAATATTGGGTAAAAGCTGGACATGAGGTAGAAGTTTTCACAAATAAATTTGATGCTTTTCCTGAAGGCGTAAAGGTCCATCGCTTACCAGTGCCATTCGAAAATCATCTTCTTAGAGAAGCATTTTTTTCTTTTGAATCTACTCTTGCTGTAAACCTTTACAAAATTTTTAAAAAATACGATATAACTTTTGCTCAGGCAACAAGATTTTTTACCCCTAAAATTTGCTATCAACATTTTACTTACAAAGTATGGGCAAGAATGAATAATTCAAATAGTTTAAGAGACAAAATAATCTCATACATTGAGCAAAGAAATTTGAAAAAATGTAAAAGAATTGTAACAGTATCGCAACTTGTGAAAAACGAAATTATTAAGTGGCATGGAATAGGAGCTGAGAAGATAGATGTTGTTTATATCGGTGTTGATACAAACCTCTTTTCTCCTAAAAACAAAAGAAAATACAAAAAGGAAATAAGAGAACAA
>DQVX01000020.1 GCA_015661515.1 Nanobdellota archaeon
AGATTACAAGGTTTCCTCCACACCCTCCAGTTCTTCTTAAACCTAGGTGGAGTTTGGGGTTTTGGGGGAAAGGATGTGCTTAATACAAATATAGTGAATTTTCTGTTTTTAAAGTTTTTTGTTCGGAAAAATTTCTTGTAAATCTACCAAGCTCTATAAGTTGAGATTTACTTATTTCGCCTTCAAACACAGAGTTTTGCACCCAACATAAATATTGTCTTAGTATTGAATAAATTCTATCCAATCTCTTAATCTTAAACACTCTGCTCTTATAGCGGTTCTTATTTTAACTTCTTTTTTCAGCTTTTTGCAAAACACTACCTTTTCCATTTTCTTTTGAAACAACTCTATTACTTTTTTCCTTCCCTCATGAGAAAGGTAAATACCTTTTTGTTTTTTCTCGAAATCACTTTCGCTTAATAAAGAGTCGCATTTAAGAAGAATGGAAGAAGAGATAAGCGGCTTGAATATGTCCGCAATATCAAGTACAAGAGAAGGCTTTCTTGAGCATGGCTCGTGAAGAAATCCTATAGAAGTATCTAACTCTGTGTTGTAAAGTTCACTGTAGATTACTGAATAAAGAAGGGTGTTAACAAAGCTTATAATAGCATTCCCCTCATCTGCAGGAGGATGAAATTTTCTTGAGCCGAATTTAAGATTATTGAGATTGTTTCTTAAGAATTCGTAGAAAACAATCCATAATTTAGTATCTTGTTTTAATAAAATGTAGCATAGAATTTTTAACGCTTTCTACAATACTTTTTGCAATTTTGCATCTTAATTCCGTAAAAGCTTTGTATTGCTTTAGCCTATGTTTTCCTCCTTCTTTTTTCGAGGGTAAAAACGAGCCCAAATATTTTCCTTTATGAGTAAAGAAATGTAAAATAATTTTTTCTTTTGAAAGAAGTTTTAAAGTTTGGGAAGAAATAGTAACATTTCCAAATACATGTAATGTGCTTATTTTCTTAACAGGAATCACAAACTTATGGGCTTTTCCAGAAAATACAAGCGTATTTTTCTCGCGCCATATTCTTCCATCTATAAGTATATACACATGCTCTTTCATAAATTTTAATTGAATGACATTTTCCTTAACTGTTTTTCTAAATGTTTAGAAAAAACTTCTAAACATTTTCAGAAATTAGGAAAAATAAAAGAAAATATAAAAATAACTGGAGGTGATGAAATGGGGAAAAATCAAAAATTTTCTGAGCGGGCGGAAAATGTTTTATTTAACGAATTTCTATTTATAATATTATCCGCCCGCGGTGACTAAATATGAAAAACATTTTAATAGCAACTGTTGGAGAAGAAATGAAACCTGTGCTTGAAGGTTTTAGATATGTTAAGGAAATTGACGAAATATATTTGCTTTGTAGTGAGAAAACAAAAAATTTTGCAGAAGAAATTAGTAAAAAAGTAAAAGAGATTTATGGAAATGTAAAAATAATAGAATCTTCGGCAAATAATATTTCAAAAATTTTAGAAGATTTAATAAATAATGTTGAGATTTCTCCAGGAACAAAAGTAATAGGAAATATTACTGGTGGAACAAAAATTATGATTTTAGCTCTTTATCTTTTTGTTTCAGTATGTAAAGGAACAGTTTTTTACATCTTCAAAAAAACTGATAAAGAAATGGAATATGTAGAACTTCCTGTTGTTAATGTACTTTCTACTAATATAATCAAAGGTACAAAAAAGAAAATAATAAGCATTCTTTTTAACGATATTCCTCTAACACAAAGAGAAATTTCTAAATGTTTGAATTTTAAAGATTCTACTACAAAACTACATTTAGAAAAAATGAAAGAAGAAGGAATTATTAAAACAAATTATAAAGGAAAAATGAAAATTGTTATGCTAACACCTTATGGAAAAGTTCTTTTTCTTCTTAAGCAAATAGAAGAAAAAATTAAAATTTCTCATTAAGGCATCCAAACCCTAGGCTATTTTTTTCTCCTATTCCACAATCAAAAAGAAATTTGTAGAATTTTTTTAATTCTCCTGAAATTTTTGGGATTTCTAAAACCTTCCACATACTTCCTATTATAATAAACCTTTTTTCTCTTATAGTCATAGAAACCGCGACGCTTTTTGAAAATTTCATTCTTTCAAAAATAGGGCCATCAAAATATAAGGAAGCATTATAATATGAATTATATTTTTTTAATGCGTTTTCTTTTAATCTTTCTAGGAAAAAAGTAATATTCGTATCTCTAAGAAACGAGAAATATTTGTTTCTATCTTTTTTAATTACCACAGGACTTGCTGTAATCCATTTTTTAGGAAGTTTATTAGGAAGTTTTTTAACATTTAGGGAAAATTTTAATCCTTTTATAGAAATTTCTTCAACTTCTTTTATTCTTTGTTTTAAGAATTTTATGAATGGGGAAGAGGGTGAAGAAATTAAAAGATATTTCTTCTCACCTTCTTTAAAATCTGTTGGTGGCATTATATCAGAGAAAGTAAAATATTTGAATCCTCGTAAATTATGAAGAACATCGAAAGGGGAGTGTTTTAGCATAGAATATATTACTGCTTGAATATGATGTTTGTTTATTGAAGAATAATCATAATTTCCATGTGGTAAAAGCTCTACAAGGATTCTCATAATAATAAATTTGTGAATAGTTTTTTAAATGTACAAAATCTTTTTATCCTTCTTCGATTAATTAGCAAATATGGGAGTGCAGCTTCGTGAAATAATTCCGCGAAAAGAAATTGAGCTTGAAGAACTTACAGGAAAACGCATAGCTATAGATGCTTTTAATGCTCTTTATCAATTCTTAAGCATAATTCGTGATCGTGAAACAGGCGAGCCTTTAAAAGATTCAAAAGGCAGGATAACATCGCATTTATCAGGGCTTTTTTATCGTACAATAAATTTAATGGAAAAAGGTATAAAACCTGTGTATGTTTTTGATGGTACGCCACCTAATTTTAAAGAAAAAACACAAGAAGAAAGAAAAAAGCTTAAAGAAGAAATGATTGAAAGATATGAAAAAGCAAAAGAAATAGGAGATATAGAAGAAATTCGTGTAACAGCTCAGGCAACAGCTATACTTACAAAAGAAATGGTAGAACAAGCTAAAGCTTTGCTTTCAGCAATGGGCGTGGCTTGGGTTCAAGCACCAAGCGAAGGAGAAGCTCAATGTGCATGCTTAGCAAGAGCAGGCAAAGTTTTTGCAGCAGCATCACAGGATTATGATGCTCTTCTTTTTGGTGCACCAATACTTGTAAGAAATCTTTCTATTACAGGAAAAAGAAAAGTGCCAAGAAAAGATATTTACATAGAAATAAAGCCAGAAATAATAGAGCTTGAAACAGTGTTAAAAGAACTTAAAATTACAAGGGAACAGCTAATAATGCTTGCTATGCTTGTTGGAACTGATTACAATCCAGGAATTAAAGGATATGGTCCTAAAAAAGCTTTAGAGCTTGTAAGAAATTGTAAAACTCTTGATACTTTGCTTAAAAAAATAGATTGGGAAAAGCAATTCAAAGAACATGGAATGGAACCTATAGATGCGCATGCCATATTTGAGTTTTTCCTTAATCCTCCATGTAAAAAAATTGAAAAAATCGAATTTTCTGCTCCAGATAAAGAAAAAATAATAAAACTTCTTGTTGATGAGTTCGAATTTTCATATGAGAGGGTTGAAAAACATGTAAAAATACTTGAGCAATGTAAAACTACTCAAAGTTCTTTGTCAAGATGGTTTTAGTTCTAAATTAAAAAATTCTTTTGCATTCTCCCCACATTTATGCCAAACTTCTTCAAAGCTAAGTTTTTTAACTTCTGCTATTTTTTCTGCAACTTTTATAATCGAAATAGGCTCATTTCTTTTTCCAAAACCAAGCCATGGAGCATCTGTTTCTAAAAGAATTAATTCTAAAGGTAAAGCTTTAACTATTTTTTTATGTGTTTTGCTTTTAAGTAAAAATGTGTTAAAGCTTGCTTTATATTTGTTTTTAATCATCCATTCAACAAGGCTTTTATCACCAAAAAAGTGCCATAGTACTTTATCATAGCAAACTTGCTCAAGAATTTTTACAGTATCGCTACTTGCTTCTCTGCTATGTATTATTAACGGTAAAGAAAGTTCTTTTGCAAGTTCTATATGCCATAAGAAAACTTTTTTCTGTCTTTCTCTTTGTTCAGGATCTTTAACCCAATAATAATCTAGCCCTGTTTCTCCTATTCCTACAATGTATTTTCTATTTTTGCGAAGTTTTTCTAAAAACTCTTTAATTTCATCATCGCTATATTCTGGTACATGAATTGGATGGACGCTTGCTGTAAGAAAAACATAATTTTTGAATTTTTTTACTATTTCTAATCCTTTTTCAAAATCTTTTATATCCGCAGAGCATGTTATTATAGCTTTTATCCCTTGTGCTTTTGCCTTTTCTATTACTTGTTCTAAATCATTTTCAAAATCTTTTTGTTCTAAGTGGCAGTGTACATCGATCATAAAATTTTTAAATCTTTGGATAAATTTATAATATTTTAGTTTGATGTGATTGACACGGTGGTGTGTTGCGTGGAAGGTGAAGAAGAAGGCCAACAAGAAGAGCAAGAATATTCTTTTGAAGATAGAAACAGGAAATTTATAATATTAGGAGATGGAGAATATATTAATTTAGAAAATGAAGAAAAAGATATTGTCATAGTTGCAAAACCTGAAGAAAAAAATAAACTTAAAATAGAATTCTATGCTAGAGATCTTCTCTCAGCATATAAAGCAAAAGAGATTGCAAATAATTTTGTTAACAATGGTGAACGTGTAGAACATAAGATATTTAAAAACAATTATGAAGATAGGAAGCTTAAAAAAGTATGTGAATTAGAATATCCTCCAAATTTAATTTTAGAACAAGCTATAAAAGAAAAAAAGGAAAAGGAA
>DQVX01000010.1 GCA_015661515.1 Nanobdellota archaeon
CAAATAAAATTGCTCCTGGAGGGCATACATTTTCACATTTATCACAAAATATACATAAATCTTCCTCATATAAAATTGTTCCTCTATAACCTTTTGGCTCTGGCATTGGCTCAAAAGGATACTTTACAGTTTCTGGATTTTTTAATAAATTTTTAAAACTTTCTATAAACATTTTTATCATATACACTCCTTATCTTGCAGTACAGCTCATACAAGGGTCAAAACTTAAAACAATTGCTTGAGCGTCTGAATATTTTTCTCCAATAAATAGTTCTTTTAATATAGGAACATTAGCATATGTTGGAACTCTAACCCTTACTCTTTCTAAAACTTTTGTTCCATTACCTTTTATATAATAAAAGCACTCTCCTCTTGGAGCTTCAACCCTTAAAAAGACTTCTCCTTTTGGTCTTCCTTTATATTTTACTTTTATATCACCTTCTGGTAAATTATCAACTGCTCTAGTTATGAGATCAATTGAATGCAATACTTCAAGCTGTCTTACTATATTTCTTGCCCAAACATCCCCTTCTGTTCTTGTTTGGATTTCAAATCCAACTTCATCATATGGCAAATAATCAAATTCAGCCCTACAGTCAGTTGCTAAACCACTAGCTCTTGCAATAGGACCTGCTACATTATACTCTTTTGCTCTTTCTAAACTTATATAGCTTATGTTTTTTGTTTTTAACCCAAATGTATAATCATTATAGTAAAAATCAAAAACTTTTTGCATTTTTGTTTTTAAAATACTCATTTGTTTTTTTATATGCTCTGCTGTTTCTTTATCTATATCTCTTCTAACTCCACCTATTGTATAAATATCATATTGGATTCTATTTCCAGTAATATCTTCTAATAACTCCATAACAATTTCTCTATCTTTAATACCTTGCATAAATAAGTTTTCATACCCTACAACCTCTGCAACATGGGCATTTGCTAATAAGTGAGAATGTATTCTATCAAGCTCTGCAATAATTAATCTTATATACTCAGCTCTTTTTGGTGCTTCTACTTCTAATAATTTTTCAATTCCATGATGATATCCACCAGCATGAGTAATAGAACAAAACCCACATATTCTAGCTAAAAGATAGCCCACATTTGTAAATTCAAATTTTGTAACTGCTGCTTTTTCAATTCCTCTATGAACATATCCAACATCAACAGATACATTTTTAATAATCTCATTTTCTGTATCAAATAAAAAACTAACAGGCTCTGGTATTGCTATATGTTGAGAACCAAAAGGAACTACTATTTTATTTCCCATTATTTATCCTTTCTTAAAGGGCCAATAATTTCTTTATCTTTAATAAATATCCCTTTTTGAGTGTTTTCTACATTAATATCAAACATATCTCTTAGCTCCCATTCTGCAAGCCAAGCAGGAGGGATAATGTCTGAAATTGATGGAATAGTTTTATCAAACTCTACTTCTTTCACTCTAAATATATACATTTTATTTCTTTCATTATAGTCTGAAAAAATCCAATCAACTGTTAACTTATTACCTTCATCTATTCCGTTTATTGTTACATAATTATGTTTTTCTTTATCGTACCAGTTTTTAATATCTTCTACTACATTTTCAAGAGTTG
>DQVX01000022.1 GCA_015661515.1 Nanobdellota archaeon
ATATTCAAGAAAGTAGTTTTGGAGATCCAAATGTTATTTCACATGAGGAATCGCATGCAATTGTAGATGGAAAGTTTGGAATATATAAAGATATAGAACGATGCCTACCTGAAAAATTTAAAGAAACTTGTAAAGAAGCTCGTGAAGACCTAACAAAGGAAATGAAAAATGAAATAAATAAAGCTATTAGAATAGCTTCTCGAAAAGCTAAAAAATTATATTCTAGTGATAAGGCAATGGAGTTTATAGAAAATAACACTCAAACAGAATTTGAAAAAGAATGTTTAATAGATTTATATTGCCATAAAGAGCTTTTCGACACACTTAATGTATTAAGCGAAAGGGTTGCAGAGAGGGTTGGAGAAAAATATGGCCATGAAGCAGAAGAATTTACGAAAGAGTTTTTTAAAACAAAAGGTTTAGATGAACTTTTAGCACGTGCAGTTGGAAAACAAGTATTAGGAAAAAGTGCAATAGGTTATAGTGGATATTATTTCTTCGATGGTTCTGGTACAATTTACAAGCTCTCGAAGATGTTAAAAGAAAAAGGTTATCCTTATGTTTCAGACAAACTTTTTTCTCAAAGAGTTAAAAGAGTTAAAAAATTATTGTCAAAATTATGGTTATGAACCAATAATAAATTATATTAACTTTTTTTGTTTATAATTTTTTTATGGCCCTTAAAGATTTGGCAAAAGATAGAGTAGAAAAATTAAAAATTTGTGTTGAAAAGTTAGGTAATCCATTTTTGGAAAAAAGATTTGAAAAAACAATTAGCGTGGAAGAGTTTAAAGAAAAGTATTCAGAACTTGAAAAAGATAAAGAAATTAAAGAAATACACAAAATTGCTGGAAGGATTTTAAGTAAAAGAGAACATGGAAAAATAATTTTTGCTGATTTATGGGATGAAAAAAGCAAGATACAGCTTGTTTTTAGAAAAGATAAAACAGAAAATTTTGAAAATCTTGATTTATTGGAAAGAGGAGATATAATAGGGGTTGAAGGTTATCCTTATAGAACTAAACGTGGGGAACTTAGTTTAATTGTAGAAAAATGGAAAATTCTTTCAAAAGCTTTACGTCCACTTCCTGATCAGTGGTTTGGAGTAAAAGATGTTGAAACAAGATATAGGGAAAGATATTTGGATTTGATTTTAAACCCCGAAGAAAGAAAAATGTTCATAGAAATCCATAAAATCATGCAAAGCATAAGAGAGTTTTTAGATAAAAAAGGTTTCATTGAAGTATATACTCCTATTTTACAACCCGTTTATGGTGGTGCTTTTGCAAGACCTTTCAAAACATTTTTCCATGCTTTAGGAGAAGAACGTTATTTAAGAATAGCTCCTGAGCTTTATCTTAAGCGATTGCTTGTAGGTGGTTTTGAAAAAGTTTATGAATTTGCTCCTTGTTTTAGAAATGAAGGCATAGACGCTCAGCATAATCCAGAATTTGTTCAAATAGAGCTATACTGGGCTTATGCTGATTATAATGATATAATGAATCTTGTAGAGGAGTTGTTTGTATATATTGTGCAGAAAATTAAAGGTAGTTTGGAAATAGAATATCAAGGTAAGAAAATTAATTTCTCAAGACCTTGGAAAAGAATAAGAATGGTAGATGCTATAAAACAATTTGGAAAAATAGATGTAGAAAAACTTAGCGAAAAAGAATTGCGCAAAATAGCAAGTGATTTAGGAATAGAAGCTGAAAGAAGAGGTGAAATAATAGAAAAGCTTTTTGATCATTATGTAAAAGACAAGCTTGTAAATCCAACTTTTGTTACACATTTTCCTTCAGATATTACACCGTTAGCTAAAAAAACAGAAAATCCTATTTATGCTGAAAGATTTGAGCTTTATATAGCAGGAATAGAAGTTTGTAATGCTTATACTGAGCTTAATAATCCTGTAGAGCAGTATATTAGATTTAAAGAAGAAGAAGAATTAAGAGCTAAAATAAAGAAAGAAGATTTTGAATTCATGCCTATGGATCGTGATTACATTCGCGCTTTGGAATATGCTATGCCACCAGCTGGTGGGCTAGGAATTGGATTGTGGAGGTTGTTTATGATATTATGCAATAAATCTTCTTTGAAAGAGGTTATTCTATTTCCTGCATTATCTAAAGAAGAAAATATAGAGCTTGTTACAGAAATGTTTCCAGAGCTAAAGAAAATTTTAAAATTATGCTAAAGTTTAAAAGATATAAGAGAAAGTTTTGGGTTGAAAAAAGGAAGTGCTATAATTTTTGAAGTTAGAGAGAATGAAATAATTTTAAAACCTTTTTTTGATGCTAATATACCTTGATGTTAATATTTTTCTATATCCTGTGCTTTATGAAAACGAAAAATTAACAAAAAAATGTAAAGAGATTCTTGTAAAAATAGCTTCTGGAAAATTAACTGCATATACTTCATGTCTTTCATGGGATGAATTTGTATGGGTAATTTCAAAAACATTAGGAAAAAACGCTCGATAAGGAATTAAAGAAAGTAAACAAATTAATTAAAGTTGTTATTTTAGAATAAAGCTCTCAATCCGTATAAATCTGCAAAATAACTTCATGTTAAAGACCAGCTTACTTCTACAAAAGTAATTGCTACAAGTTAAATTATTCTGTTTTATCCATAAAGAAAAAATAATTTAAAAAATAAAATAATTTTATGAAGCTTTGTATAATAGATGCTGATTATTATAAGGAGGGGAATAAAACCTTTATTAGATTGTGGTGCATAAGCGAAGATGGAAAAAGAATTTGCTTAATTGATGAAAACTACAAACCTTATTTTTATATTGTACCTGTTGAAAATAAAATTGAAGAAGCTGAAAAAGAAATAACAAAAATATTGAAAAGTTCTGGTTTTAGATTTGAAATTGAAAGGACTGAAAAAATTGTTGATGGAAAAAAGAAACCTGTTCTAAAAATTTCTTGTTTTAACCATAGAGATATGCAAAAAATGAGAAATGCTATAAAGCATTTAGAAGTTCAAAGAGGTGGAGAGCTTATTATTAATGAATATGAATATGAAATAAACTTTTATAAAAAATATTTGATAGATAAAAAACTCTCTGGTTTAGCATGGGTTGAAGTAAATGGGCAAGAAATTAAAAAGAATTGGTATGTTGATAAAATTTTGAAAATTTCTGAAATTAAAGCTATACAAGAAAAAAAGCTTCCTGAATTAAAATTTTTAGCATTTGATATAGAAGCTGTAGAGCATGGAGGAGAGTTTACAATTATAATGATTTCTTTTTATGGTAAAGATTTTCGAAAAGTAATATCAATGCAAGAAATAGATAAAGATTTTGTAAAAGTTGTTAAAAGTGAGCGAGAACTTTTACATGAGTTTGTAAAAACTATTAAAGAATATAATCCGGATATAATTTTTACCTATAACGGAGATGCTTTTGACTGGGGATTAATAGATAAAAAAGCTGAAAAATATAAGATAAAGCTTAATCTTAGTAGGGATAAAGAGAATGTTAAGTTTGAAAGAAGAGCTAAAACAAGTGCTGCGCGTTTGCATGGAATAGTGCATATAGATCTTTTTGAGTTTGTTAATAACATACTTTCTCCTCAACTTCAAACAGAAGTTTTAACTCTCGATGCTGTTGCAGCAGAGCTTTTGGGAGATAAAAAAATAGAAATGGAATATGAAGAAATTTTAGAAGCATGGCAAAAGAAAAGAGAACTTTCAAAATTAGCAGAATATTGTTTAAAAGATTCTGAGCTTACTTATAGACTTGGAATTTATTTATTTAAACAAATTTCTGAGCTTTCAAGAATAGTAGGTCAAATACCTTGGGATGTTGCAAGATATACATATTCTCAACTTGTAGAATGGTATTTATGTAGAAAAGCTCATGAACAAGAAAGAATTATTCCTAATCAGCCTAAATGGGAAGAAATACAAAAAAGAAGAGCTAAACCAAGTTATACAGGTGGGTTTGTTAAAGAGCCTATAGCTGGATTGCATGAAAACATAGCTGTATTAGATTTCCGATCTTTATATCCAAGTATAATGGCAACTTTTAATGTTTCTCCAGAAACTCTTAATTGCGAGTGTTGTAAGCAAGATGGATATCGCATAGAGGAAAGTAATTACTGGTTTTGCAAGAAAAAGCAAGGATTTGTTTCTGAAGTTGTTAAAGAGCTTATAGAAAAAAGAGCTGAAATAAAGAAAAAAATGAAAAGTTTAGATAAAAAAAGCGAAGAATATACTTTGCTTAATTACGAGCAAATTGCTATAAAAACTATAAGCAACGCCATGTACGGAAGCTTTGCCTTTGCTGGAGCAAGATGGTATTGTTATGAATGTGCCCAATTCCTTGCAGCTGCTGGAAGAAGTTTTATAAAGCTAACAATTTCAGAGGCAGAGAAAAAAGGATTTGAAGTAATTTATGGTGACACAGATAGCGTGTTTCTTAAAGTTAAAGAAGGTGATATAAGTAAAAAAGCTATCGAATTTCTTGAATATATGAACAAAAAACTTCCAGGGTTAATAGAATTGGATTTTCAAGGAGTTTATGTAAGAGGAATTTTTATTCCACGTGGTGCTGCTCCAGGTACTGCGAAAAAAAGATATGCATTAATAGATAAGCAAGGTTCTCTTACTATTCGTGGATTAGAAACTGTTAGAAGAGATTGGTGTGCATTAGCTAAAAATGTTCAAAGAAAAGTACTTGAAATCGTGCTTGGAGAAAATAATGTTGAAAAAGCAGTTGAATATGTGAGAAATGTAATTGAAAAATTAAGGAAAAAAGAAATTAGGCTAAAAGATTTAATTATTTATGAACAGCTAACAAAACCTTTGAATGAATACAAACAAATTTCTCCACATGTAATAGCAGCTAAAAAACTTCAAGCACGAGGAAGAAGTATAGGGCCAGGAATGATAGTTATGTATGTTATAACCAAAAAAGGTTCAAGTATTTCAGAAAAAGCTGAGCCATTAGAATTTGCAAGTATAGAAGATATTGATGTAGATTATTACATAAATAATCAAATAATTCCTGCTGCTTTACGTATTTTACAAGTTTTAGGTGTAAATGAAGAGCGATTAAAAGGAAAAACTGGGTTAGAAAGGTTTTTGAGCTAATTAATTAAGAAGTATAAGCTCATATTTATCAAGAGGGAATTCTATTATGGTTTTGTTATTTTTATGAGTAATGTTTATTTTCTTGTTGAATAATAATGATTTTGCATCGGAATAAATTCCATTAATTTCTATTTTTGCATTTATAGGTGTTATTCTTTTTACAGGATAAATTGAAAATAAATCATCTTCTAAAAACGATGCTTCTAAATGTGAAACATTTATTCTTTGATTTATGTTATAATTAATTACTCCTAAAAACAAAGAATTGTTTTTCTTAAAAACAAATATTCTAATATTTTGATTACATTTTACTATTGGCTCTTTTTGTATTA
>DQVX01000001.1 GCA_015661515.1 Nanobdellota archaeon
ACAAAGGCAAAACAATACATAAAAAAATAAATAATAATACACGGTCTTTGGAAAGACCATTACTAATATTCTATATATTTTTAATTAATTTCAATAGGAGGAGCTTAGATGGAAAGAAAAGTAGTAGAAGAATTTAAATTATCAGATGGAAGAAAAGTAAAAATTTACGAAGGAATAGGAGAAGACCTGCTTACAGCTATGGAAATAGCACAGGCTCAAGAAAACCCATCAATGGCAAATATAATAACAAACCTTATGGAAATGCTTGTTGAAATAGATGGACAAAAACTACCAGCAGAAGAACTTAAAAAACTTCCACTACCTGAATTTATGAGGATATACTCAGCTTTTTTAAAAATGACATCGTAAGGGCAGAAAAAAGCTGGGTAGTGGTAATGCTTAAAAACAATATTTCATTTAAAGAAATAAGAAAATCTACACTGTCCCAGCTATCTTTTCTTTTAAAACTTCTAATTGAATATGCAAAAGAAGAAGAAAAAGAAATTTTAAGCAGATTAGAAGAAACAGAAGAAGGTTATTTGTAAAGATAGAACTGCGAAGGAACACGGTTATATTTATAGGTTTTAAAGTTTTCTCTAAATTTTTTGCTTTTGCGACTTTCATTTACTGCAAGGACAAAACCAATGAAAACAATTGCTAAAAGACCAAAAACAAAAATAGGAATAACAAAAGGCAAAATAAAACTAATAGCAGACCAAAGTAAAACTAAAACAGCTCCTATGCTAAACAAAAACAAAGGAGAAAACAAGAAAAACAGTCCTAAAGCCAAAATCCCTTTTATAGCACCCATACCAAAAATATACTGCAGGTAAGATAAAATGGCAAGTTTAGAAATGTTTATAGGCTTATCTTTAGTAGCAGATAATTTTTTAAGGAATATTGCAAAATCTTCAGATAGTTTAAAAGAGTTTGAAAAAATAGCAAAAACTGCAGACCAGACAGCACAGCTTAACAAAACCACTCAAAGCATAAAAAAAGTATCAGATACAGCAAACAAGACTATACCTGTTTTTCAAAAGCTAAAAAACACAATAAAAAATACATTTGACGCACAGCAAATTAAAGAATTTAGCAAAAGAATAGAAGACATTTCAGAAAAGTTTGACGATGTAGCATTAAAGGCAGGAACTATAGGAGTAGGAATAACAGGAGCATTTTCAAAGGCTATAACTCCCGCTGCAGAATTTGAGGCAAGACTTGCAGAAGTTTCAACTCTTACAAATATGAGTTTTGAGCAGTTTAAAAAGATGTATAGTTCTAAACTCCTTGCAATATCTACAAAACTTGGAGAAGATGTAAATGTAGTTACAAAAGCGTTTTACGATGCAATATCTTCAGGATTTTCACCGGAACAGGCGCTAAAAATAATAGAGCAGGCAGGAAAAGCAGCAATTGGTGGCGTTTCAGATATAGCAACAGCAAACAACACCTTAATTACAGTTGCTAAGGCATGGTCTAAAGATGGAATGACATTAACGCAAATTTCAGATTATCTATTTAAAACTATTGCAAAAGGTAGAACCACATTTCCAGAACTTGCAAGAAACATTGGTGGTGTTGCATCTTCAATTGCAGCTGCAGGAATAAAATTTAAGGAATTTTCTGCATTTGTAGCTGCAGCAACAGCACAAGGGCTTGATACCAACCAGACAATGACATCTCTAAGGGCAGTGGTTGACTCATTAGTTGCTCCAACCGGACAGGCAGAAAAGGTTATAGCAAGATTGGGACTAACAATAAACCAGCAAACATTGAAAAGTAAAGGTTTATTTGGAACATTAAAAGAAATATACGATAGAATGAATGAGCTTGGGTTATCTGAAGCACAAAAGGCTAAATACTTAGCTACTATATTTGGAAGCGTAGAAGCAAGAAAGATTGTAAATTTGTTTATGGCGAAACCAGAGGAATTTGAAAAATCAGTTAAACAATTCCAGTCAGTAGGAGGAGAAACAGAGCAAGCATTTCAAAAGATGAACCAAGGAGCATTAGATGCATTGCAAGATTTACAAAATGCATTTAAAAACACTGCAATAGTTTTTGGAAATCTATTTTTACCAGTAATAGGAGATATAGCAAACAAAATAGGAGATTTTGTAATAAAACTTCAAGAATTTATAAACAACCATCAAGAAGCAGCTAAATGGATAGGCTATGTAGTAGGTGGACTTGGATTATTTGCAACTGCTGTTGCATCTTCAGCACTTGTATTGTCATTTTTCTTAAAGACTGCATCTTTTATAACTGCAACTTACGGACAGATTTTGACACCTTTTGTGTTTGTTAAAAACAAAATAACCGATATAGTTGTCTTTTCTAAAAACAAGTGGAAAGATTTAAACAATATCTTTAACCAAAGAGGAGGTTTTACAAACTGGCTTGATTTCCAGCTTCTAAAAATAAAATACAGATTTTTAGACACAGTATCATCAGCAAAACAGCTTGCAAGTATAAATTTTACAAACTTTATAAACGCTTTAAAAAGTATGCCATCAAATATACATAAAGTGTCTTTATATACTTTCACTTGGGCAAAAGCAAACCTGTTTACACTTGCAGGATTAAAAAGATTATCCTTTGCAATGTTTAGCACACTTGCAAATGCTTTAAAATCTGCAGTTTTAGGATTTAGAGCCCTAACTCTTGCTATGCTTACAAATCCAATATTTTTAATAGGAACCGCTTTTGCAGTTGTAGCACTTCTTATTTATAAGTATTGGAAACCAATAGCGAACTTTTTCAAAGGAATATTTATAGGAATAAAACAAGGACTTGAACCTATTATCCCAGCAGTAAAAGAAACAGCAAAAGCATTTGCACCACTTTTAAGTTTATTTTCACCAATAGTAAATCTTGCAAAAGCAATATACAGCCTTATAAAACCAGTAGATGATACAGGAAATTCTGCACTAAATATGGGAATAAAATTCGGACAGGCTATTGGTAAAATAATATCGCTGATAATAAAAATTCCACTTTATCTTTTAAAACTTCCAATGGAAATGTTTAAAGCAGGACAAAAAATTGTTGACTCAATAATAAGTGGAATAAAAAGCAGAATTACTGCAATAGGAAATGCAATGAAAGGACTTGGACAAAAAATAAGAAACTTCCTACCTTTTTCACCTGCCAAAGAAGGGCCACTATCAGATATACACCTTACAGGTATAAGACTTATCCAAACAATAGCTCAAGGAATAAAAGAAGACCCTCTTATTTCAAGAATAAGCACAGTTCTTACAAAAGCAAAAGGATTGTTAAACATATCACCTATAGGCTTTTTAACAAAACAAATAACAAATATAATTGCACCAAAACCTATAAAACCACCTATAACTAATACAACTAATAAGAGAGCAGATATAAAAATAACTATAAATCCAACAATTAATATAAATGGCAATGTGGATAGAAAAACTGCAGAACTTATTGCAATAAGAACAGCAGAAGAAACAGAAAAGGCTATAAATAAAGTTTTGGAAGAAAAAATGAGGCTCATCTATGGATTATAAAATACATATCACATCTTACGGAGAATGTTGGGACGAAATAGCAAAAAAATATTATGGCGATGAAAAATTAATGACCATTTTACTGAAAGAAAACCCAGAATACAGAAATTACGAAAAACTGCCAGCAAACATAAGAATAAAAGTTCCTACATTAGAAGAAAAAACACTTACAGAGGAAAAACTGCCAATATGGAAGCGCCAGTAATACCAGATTTTGTTTTATATTTTGAAGGAAAAGATATAACAAAAGATTTAAGGCCATATATTTTGGAAATAAGATACACTGATAATGTATCAGCTGTTGACGACTTATCTATAGTTTTAGATAACAGCAATAAAGAATTTACAAATGCTTCATTTCCAACTCCAGATTTAGAAATAAAACTTTACATAAAACATTTAAAAACAGGAGAATATATTTACTGCGGAACATTCAAAAGAGATAACCTCAAAAGAAAACTCTATACAGCAACAATAAAAGCTTTATCAATTGTAAAAAAATCAACAATAAAAACTACAAAGAAAAACAGAACTTTCCAAAACACAAGCCTATCTCAAATAGTTTCACAAATAGCAACAGAAAACAGTCTTACACCAGTAATAAAACAAACAGAAGACCTACAAATAAAAAACATACTCCAGCAAAACGAAACAGATAGTCAGTTTATAGAAAAACTTGCAAAAAAATACGGATATTTTCAAAAAATAACACCAGATAAGCTATTCTTCATACAGCAAGAAGAACCTGAAAACCAAGAGCCTATAGAAACGTTTAAAGAAACTGACCTTATAGACTGCGATTTGGACGATAATACTGCAAAGATTTACAAAGGAGCTATAGTTTACTATCACGACCCAAAAGAAAACAAAGATTTCAAATACGAATACATAGACCCGAACATTGAAATAGGAGAAATCCTAAAGATAAACCAGAAAGTAGAAAACACAGAAGATGCAAAAAAACTTGCCATATCAATGCTAAAACAAAAAAACAAATTTAAACAATCAGGAAGCATAACAGTTGAAGGCAATCCCTTGCTTGTAGCAGGAGCAACAATAGAACTTGATTTAGGAGATAAATTTTCTGGTAAATACTTTATAGAAAGCTCTACACATACAATAGGACAACAAGGATACACAACCACACTACAAATAAGAATTGCAGAAAATATTTAAAGTGTCCAAAAAAAGTGGGACACTTTCCAATTTTTATGGGACACTTAGAAAATATATTTTCTGCATAAGCAAGTAA
>DQVX01000073.1 GCA_015661515.1 Nanobdellota archaeon
TATACAGAAAGATACAATGGTGTAATCCTTTCCAATAAATATGGAATAAGGATTACATATTAACCAGGGCTTTTGCCCTCTTCTTTGAGGTTTCCTAATGGCAATAGACAAAAAAACACTTGTTCAAAAAGCTTTACTTAGGCTTCCATTTGCTGACCAAACGAAAGCAGAAATACTTGCTGATGAGTTCTTAAATGAATCTACAGAAAACATAGCACTATATAAACTCGTTATTGAGCTGATAAAAATAGAAATTTCAGCAATACAAACAGCCTCAATAGGAGATCTGAAAGTAGAGGGCAATAGCCGATTAGAAGCCCTTAAAACACTTCTTGCAGACTACACAGAAAAATTAAAAAAAGAGATTGGTTCTACAATTAAAATAGCACCATTACCTGAGGAAAAACCAATATGGGACTAAGTCCTGATTTATTCAAAAAAATATTTGATAGCCTTCCTTTCCCTAAGGTTCCTATAACACTTGCAGACCAGACCACAGTAAGGGGATATTTCATATTAAAAACTACATCTACAAGCACAGATGAATTTGGATTTTCGGAAGAATTTGATGCAACTGCCTACCTGCCATTTAATGCGAATATTAACGCTGGAGATATTATCACGGTTTTAAATCAGCAGTATATAGCTGTAAAACTTGAAGATTATTACGTAGGAACAGAAAAAGTTGCAATTAAAACTTACCTGAAAGTGTACTATGGCTAATATACAAAATATAATCCAAAGAAAAGCAAAAGAAGCAAAAAAGAAACTTTTAAAAAATGGAAATAGATATGCTAAAGAATATGTAAAACTACTTGAAGAAGCTCAAAAAGAAATTTCACAAAAACTGTTAAATCAGGAAGAAACTCCGTACCAAAACTGGAGACTTCAGAACCTGCTGAAAGAAATAGAAAAAGAAATACAGAATATCCTTGAAAAACCTTCAAAAGACTTAATGAAAAGGATTGCAGAAGAAAGCCTGCAAGAAGTATCAAGTACACTAAAAGAATCCTTTGAAGAAATAGCAGAAAAAGCAAGTGAAGAAGACATATCCCAGATAAAAGAAACATTTGAGGAAGTTTTTAAACAATCAACTAAGGATTTACAGATAAATGAAAGCTTTTTCTTAATTCCAAAAGAGGCAGTTAGCTTTTTAACAGCCTATTCAATGGTATTTTCTGACAATCTTTCTAAAGACCTAATCAATAAGATAAAAAAGCACATATCTCTTGGAATGCTTCATGGGGAATCTGTTTACAAAATTGCAAGAAGAATTGCCAGAACTCCTCTTCCTTCAAACGAAGTATTTAGAGATGTTTACGATAGAGCTTTGACTATTGCAAGAACAGAAACAGCAAGAGCATATACTTACGGTTCCCTGCACTATTACAAAAAAATGGGAATTACCAGAGTCAAATGGTTATGTGGCAAAACCCCATGTCCGAAGTGTCAGGCAAGATGTGGAATTATATATGAAGCAGAAGTAGGAGGAGACATTCCCCTTCATCCAAACTGCACATGTGCAATTTCCCCAGCTCAGATAGGTAGAAAACCTGTAGTTTCAGAAAAAGAACTGCAGTTCTCAAAAGAGAAGAAAAAACATATAAAAAATACCAGAAAGGTTTTAAAGGATATTAGAAAAGGAAAAATTCCGCAGTGGATAAAAGAAGAGGATGAAGAAAAGAAATTATCAAAACATGTAAAAAATCTGTTTGGAGTTCAATGGGAAAATATAAGAGAAGATAGAAAACAATTATACAAAGAAAAGTTTTACACCTTGTTAAAAGAAACTTTACAAAACCAAAGTAGAGTGTTTTATTTTGATGATGTTGGTTTAAAAAATTCTGGCAAATATTATTTTGTTAAATATAAAACAGGCACTGTTGCAATAGTTGATAGAGACACTTTAAAACTTAGAACTTTTTTTAAAATTACTAAGTATAAAGCTGGCACTAATAAAGAAAAAATATTAAATTATATTCAAGAACAAAAAGAAATTCTTGAGAAGCACGAAGGCAATAAATCTTTCATGGAACTTGGTGATGGCGAAGGTAAAAAATAAAAAAGATATTAAATATGCACTTGACCATATTCTTTTATATTTTGATGTAGATGAATTTGTTGCACTGGACATATATGATATGGAAGAAGCTCTTAAAACAGAAGATCCAGAGCTTACAAATAAAGTTGAAGAAATAATTCAAAAATTTAAAAAAGAAATCACAGAACCAGGAATGTATGAGTTTGTTTTAGGCTTTACTGAAAAGCATACTCCACAGCTTTATCAAAAGCTCAAAAACCTTAAATGATTTTTGTCCAACCTGTCTTAATTAAATAGTCCCCATAGTCTTATTTTTTTATCAAAACTTTCTTCAAAGGTGAACTATGGGATTTTTTAACATATTTAAAACTCCTTTAAGGAAGGTTCCTGCTCTTATTGATTCTATTTGGAATAAACTTGCTGAAGATGATTATTCACAGCTTGATCCAGAAAAACTAAA
>DQVX01000014.1 GCA_015661515.1 Nanobdellota archaeon
AAAAGAATAAGAGAAGCCGAGAAAAATGTTAAAATTTATTTGGAAGAAGGATTGCTTAAAAAAGTTAGCAAAGTGGATAAAAATATTGTTATTTCATATTACGCTATGTATTACATGGCAAATACAGTTCTTTATAATATGGGCTATAAAGTCGGTAGTAAAATATCGCATAAAGTAACGGCAGATGCCTTAATAGTTTTTGTCAGGAATAAATTAAGCAACATTCTTGTTGAAGATTTTGAAAATGCACAGGAAGAAGCATTAGAAATAGCAAGAATTAAAAGCGATGAAATAATAGAAAGTTTTGATTTAGAAAGGAAGAAAAGATCAAAGTTTCAATACGAAATGACCGAAGAAGTTAAAAAGAGTAAAGCTAAAACTTCTTTAGAGAGAGCAAAAAGATTTTGCTTTGAGTTAAGAAAATTATTAGGTGAGTGAAAATGGTATTGTATAATTTGGAATGGTTAAAAACAAAAGGATTTTTTGAAAAACAAATAGAGCTAACAATTCAAGACAAAAAAGTTTTAATCGATGCAAAAAACATGCTTGCTTATGCTGAAGTTTCTTCCAATGAAGAAATTGAAAAAATAAGAAAAGAGCTATTAGCTCAAAAAGAGAAAATTAAATATATTTGGTTTTTCTTTCCAGACTCAGGAAAAATAAAAGTTTTCAGGAAAATAGGTGAAATAAAATGGTTTTATTATTCTCCTAAGATGAGAAGCGATTATTTGAAAAGCAGAATAGATAAGCTAAACCAATTTTCTCCAAATAATATGAACATACTTTTTGACATTAGAGATATAGTAGATAAATTTTACTGGCAATTATGGGAGCTAAGAACTTCAATGGCTGAAAGAATAAAAGAGCTTAAAGAAGATAAAAACAAGCTTTTGGTAGTTCAGCGTTTTATTGATAGGCTTATATTCTTTTACTTTCTTGCTCAATTAAAGCTTGTAAAAGTAAGAGTAAATGGCGATGAAATAATTTTAGATAGAAAAAGAAGTAGAAGATTTTTCAAAAAAATTTGCGAGAAATTAAGCGAAAGCGATTTGCAAAAGTTTCTTAACACAATATTTTTTGATGTTTTAGGAAAAGTTAATGAAACAGGTTTTATTTCAAAAGAATTCAATATTGCAGGTGAAAAATTTTCCATTGTTTCACCATGCTTAAATGGTGGTATGTTTATTGAAGAAAAATTTGAAGGTATTCCGGAAAGGAAGATTAAAATTACTGGTATTAAAAAACTAATTCTTGGAGTTCTTAATAACTATAATTGGATAATTGGTGAAGAGCTTCCTGAAGAAGAAGATGTTATTGGAGATTTAACACCAGAAATTATTGGACATATTTACGAAAAGTTTGTTGTTTCTTTAGAGCAAATAGGAATAGGAAAAATAAGGCTAAAGGATTTTAAACTTTTTAAGGAAGAACTAAGATACGGAAGAAAGAAAATAGGAGCTTATTATACACCTGAGGAAATTACAAATTATATTTCTATGAATACAATTTATCCTTATATTAAAGATAAATTAAAGGAAAAGTTTGGTAAGAACGGAGAAGCTTTACTTAATAATCTTTTTAAGAAAAATAATTTTAACAAAAAAGAACTCGAGATTATAAAATACCTATACTTTGAAATTTTAACTAAAATTAAAATTTGCGATAATGCTTGTGGTTCAGGAAGTTTTCTAATTGCTGCTGGAGATGTTTTGCTTAGATTATATAGCAGGGTTTTAAAAATTCTTGAAGAGAATTTAAGTGAAGATAAAGATGTTAAAAAAGTTTTAATGGAAATGGAAAAATCTCCAACAAGAAGTTATTACATAGTTAGACAAATAATTGTAAATAATCTTTATGGCGTTGATATAATGGAAGGAGCAGTTGAAATTGCTAAGCTAAGATTTTGGCTCTGGCTAATTTCTCAAGTAGATCCTAAGAAAATTGAAGGTAAAAAAATTGAAACTCTGCCAAATTTAGATTTTAACTTAATGGTTGGCAATTCTTTAATAGGATTTGTTGATATCGAAGATGTTGAATTTGATTTTATTGGAAAGCAAAAAACTTTGACTTCTTGGTTAGGAGGAAGTAAAATAGAATGGTTAAAAAACTTAGCAAAGAAAAAGCAAGAGTTTAAAACTTTGCCAGCTCATGAAGCTGTAAAATTAAAAGAAAAACTAAACAAGGAATTAGAAAAAGCAAGAGAGTTTTTGAATGAAAAGTTTTACAACATGCTAAAAGCAAAAGGTGTTAAGATTTCCAAGGAAGAATTTTTGAAGTTAAAACCCTTCCATTGGGGCTTTGAGTTTTCAGATGTTTTCGATTTAGAGAATCCTAAGGAGGAGAGAGGATTTGATATTATAATCGGGAATCCGCCTTACATTAACATTTATAATATTCCTGAAATTGAAAAAGAAATATATTCAAGCTTATTTGAATTGACATATAAAAAATACGATATATACATACTTTTCATTGAAAGATCGCTAGATTTAATGAATAAGGATGGGAAATTTTCCTATAT
>DQVX01000011.1 GCA_015661515.1 Nanobdellota archaeon
ACACTACCATCTTCAACACGTACAAGCCATTTATCTTTATACTTATCTTCAACATGCTTTGCAATGAATTTATTAACTTCTACAACTATTTTTGCTAATCTTTCTTGAAGCTGTTGAGGTGATAACTTTAGCTCTTTTATAGCACGATCAACTTTATTTATGAATAATACAGGTTTTACTCTTTCTGCAAGTGCTTGCTTTAGAACAGTTTCTGTTTGAGGCATTATTCCTTCTATTGCACAAACAACAACAATAGCCCCATCTACAGCACGCATAGCTTGAGTTACATCAGCTCCAAAATCCACGTGACCAGGAGTATCGAGAAGATTGATTAGATATTTTTCCCCTTCATATTCATGAACCATTGTAACTGTAGCTCCATAAATTGTCATTAGTCTTTCTCTTTCTTGCTCGTCTATCCATGTAATCATTCTTTCTCCTACAAGCTCAGCACTCATTAAGCCAGCGCCAGCAGTAAGATTATCTGTCAAAGTAGTTTTACCATGGTGGATATGCGAAATTATACCTATGTTTCTTATTCTTTCAGGTTTGTTCATTAGCTCTTGTACCCTTTCTTTAAACCCTTCCTTCACCATAAGAATCACTGTGCGTATAATTGAAATAAAAAGTATTTAAAATTTTATCCTTAATTTGGTTTATCAAACCTATACACTAAATTACCTTATCTATAACTATTTTAGCTATGTCCTTTTCTTTAGAAATTGGATAAACAAGTACTTTTTTCTCTTTATAAGGCTTTTTTTCTTTCCCAATTTCAAACATAAATGCACGATTAAATTGGGAAAGATATTCAATAACCTCATCACGATTTTTAATTTGACCGTCGGTTATGAGAATAGCATCTAATTCTTCCTTTTTTCTATTTCTCACAACTCTCTCCAGTTTATCTATTTCCACCTTCGTGTCTCCACCTCCTTTAAACTTTAACAACTCTTCAAGTATTTTATTTTCTTCTCCAAGAAACTCAGGAGTAGTTGTTCTATCAGAAAATCTTACAGGGGCAACTTTTGCACCATTTCTTACATAATTTTTTGCTACTACAAAAGAAGAAAGAACAGCTTCTGAAATAGTTTCTAGAGGATTTGGCATACTTCCAGAATCATCAAGTAGTAAAAGTAAATCCGGAATTGTTTCTCTTTCTCCAAAACATTCTATCGGAGCTCTTCTAATTTTTTTCGTTATTCCAGGAGCTATTATTCCATAACTTGTAAGATGATCTATATCTTCTATAGGATCTCCGAGACTCCAAGCATCATATCCATCAGGATATGAACTTCCACTTTTCTTTAAAGGTAATGGTTTAATTTTCAGTTTATATTTTTCTGAAAGAATGTTGTAAATTGTTTTATTTGCATATATTTCTGGATTATCAGAAACTTTTCCACCAGGTTTACTGGTAGATAAGCTTTTAATATTTTTAGTCTTTTCGAACTTTTTCTTACCTTCTTTGTATTCTTTAAGAAATTTTTTTGCTTCTTCAATAGAAACTTCTTTCTGTTCTATTAATTCTCTAATAGCTTTTTCAACAGTTTTTTCTGAAAGTTCAAAAATAGACATTTCTTCAACTCTATGTTGCGGAGATTGTTTTTCGAATTCTTTAAGTAAAGGCTCTATTATTCTATAAAATTTTTTTACCTGTTTTTTACATTCTCTAACACTTTTAACAGGAGTTCCTGAAAGAAAATTAATTTTTTTAAGTTTATCCACATAGTGATATAACTCTTCTGGAAATTTTTCTTTAATACCAAGATCGACATCTAAAAGATCTTGATATAATAATTTTTCAACAACATCAAACTTACATACGTCTTCTAAATATTTGTATAATTTTAATAATTCCTCTCCACCATAAATGTCAACTACTTTTAAATTACATACAATATCATCAAATCTGTTTCTTACAAAATTAGAATACTTAGCATTTATTTCTTTTAAAGCTATTTGCTCTGCGATAACCCTTTTTACATCATAAGGATGTTGCGCTTTATGTCCCAAATATTCGTGTTGTAAAATTCCTTTAATAATTTCTTTATCACTCATACCTTTTTTTCCAAAATAATCAAATACTTTTGGGTGGATTGAAATAGTATTGGTATTCCAGTCTATTAAAGCATAATCATCAATAATTGAATTATATTCTACCCTATTTACTTCTGCATAACACATTTTTTTCATTTCTCTAAAAATCTCTTTTAGCATTTTTTCTCTATTCATAATTATCCAACTCTTTTTCCATCTTTATAAATTAATTTTCCTTTATGATAAATTCTTCCCTTTCTAAATTTATCTATAGAGCCATAGTTTCCAAAAATATGTATTTCCCCTCCTTGCATTTCACTAGCAATTCGATAGCCAGCAGAACCCTTTATTATAATTTTTCCGCCTTCCATTTTCCAACCAACCCAATCAGCAGCATCACCTTCTATTATAATTTTTCCACCCTGCATATCCTTTCCTACATAATTTTCTGCATCTCCTCGTACAATTATTTCACCATCTATCATTTCATCACCAACATAATATCCAGCATTTTTTTCAACAATAATTCTTCCACCTTTCATACACCTTCCAACATAATATCCAACAGAACCTTTTACAATTATTTCACCATTTTTCATATGTCGACCAACCCAGGATTTAGTATTACCTTTTATAACAATCTTTCCACCTTTCATATCAACACCAACATAATTCCTAGCATTCCCTTCTATTACAATTTCTCCATTTTTCATTTCATACCCAACCCAATCTTTAGCATTTTTTTCTATAACAATCTTTCCACCTTTCATTTTTTCACCAATACAATCACGCGCATTCCCTTCTACTACAATTTCTCCATTTAACATCTCAAAACCTACTAAATTCCCGGCATCTCCATCTATTACTAAAACCTTACCATTATTATACAACCCTAAATAATCAAAAGGGTAATTAATTTCTATTTCTATCTCTTTTTCAGGGCACCGCTCATTTATGAGGCAAGAAATAAAAATTCCTGTTTTTTCCATATCTTTTCTAACAATTCTTTCCTTTTTCTCCATCTCTTTCTCAATTTCTTCAACAATTTTTTGAATTTCATTTTTATTTAATTCTGGTAATTCACATGTATTCTCTTTCACATAATTATATACCCAATGAATTCTTTGAGGAAAACTATATTCTTTCTCAATTTCATAATCTTGTAAATCTTTAAAAATCCTTAGATATTTTTTTATTTTTGGAATATCTATTTCTTTTTCTTTAAACTTTTTTCTTAACTCACTTTCTTTAGAAGCAAGGTATTTTATTAATTCTTCAGATGGCTCTAATTTCCATCTCATGTAATATCACTTTTTTCTTTTCTATATTCTATCCCTCTTATAACAGGTAAATCATATTGGTATGCTAACTTTTTTCTTGTTTCTTCATCATTGGTAAGAAGAGCGTTAAAATATTCTCTGTAAACATCTCTTTTTTCTCCATAATCTTTGAAAAATTCATTTACAATTACTTCAGCAATATACTTTTTCTGTGAGCCAGGATAAAATTCAGGTCTAATATTTTTATGAATATATTCATCATCAACTTCTATTCTATGTGCTAATGCATAAGGAAGAATTTTTCTTAAAACTTCAGTATCTACATATTCTTCTCCTAATACATGTGCAACAGCTTTACTATAATCTTTTACACTCTTTAAAAATCTATATGAAAGATTATTCTTTATCATTCCTGTAGGCGAATTTTTATAATTTTCAGTTAGATAAGAAGTAACATCTTCTGGAGTTTTTATAATTGAATTTACATCTGCAAAAAATACAGCCAATGAAAGCTCAGCTTCTCCATCAAATTTAATATTTTTATAACTTTCCATAAATTGAGATATCTCTTCATCATCAATTGTTGGTATACCCCTTTCTTCTAATTTTGCTTTATATTCTTGTCTTAATTCTTCAAGCCTTTTAAAATCATCTTCTTCCAAACTTTTTATCATCTCTCTTTTTATTTTTTCATCTCTTAAAAGCTCTTTATTTTTTTCTATAGAATCATAAAAAATCGAAGAATATAGACAAGGAACACACTCTACACAAATGTTGAATCTATCAACTAAAGGAGGTATTAAAGTATAAGTTCCTCTATCAGGATAATTAGCTGTGGCATAAAAAGGCCCTTGGAAATATAAAACTTCATTAAGATATTTAAAAACGCCTCTATCTATAGAGTTTAGCAAAATATTTTGTGCTCCTTCTGGCATTCTATTTATTTCATCAACTATTTTAGGACATGGAGATTTAGCAAAATTACGCCAAATAACTTTTTCATTCCCCTTATTAAGTTCTCCTAAATGAGGTCTTCCAAACATTTTTTCTTCGGTTAAATCTCTTTGTCCATTTAATTCACAATTCTGAACAAATCCTGGCTCATATCCATAAATAGTAGCTACTGCAGCTTCAGCGACTGTTGTTTTTCCTAATCCAGGATTTCCTAAAATAAGCTCTTTACCATTAATCAATCCTGTAATTAATGAAAAAAATATTACGTCATTAAAAGAGTTTTCCCAAAATTTGATGTTACGATCATTCACATAATAACTATTTATAATATAATCATGTATTATCGGGAGCTTTTTTCTTATTTTCATATTTGTTACTTATTGGTCGAAATTTAAATTTTTTTCTGTTTAATAAAAAAATTTATATATCACTTTTTAGTAATAAAAATATATGAGCGCTAAATATTTTGAATTTTCAAATGGATATTACATTGATGATAAGATAGTAGCGTATGCTCAAGAATTTTTAGAAGAGAATAAAAAGTATTTTGACGACTTTTCTTCTAATTGTATTCACGGAGGAGCAGCAGTGCAATATCATTTGAAAGAAGTAGGTGCCCCTAAAGATTCGTTAAGACCAATAAAAGACATAGATTTACTTTTCAAAGAAAGAATGAGAAAATCTGAGTTTAACGAATTAGTAGGAAAATTGAAAATAGAAGATTATTCTATAGATAAAAGAATAACAAGAAGTTCTTTTGAAATTTGTATAAGTAACGGAGAAGATAGTATATGTATTAATATACCTTATTATACCTCAGAAAAGTATGGAAAAAATATATCTTGGATTAAAGAGACAGTAGAAAATGCTCGTGAATTAAATGTTATAGATTTTCCAGTAGAAAGCGAGGAAACTGCAATTGAAAAGAAAACAAGAAGAGCATTATACTATTTGGAAAAGCTTGGTATAGACGATCCAAAAAATTACTTTAATGATTTGGTAAGAGAAATGATTGAGTTAATAAAATATAATCCTGCAGAGGCTAAAAAAATTTATTTAGATAAAAGAGAAAAGTTTTTGGATACATTAAAAAAGGAAGGAGATTTTCATTCTCCAATAGTTCAAGAGAAATGTGGAATAGCTAAAATTTACAAAGACGCATATGATATAGCTTGTTTGAAATATTTTTGCTCTAATAAGAAGTATCCATACCCATATACTATGCCACTTTAAACACAATATTTTTAGTTTACCTTTTTTTTTCTGAAGAAAAACTAAAAGAAGGATATGAAATTTACATTTCAAATTAAGAAAATACTATACATACAGCTCCAATAACCATTATTAAAGCACCAAGAAGCCTTTCTTTAATATTTTTTTCATTTAAAAATAAATAACCGAAAATTACACTTATTACAGAGCTCATTCTTTTTATTGAAATTACATAGACTACTAATGTAAGTTTTAATGCAATCATTTGACATAAAAGCGAAATACCACTTATAAAACCTAAAGGAATAATTATTTTAACAGATTTTTTAAGCCCATTTCTAAAAACTTTTGTATATGCAAAAGGAAATAAACAAATTGAAATAAAAAGATGTATAGAAAATATCCAAAATATAGGAGAAGAACTTGTTACACCAATTTTATCAAAATTTGAGCTTATACTCCATAAAAATGCGACTATAAACATTAGTTTTACTCCTTTTTCTTTAAATAAAGCTTTAATAGGAGCTAAAAAGTTTTCTTTAATTTGCTTTATATTTAAAATATAAGCTCCTAGAACTATCAATATTACACCACAAAATCCTAAAAAAGAAGGCATTTCTCCTACAATCAAGGGAGAAGTTATAAGCAAAAATAAAGGTGTAAAAGTTGTAATAGGTTTTGCAAGTGAAAGTTCAGAATATTTAAGAGCTTTAATATAAAGAATAGTTGTTAAAATGTTAATACTTCCAGAAACGAATAGCGCTAGCCAAAATTCTTGTTTTATTTCCGGGATTTTATAAATTAATAAAAAAGGGAAAAATAAAAATAAAGCAAAAAACCGTGTAGAAAATGCAAGAGTATATTCATCTATTTCTTTTAAACCTTTTTTAATTATCAAATCTTTTAAAGAATCGAAAAAATACATTTAGCGTAGAAAAAATAAACCAGAACATAAAAATTACCTTGCCCCTGCTGCTTCACGCTCAATTCTTTCTTTTTCTCTTAAAGCATAAGAATTTTGAATATCTCCTCTATAAGCTGCAAGTATTTCTTCTGCTAAACATCTAGCAAAACCTTTTGGATTGCGATGAGCTTTATGATAAGCACCTTGAGCCATTAAACGTAGAGCTATATCTATTCTTCTTTGCGGACTTGTGACAACAGCTTTTCTTACTATTATTCCACCTACTTGGAATGATGTAAGCTCTTCTCTAAGAGCAGCATTTTCTAATGCACGAACAAAAACTTCTATAGGATTTTTCTTAGTAACTTTTTCAATAATTTCAAACGCTTCTTTTACAAGTTTATATGCTTTATACCATTGACCACAACAATGACCAGAAGTAAGAAAATGTTTTTTACCTTTATGTCCAGGCACCATTATTTTTGTTATAAGCCTTTCAACAATATGCATTTTTGATTTATGGAACTGTGCTCTATATCTACCTCTAGATTTTGGTACAAGTCTAGGTTCTAAAGTAATATACCTTTTTAATCCAGGATCACGAACTTCTATTCCTTCACAACTCCATTTTCCAAATAATTTTATTTCCATATTCATCACTTCTTAGCTTTTCCTTCAAGAAGAGCTTTTAGAGATTTACCATTTACTTTTACAACTTTCCATTTAACTCCCCACATTGTTCCAATAGGTCCACCTTGAGCTCCTCCAAGCCCTTCAATGAGCACTTCATCATGTTCTTTAATAAGATTTATAGCACCATCTCCTGGAACAAAGGCTGTAACTTCTTTTCCATTTTTCAAAAGTTGGACTCTAACAACTTTAATAATTCCAGAAGAAGGCTGCTTTTGTTCTATTCCACGTTTTGCTAATACTATTCCTTTTGCTTGTGGAGCTCCTTCTAATGGATCTGTCTTTTCTTTTAGTCCCAAGACACGCCTAGCATAACGTTTATCTTTCCATCTAAATTTCTTTCTCCTCTGCTTCAATTTTCTTGCTGCAAACTCTCCTGGCATTAGACCCACCAGCTAAATTTTTATTTTCATAAGAATTTTTAAATGTTTTGGTAATTTTGGTAAACTAAAATTAATAAATTTTTTTCTCCTTATCTGGTAAATAAGTTAGCTTTTTTTCAGAATCTTTATCCAAAAACATTAAAGAATATCTACAATCTTCTTCTGGAATGAAAACTATGTGCATAGTATCTATTTTTCTTTTACCCATCTCGTATATGCTATAGAGAGTAGTTCCTTTAATTGGGGAAAGCTTTGCTTCAAGAAAAGGATCTTTATCTAGCTCGATAAATTTAATCTCAAGATCGCCTTTTTCTAATCCAAGAATAATTTTTTCAAGATCATTTTCAGATACATGAATTAATGCTGTTGGATTAGTTAAAAAGTATTCATTTCCAAAAAGCCTTCTTTTTACATTTTCTTCATATGGTCTAAAAATCATAGAAGTAGAATAATTACATTCTTCACATTTAGCCTTAAGCACTAAAAATTCATCTTCTTTGCATTTATAAGCACTTATTTTAATATTTCCACCGCATGAACATTGAATCTTAGGAGAAATTTCTTCATAATTTTCTCTCTTAATAGAATTTAAAAAATAATATAATTCTTCTCCTAAATTTTCTAAAATCCTTTCCTCATAGCTCATTAATTATTTTTAATTACTTTAAATTTTTTATTTTTTTCTTTAGTTTTTTAATCTCACTCCACATATAATCGGCTAATTTTTTATATTCTTCTTTTGTTAGTGTGCTTGGTAAATAGAGTTTTGCGCCTTTCCCATGCCCCTCGAATTTAGCTACCCATGAATAATCCATTTCAATAGTTTTTCCTTTTTCAAGCTCTGTTCCAGGATATGCAGTGGCTAAAGAAAGCATGATTTGATCAGGTTTTATTTCTTCTAAATACTTGATTGTTTTTTTAACACTTTCTTCCGTTTCTCCTTCAAGACCAAAAACCACATATGCTCTGGTTTTGATTCCAAGCTCTTTGCACCAAGAAAAAACTTTTTTCGCATGATCTAAATCAAAAAATCTTTTGTTTTTAATCAAAACATTTTTATCTGCACTATCTATACCCATGCATATAAAATTACAGCCAGCTTTAGCCATTATTTCAAGCACTTCTCTGTCTAAATGGTCAGCTCTTGTTTCACAACTCCATTTTATATCGATGTTTTCTTCTATGAGTTTTTTACATATTTCAATAACCCTTTTTTTATTTAAAGTAAATGTTGAATCATGAATTTTCACAAGCTTAAAACCAAGCTCTTCTATTTTTTGAAACTCTTTTATTACTCTTTCTACTGAGTGAAATCTTACTTTCAGACCCCAAAAACGTGTTGCACAACAATAAGCACAATTATAAAAACATCCTCTGCTTGTTATAATGCTCATAATTTCGTATTTTTCTAAAGGAAAAAGTTCATATGCAGGAAATGGTAAATCATCTAAGTTCTCAATGTATTCTCTTTCCGGATTGTGAATAATTTTTTTGCCATTTTTAAAGCTAATTCCTTTAATGTCTTTTAAATCCTTTCCTAAAAGAATTTCTTCAAATGTAATTTCACCTTCTCCTCTTATAACAATATCGCAAACACTTAAAGCTTCTTCAGGTCTAAATGTTACATGAACACCACCCATTATTACTTTTGCTCCTAAATTTTTAGAGAACATTGCTATTTCTTTAGCCCTAGGGAATGAAGGTGTAGTAGAGGTTATACCAACTATATCAGGAGAAAATTTTTCAATTTCTTTTAGTGCTTCATATCCAACATTTTCATCGATTATTTTTACTTTTCCAAATTTTTTGGCTACAGCAGCAATATATGCTAGCCCTATAGGAAACTTATCCCTTCCTTTATAAGAAAATTTAGGATTTACTAAAGCTATCTTCATAAAATAACAATTAAATATTAAATTTTAATAAGTTTGAACTAGGTGAAAAAATAATGAAAAAATTCTCAGGCACAGAAGCATTAATAGTTATTTTATTAGTAGTATTTATTTTAGAAATTTTATTCTCTTCTAACATAAAACAAATATTTCACACATTTGGTTTAAGTCTTAAAGCCCTTGAAGAAGAAAAATGGTGGGTAATTATAACTTCTATATTTCTTCACGCCTCACCAGAGCATTTAGTATTAAATATTATAGCTTTATTTTTCTTTGGAAATGCAGTAGAAGAAAAGCTTGGGACAAGAAAAATGCTTGCAATTTTCTTTCTTTCAGCTTTAGGAGGAGAGCTTGCTGTTATTTCAGCATCTCTTTTAGGTTTTCAACCATATGATATCCCGACCATAGGAGCTTCAGGAGGCATTTTTGGACTAATGGGGGCTGCAATGCTTGTAAAACCTTTTGAATTTATAATATATCCTTATTTAGTTCCATTACCTATTTTTATAATAGCAATATTTTACACAATTTCAAATATTTCTTTGTTTTTATACCACATTGCTACAGGCACGCAAACAGATATTTCATACGCTGCACACTTAGGTGGCGTGCTTGTTGGTATGTATATAGGCTTTAAAGAAAACAAAGACAAAAGAGCTTTATTGATATTTTTAATTTTTCTCACACTAATCCTATTTCCTGTAATTTTAAGCTTTTTAATGAGTATTGAAAAGTTTAACTATATTGCAAAATTAACAGAGGTGATAAGGTGAAAATACTTCTTCAGTTTCCCGAGGGATTGAGAACAAAAGCACTTGAAATAGCAAAAAAATTAGAAGAAAAAGGAAATATTGTATTAATTTCTATAGAGCCTTGTTACGGAGCATGTGATTTAAGAATAAATGAAGCAAAAATGCTTAAATGTGATAAAATAGTGCATTTAGCACATACGAGATTTCTTAAAACAGATATACCAGTGGAATACATAGAGCTAAAAGAAAACTTTGATTTATCTCCTTTGCTTAAAAACCTCGATGAAATAAATTTTGAAAAAATAGGAATAGTAGCAAGCCTTCAGTTTGTAGATGCTATAAATAAAGTTAAGAAATATCTTGAAAGTAAAGGGAAAAAAGTTTTTGTTGGAGACGGAGAAAACAATGAAAAATTCCTCTACCCAGGCCAAGTTTTGGGTTGTGATTTTTCTCAAGCATTAAAAATAGCTGATAAAGTTGAATGTTTTATAGTTATTTCTTCAGGAAAATTTCACGCATTAGGAGTTGCGCTTAAAACAAAAAAACCTGTATTTCTTTTAAATGTTGAAAAAGGAAAGCTTGAAAAAATAGATACAGAGGAATTCATAAAAAGAAAAATAATAGCCCAGGAACTTGCAAAAGAGTGTAAAAAAATAGGAATAATAGTTTCCACAAAACCTGGACAGGAAAATATAGAGCTCGCGATAAACCTGAAAAGAAAAATAGAAGAAAAAGGAAAACAAGCATATATTCTTGTTGCTGATGAAATAAAACCAGAAAAGGTCAAATATTTAGGAATAGAGTGCTTAATAAATACAGCATGTCCGAGAATAGCCATAGAAGAGAGGCATCTTTTCCCTATACCTATTTTAAATCCAGATGAATTTGAAGAAATTTTACAAAGCAACAGTAATATTTAAATACTTACTATTCCCTTATCATAACCTATGAAAGTAAATGTTGTAAAAAATGAAAAAAACCTATTAGAAATAGAAATTCCTGACGAAACATTAACTCATTTAATAGCAAGATTTTGCAAAGCAGATGCCGCAGCCGTTAGAGATCACCCATTTCTTACAGAACCAAAGCTTGTAATATATGGCGAGAAACCTGTTAAAGCTCTTATTGAAGCAATTGACGATGCTGTTTCTCTTTTAGAAGAGTTCAAAAACCATTTTAAGAGAGCAATTAAATAATTTCTTCTCTATTTTTCTTTATGCACATAAAAGATCAAATAAGAATAATAGGCTTTGATGATGGCCCATTTTCAAGAAATAGGAAAAGATGCATACTTATAGGTTGTGTAATGAGAAGTCATGTACAAATAGATGGAATTCTTAGAACTTATATAAAAATTGATGGCTTAGATGCGACACAAAAAATTTCTGAATGTGTAATAAATAGCAAATTTAGAGATGTAAGAATTATAATGCTTGATGGCATAACTTTTGGAGGTTTTAATATAGTGAATATTAAAACACTTTACGAACTTACAGGAATTCCAGTAATAGCTTTAAATAGAAAAATGCCAGATTTGGAAAAATTCATGAATGCTATGAAAAAACTTCCGGATTATGAAGTAAGAGCAAAAGCTGTTAAAGATGCTGGAAAAATATATTCTGTTAAAATAGAAACTCGTGGAATTAAAGGAAAAATATATTACCAAAAACATGGTATTTCAAAAAAAGATGCTGAAAAAGTAATAAAATTATCAATCTATACATCTTTATTTCCAGAACCTGTAAGAATAGCACATTTAATAGCTACAGGTGTTGTGCTTGGTGAATCGATTGGAAGAGTCTAAACTTAAAGACTTAGGGTATATAATAATAGGAGCTTTGACAGCGTATTTGATATATTCTTTCTTAGGTTTTGTTCTTAATACACCAATGCCTATAGTAGCTGTTATGACAGAATCAATGATACCAACTATATATCCAGGAGATGCTGTAGTTATTTATAACTATGGAAATATCTCTGTTGGAGATATAATAGTTTTCGATGGTGCTAAAGCAGGATGTAGAGTAAATTTTCCAATTATTCATAGAGTTATTGAAATAAATCCAGATGGGACAATTCAAACAAAAGGAGATTACAATCTTTTCCAACTTCCTTGTGAAAAGAGTATAAAAAAAGAATATATTTACGGAAAAAGTCTTATTAAAATACCATTCATAGGCTGGCCTAAAAAAATTGTTACAGATGCTATTTACACAATTTTATCTAAAACAAGATGAGAAAAAAATCCAAGAAAAAAGAAAAAGGCAGGAAGAAAGGAATTAAAGTAAAATTCTGAAATAATTCCTATAAATATAGAAGCTAGAATACCAAATTTTAATGAATGAAAAAATTTTCTATGTTTAGGAAACTTTTTTAAAAGCAAAACAATAAAAATAAGTGCTAAGCCACAAAAAACTTCTTCTATTTTTGTTGAATTTACTATAATAGAAAGAGCTATTATAATAAGCGCAGCGGAAAAAATTTTGTGTATTTTTGATTTTCTTGTATCTATATCCGGTATTAGCCCTCCTAAAACAGAGCAAAACAAAAGAAAAACAAGCTCTTTCAAAGAAAATACTATACCTAAGTATTTCAGAATCGAAAGAAATATAAAAAATACAAAAATACTTGCAAACAAATGAGCTTTGTAGTTCATAAAATTAATTTTTTAAACCTAAATTTAATACTGTTATGTTTGAAAAATACAAAACCATTATCCCAGACTTCGAGAAGTTTATAGAATGTATTAAAACTTTTGATACAGTGAGTATTAGAGTTAATACTCTAAAAACAAATCCAAAAGAAATTGAAAAAGCTCTTAATGAATTTTGTCTCGAAAAAGTAAAATGGTTTAAAAATGCTTATGTAGTAAAGCAAAATAAAGAACTTATACCCAAAACTCTTGAGCATATTCTTGGATATATTTACGTGCAGCGTTTGGAATCTATGCTTCCACCTCTTGTACTTAAACCAAAAAAACACGAGCTTATTCTAGATCTTTGTGCTGCTCCAGGTTCTAAAACAACACAAATGGCAGAGATGATGAAAAATACAGGAAGAATAATAGCAAACGATATTAAAGAAAAAAGGCTTAGAGCACTTTTTAGCAATCTTGAAAGAATGGGAGTAATAAATACAAGCGTAACAAAATATGATGGAAGAAAATTTCCAGATATAGTTAAATTTGATAAAATACTTGTAGACGCCCCATGCACAGCAGAAGGCACAAGCTTAAAAGAAAGAAAGTTTTATGAAAGCAAAAAACTTCATTATAAACAAGTCAAGCTTTTAGAAAGAGCACTAATTTTATGTAAAGAACATGGAATAGTTGTTTATTCCACATGCACATTTTCACCAATAGAAAACGAGTTTGTGGTTGCAAAGGTGCTTAAAAGATTTGAAAATGTAAAACTTGAAAAAATTAAAATTAAAGGAATAAAATATGAGCAAGGTATTACTCAATGGAAAAACATAGAATTTCCAGAAGAAGTGAAAAAATGCTGCAGATTTTATCCTCATATCTCTGGGACAGGTGGTTTTTTTGTCGCTAAATTTAGAAAATATTAAAAATTTTTTCAAAAAATTGGGAATAAAAATAGATGTTGAAAAACTTTACTTTACTTCTGGAAAAACCATAAGAATAACTTGTGCAGAATATATTAAAGAAGCAGAGAAATTAAAAGCTATACATGGTATAGCTATGTTTAGAAAAGGAAATGTACTTAATCCTACTTCAACAATTGTTTTCGCTTTTGGTCATAAAGCAAAAAACAGAATAACACTTAATTACAAAGAGCTTATAACTTTTTTAGAGAAAGGTGAAATAGAAAAAGAACTACGAGAGCATGGTTATGTTTTAATAGAATTTTGTGGAAAAACAATAGCCTTAGGATTTTATAAAAACGGAAAGCTAAAATGTTTTATGTCCAAAGAAATTAGAAAACAACTTTTAGAAGCTCTTAAATTAAGTTATAATCAAAAATAAGGTTTTCATCTATAACCAATCCACAATTTGCACAAATAACTCCAAGGCCTATATCTTTTATAATATTTTCACATCCACATTCAGGACATCGCATTAATTATTATATTAACTTAAAAATTTAAATTAATTAAAGCAAATGTAATGCATATGAAAAAACCAAGAGTTAAACCAAAAACAATAAAGAAAAAAGTAAAAAAAGCTGTTTTTGATACTTCAGCAATTATTCATGGTAAATTAATAGAGTTTGCAGAAGAAGGAAAGCTTGATAACGCTGAAGTAATAATTCCAGAAGCAGTTTTAGGCGAATTAATGGCTCAAGCTTCTAAAGGTAAGGATACAGGCTTTATAGGACTTGAAGAACTTAAGAAGCTTAGAGAAATAGCTAAGGAAAGAAACATAAAAATAAAATTTGCCGGAGAAAGACCAAGTTATGAAGATATACTTCTTGCTAAGTCAGGAAGAATAGATATTTTAATCCAAGATATTGCAAAAAAAGAAAATGCTACTCTTGTTACATGTGATTTGCCACAAGCTCTTATAGCAGAAGTAAAAGGTATAGATGTTATTTATTTTGAGCCATATGAGCCAGGAAAAGAAAAATTTTTTGAAAAGTTTCTAACAAGCGACACAATGTCATTACACTTCAAAGTTAATGCAATACCTTTTGCAAAAAGAGGTAAGCCCGGTAACGTAAAACTTGTTAAACTTTCCGATAAACCAATGACTGAAGAAGATTTAGAGCAAATAATAAGTGAAATAATGGATGCTATTCGCTATGAAGAAGATGTACAACTTGAATATTCTGAAGGCGGAGCAACTGTAATTCAAATGCGAGATATGCGAATTTCTATAGCAAGACCTCCTTTTTCCGATGGTCTTGAAGTTACAATAGTAAGGCCTATAGTAAAGCTTACGCTTGATGATTATAAACTTTCGGAAAAATTAAAACAAAGGCTTTTAGAAAGAGCAGAAGGTATATTAATAGCAGGTCCACCTGGTTCAGGAAAAAGTACATTTGCAGCAAGTTTAGCTGAATTTTATTACAAAGAAAAAGGAGCAATAGTTAAAACTATAGAATCACCTCGAGATTTACAAGTTCCAGAAGAAATAACTCAATACGCACCACTTGAAGGAAGTTTTGCAAAAACTGCAGATATTTTGCTTCTTGTCCGACCTGATTATACAATATTTGATGAAGTAAGAAAGCTTCAACACTTCCAAATTTTTGCTGATATGCGTTTAGCAGGAATAGGAATGATAGGCGTTGTTCATGCAAGCGATGCAATTTCTGCTGTGCAAAGATTTATAGGAAAAATAGAGCTTGGAATGATACCACATGTAATAGATACGATAATTTTCATAAAAGATGGAGAAATCAAGAAAATTTACGAGCTTTCTCTTGTTGTAAGAACTCCTACAGGAATGACGCAAGAAGATTTAGCAAGGCCTATAGTTGAAGTAAGAGATTTTGAAACAGGCAAGCTTGAATATGAAATTTATACTTATGGAGAAGAAAACATAGTAGTACCTGTTTCTGAAGAAAAAGAAAGTGCTATATTAAGACTTGCCAAAGAAAGAATATATGAAGAAGTTAAAAAATATGATAAAACAGCTGAAATAGAATTAACTAAAGAAGGAAAAGCTATAATAAGAGTAAGAAATAGTGTAATCCCAAGAATTATAGGAAAAGAAGGAAAAGAAGTTAAAAAACTTGAAGAAAAATTAGGAATAAAAATAGAGATAGCCCCTAAAATAGAAACCTTAGGAAAAGAAGTAGAGTTTGAGCTTATTGAAAGTGGGGCACATTTTGTTTTCTTATTCAAACCAAAATTAGCAGGAAAAAATGCAAGTATATACGTAGATGGAGAATACCTTTTTACAGCAA
This sequence comes from Nanobdellota archaeon, assembly GCA_015661515.1. Lineage (GTDB taxonomy): Archaea > Aenigmatarchaeota > Aenigmatarchaeia > Aenigmatarchaeales > SZUA-1535 > SZUA-1535. The sequence goes on from DQVX01000011.1 coordinate 15,978, forward strand.
CAATAGGTAGAAAAGGACAGATAAAAGTTAATAAAAACTCAGAAATAGGAAAGAAAATATTAATTGCATTATCTTCTAAAAAAGAGCTTAAAGTATTTGTGCAATAGTTTTATTCTTTTTTTATTCTTTTCAAAACATTTCCATATTCATAAAGAACTCTAAGAGCTTTTATAGCTCTATGAGGAGTTGGATAAACAGGAATTCCTTGCATTTCTAAATGCTTAGCTATTTCCACTGAATACTTACTTCCACCTATGCAAACTACAAAAGGTTTTGCATAAAACTTACATTCTTCAAGCACATTTATTATATTTTCATCTAGTGGTGCAAGTTGTGTTAAGCATATTATACAAACACCATCAACATTTCTATCTTTAAAAACAGCTTCAAGCACAGCTTTATATCTTTCTGAATTTGCATCTCCAGTAAGATCTACAGGATTTGAAGCAACAGCATATGGAGGAAGAATTTGCTTAATCTTTTTCAGAGTTGATTTTTCAAATTCTGCCAACTTCATATTTTCAGCTTCTGCCTGATCAGAAGCTATAATTCCACACCCTCCACCATTAGTAACAATAGCTATTCTATTCCCCTTTAATGTTGGCTGACAGGCAAGAACTTTTGTAAAATCTATAAGCTCTTCAATATCATTAGCTTCTATTATACCACATTGCTTAAAAACAGCTTTATAAACTTCATAACTTCCTGCAATTGAGCCTGTATGCGATAACACAGCTTTTTTTCCTTTTTCTGTTCTACCAGCTTTTAGGCAAACTACAGGCTTTTTCTTTACAACTTCTTTTGCAATTTTCATAAAAGCTTTTCCATTACTTACGCTTTCTAAATACATTGACACAACTCTAATACTTGGGTCTTTACCAAAAAATTTAAGAAGTTCTATTTCATCTACATCAGCTTTATTACCTAAAGAAACAAATTTGCTCAATCCTACACCAAGCTCTGCATAAGTATCTATAAGCATAAGCCCCAAAGCTCCTGATTGCGATATAAATCCAACATATCCTTTGCGTGGTTTTTTAACCCTTTTTTGCTCTGAAAAAAGCGTATCTATTCCTGTATAAGCATCAAAAACCCCTATGCAGTTAGGCCCTATAATCCTTATGCCATACTTTTTCGCAATCTTCTTTATTTCTTCTTCTTCTTTTACATTTCCAGCTTCTTTAAATCCTGAAGAAATTATAATAACATTCTTAACACCTTTTTCACCACAATCTTTCAAAGCTTCTTTTACTATTTCAGCTTTTACAGCAATTATTGCTAAATCAACTTTTTCTGGAATATCTTTTAAAGAAGAATAAGCTTTTAATCCTAATATTTCAGTGGCAAATGGATTTATAGGATATATTTTTCCAGAGAAAGATTTTTTTAAATTTTCAAGAATGGCATAACCTACTTTTCCTGGAGTCCTTGAAGCACCTATTACAGCTATACTTTTAGGATTAAAGAATTTTTCAATCATTAAATTTTTGTACATAAAAGAAATAAATAAAATTTACCTTATTAAGGGCCCGTGGTGTAGCGGAAACACGCCGCCTTCGCATAGGGAGGATAAACTATTCTTATATCCTACCAAGAAACAGGCGGAGAGCGGGGGTTCGAATTTAAGAAACTCCCCCCGGGTCCACCAAATTAAATATAAAACTTGAGTTTTGAATTATATTTTCATGAAAAAATATGAATGCATCCTTCTTCGCGTATCAGGAGAACTTTCGCTTAAATCTGAGCAGGTTAAACCTAAGTTTTTTTCACTGCTCGTAAGAAATGTGAGAAAATCTTTAGATAGAAAAAATATAGAGCATAGAATAGAAGTAAATCCAAGTAGAATTTTTGTTTATACAAATGAAATTTCACAAGCTGTTAAATCTTTAATAAAGGTTTTTGGAATAAGCTCTCTTTCTCCATGCTGGACATGTGCTTCTAAAATAGATGAAATATCTCTTTTAGCAAGTGATATAGCTGTTGAGAACTTAAAGCTTGATAATACTAAATCCTTTGCGCTTAGAGTAAGAAAAGCTGGAAGACATAAAGAATTCTCGTTGAAAACATTAGCAGATGAAGTTGGAGGAGCTGTAAAGCGTGTAACAAATGCAAAGGTTGATTTAACAAATCCAGATATTGAAATATTTATAGAGTGTAGATCAAGAAGAACTTATATTTTTGTTAAAAAAATAAAAGCAGTTGGTGGTTTACCCTTAGGTAGTGGTGGTAAAGCATGTGCACTTGTTTATTCTTATGCAGATCTTGTAGCTGCATGGCTTGTGATGCGCCGAGGCAATAGTTTAGTTGTCTTTACAGATAATGAAGAATATGAAAACATTCTCAGAAGCTGGCATATAGGTGAGAGAATAAGCATTAATTATGAAGATAAAGAAAAAGCTTTAAAAGAAGCATTAAAACTTCAACTACCTATTGTTAAAGGCTCTTTATTTTCTCAGCTTCACTCTACTAATGCATTTGTTCTAAACCCTATAATATGCTTTCCAGAAAAAATAATAAAGAAAATGTATGAAAAAATAAAAAAATTTTCTAAACTTTAATTGCATTTACTGGGCAAGCTTCTGCTGCTTCTTTTACACATTCTAAGTTTGTGTCTGCCCCTTCTTTTATTTGAGCTTTTCCGTCACTTCCAAGCTCAAAAACTTCGGAGCAAAGAGCTACGCAAGCTCCACATCCTATGCAAGTTTCTTTATCAATCTCTACCATATTACACACCTAAGTTTGAAAATAGATTTAAGGAATATAAATTTTAATATAATGAAGAAATTGTCAATGAGTTGTAAACTTGTTTTAATAACAGATTTAGAAGGAGTTTGGATTAGGAATGATAAAAATGCGTATATAAAGCTAACTAACAAGTTTTTCCTTAGGAATGGAATTAACTTAAAGAAAGTTGAAGCAGTAGATAGAGAAGTGTTTCCGAAATTAGCAAAAATGGGAAGAGTCGGGGAGCTAAAGTATAGAGAAGTTATTGAAAAATATTTTGAAGCATTAAAAGTTCGTAGCCCAAAAAAATTGGCAAAGGAATTTATTTCCTTTGAAAAGAAAATTTTGAAAAAATATTTGAAATTAATACCATTTGCCAAAAAAGTTTTGAAAGAGATTAAAAACCTAGGCATATTTCTTGTATGCTTATCAGATAGCATGTATTCATGTAATGAATTAAGAAATATTTTGAAAGAGTTAGGAATTGCAAAATATTTTGATATAATTTACACCTCAAATCATTTAAAATGCGAAAAGCCAGAAGCGTTTAAAGTTTTAATTAAAAAACTCAAGCTTAAAAACAAAAAAGTAATATTTATAGGGCATGATAATGATGAATTACTTGGAGCAAAAGAATTTGGTTTTATAACTATAGGCTTAAAAAATGAAAATGCTGATTTTATTGTTGAAAATTTAAAAGAAATACCAAAATTAATTTTTATGAAAAAATTTTGTTACAAGTGTGGAAAAATTACAGATGATCTTGAAGATGGGCTTTGTAAAGAGTGTAAAGAAATAATAACAAAGACTGTAGAGCTAACAATTTGTTCAAAATGTGGGAAAATTAAAGAAGGAAAGGTGTGGAAAAATAAAACTATAGAAAATGCAATAAAAGATAAACTTAACGCTATAGACATAGATTTTGAAAAAAATATTGCAAAAACACGCAGAGGAGAAATTAAATTTGAAGTAAAAATAAAAAAAGAAATATGCATTCATTGCTCAAGGTTTGCTTCTGGCTATTATGAAAGCGTACTTCAGCTAAGAAATTTTTCTTCTCAAGATATTCAAAGAATTTTTTCTTTAATAAAAGAAAATTTTCGGATAGAAGAAAATAAGCATGGAATAGATATTTATTTAATGCGAAAACCTCTTGCAGAAAAAATAGCAAGAAAAATAAAAAGAATATTTAAAAATGTTGAAATCAAAAAATCATTTGAGCTTGTTACTGTTAAGGACGGAAAAAGAGTTTATAGAAATTATATTTCGGTGAGGAAACATGAAGAAAAAAGAGATGTTAACACCTGAAGAAGAGATAGCAAGAACTAGGCTACCAGAAGAAGGAGAAATTTTTGGTATAGTAACAGAAATGCTTGGAGATGGAAGAATGCGCGTAGAATGTGATGATGGAAAAACAAGAATAGGAAGGGTAATAGGAAAATTAAGAAAGCGTGTTTGGATAAGAGTAGGTGATCTCGTGCTTGTCAAACCATGGATAGTTGAAGGAGATAGAAAATGCGATATAATTCATAAATACACTCCAACACAGGCAAATTGGTTGAAAAATAAAGGCTATATAAAAACACTTGAGTTTTGAACACTTAAAATTTATTTGTTAAAAGATTTCTTGCAAATATTTTGTTATCAAATTCATCTATAGAAAAATTATCCCAAAATGTGCATGTGCCTATAGCTATTATACCACCTCCTGAAGAATCTTTATAACAGCCAGCCATTATTTCTCCTTTTTCGCTTTCAACCAAAGGTTTTGCACTACTTTTAATTTCTACAGGTGCGCAATAGCCTAAAAGAACCTTTTTTACACCTTCATTGAAATGATAAACTTTTGAAGTATATACCATTTTTTCATTTTTATTTCCTTTAAATTCTATACAGTTTTCTTTATCTTCTATACAACTTTCCAAAAGTTTTATACCATATTCTTTTGTAACATCATTTATAACATCACAAACATTATCTTCATTGCCATAATATCCTGTAAAAATAATTAACTTCCCATTTTTCACAAGTTCATCTATTTTCTCAATTTCACTTTCCTTAAATGGATTTTCAGGATAGTTAAAAATTATCACATTCCCCTTTTCCCAGTCATGATATGAATTAGCAATATAGTGCTTACCTATTTTATTTATCAAATTCAAGAGATCCGAATAATAATATCCGCTAAATTGAAAAGTTCCTTTATCTCTTGATTCAACTATAATTATTTTCATAAAAAACTTCAAAAAGTTAAAATTTAAAAATCTTTATATGTGGGAAATAAGGAAAAAATTTAAAGATTATGAGCAAAGAAAAGTTTTTGCAGGAGTGCTTGATGAACAAACATTATTCACTCTTTACAAACTTTCTAATAAAGGATATTTTGAAATTCTTCATGGTTTTATAAAACAAGGAAAAGAAAGCTGTGTGCTTTTAGCAGAGCAAAAAAATAAAAACTTAGTTGCAGTAAAAATTCACGCAATAGCTGCAGGAAATTTTAAAAAAATATGGCCTTATCTTGAAGGCGATCCAAGATTTTATAATATAAAACACAATAGAAGAGCAATAATATTTGCTTGGTGTAAAAAAGAATTTAAAAATATGAAAATAGCTTTTAAAGCTAATGTCCCATGTCCAGAACCTATAGCTCAAATGAATAACGTGCTTATAATGGAATTTCTTGGAGAAGATTTTAAACCTGCACCAAGGCTTGTGGATATAGAGCTTGAAAATCCTGAAAAAGTATTTAATGAAATAATAGAATATATTAAATTACTTTATAAAGCAAATCTTGTGCATGGAGACCTTTCATTTTATAACATCCTATGGTATAAAGAAAAACCTTACTTTATAGATTTTTCACAAGGTGTGCTTTTAAGCCATCCAAATGCTCAATACCTGTTAAAAAGAGACATAACAAATATATGCAATGATTTTAAAAAATACGGAATAGAAGCTGACCCTGAAAAAATATATGAAGAAGTGGTAAAATGAAATACTCTTTATTACTCCCTAAGGAAAGAGAAAGGGTTTTAAAAAAAGATGTTATAGAAAAAATAGAAAAAGAATTAGGTGTAAAAATTCATAAGAAGGAAAATGAAGTAGAAATAGAAGGCGAGGGTTTAGAAGTATTAAAAGCAATTAATGTTATAAAAGCAATAGCAAATGGCTTTTCACCTGAAAATGCATTTTTGCTTTTTGACGAAAATAATGTACTTGAAATAATAGAAATACCTGGTGATAAAGATACAAGAACAAGGATAAAAGCAAGAATAATAGGAAAAAATGGATTAGTAAGAAGAAACATAGAAAGATATACTAATTGCAAAGTTTCTGTTTATGAAAAAACAGTAAGTATTATAGGACCATTAGAAAAAGTGCAAATCGCTAAGGAAGCTATAGAAATGCTTATAAGCGGTAAAAAACATTCAACAATGTATAAATATTTTGAAGCTTTAAGAAGAAAAGGAATACTCGAATAGAGTGTGAGAAAAATGCCAAAAAATGCTGCAGAAAAAATTGCAAAAGCAATGAAAGAAATAAGTATTGCTGAGTTTTTTGAAAAAAATCGTCATTTGTTAGGATTTGATAATCCTTCTAAGGCTCTTCTTATGGTTGTTAAAGAAGCAGTAGATAATAGCTTAGATGCTTGCGAAGAAGCGCGTATTTTACCTGAGATAATTGTGAAAATAAAAAAGCTTGAAGAAAATAGGTTTAAGGTAATAGTAGAAGACAACGGCCCAGGCATAGTTAAAGAAAAAGTTCCAGAAGTTTTTGGTAAACTTCTCTTCGGAAGTAAATTTCATCTTGGGAGACAAACACGAGGACAGCAAGGAATAGGAATAAGCGCAGCCGTGCTTTATGCTCAACTTACAACAGGAAAACCTGCTGTTATTATTTCTCGAACTTCTCCTGATAAACCAGCTTATGTATTTCACATAAAAATAGACATTCTTAAAAACAAGCCTATTGTTCTTAAAGAAGAAAAAACAGAAAACTTTCGTGAACATGGAGTAAGAGTAGAACTTGAAATAGAAGGAAGATATGTCCAAAAACACCATTCAGTAGATGAATATCTAAAACAAACAGCAATAATAAATCCACATGCAAGAATAATTTATTACAATCCTAATGGAGAAAAAATAGAATTTAAAAGAAGTGTAGATCATTTACCTCCTTTACCTAAAATAATTAAACCTCATCCTCATGGAGTTGAATTTGGAATTTTTGAAAGAATGATTAAAATAACAAGCTCAAGAACTATTGCAAGTTTTCTTACAAATGATTTTTCAAGAATAGGAAGAGATACTGCTGTTAAAATATGCGTAAAAGCAGGAATAAAACCTGATAAGCCTCCACATAAACTTACTCATGAAGAAATAGAAAAGCTTTACAAAGTTATTCAACAAACAAAATTCATTGCTCCACCATTAGATTGTTTATCTCCTTTGGGAGAAGAAGAATTCAAAAAAGGAATACAACAAGTTGTAAAACCAGAATTCGTTGTTGCTGTTTCAAGACCTACTACAGTATATAGAGGGAATCCTTTCAAAATAGAAGCATGCATAGCTTGGGGCGGTGAAATAAAAGCAGAAGGTCCTGCAAAAATTATGCGTTTTGCAAATCGTGTACCATTGCTTTATCAATCAGGAGCATGTGCAATAACAAAAGCTGTACAGGAAGTTAATTGGAGTAATTATGATATTCCAAAAGAAGGAAACATGCCCACAGGACCAATAGTAATAGCTGTTCATATGGCTTCTGTTTGGATTCCTTATACAAGTGAATCAAAAGAAGCAATTGCAAGTTATCCTGAAATTGTTAAAGAAATAAAATTAGCTTTACAAGAATGTGGAAGAAAGCTTGCAGCTTATTTAAGAAAACAAAGAAGACTTCAGGAAAGGGAAATGAAAAGAAAGATTTTCGAAAGGTATATTCCAGAAGTTGCAGCTTCGCTTAGCATTTTAACAGGAGAAAACAAAGAGACAATAATAAAATATTTAGAACTTATTGCTATAAAAAATATAATGAAAGGAGAGGGTGAGAAACATGAACACGAAAAAGAAGGAAGTAATCAGCAAACTTGAAAGACTAGGAAGAAAACTCCTTGAAGAAATAAAAAGAGGAGAGAATCCTCATATAGATATACCTGTAAGAGCTCTTAGCAATGTTATATTTTCAGGTCAAAATCTTCAGCTTGGTGAAAAAGTAGCAAAAAGATATTTTTTTCATTTAGCTCATGCTAAAAAATTTATGCAAACTTTACTTGTTGCAAGTTTTTGTAAGCAATTATTAGAAGAAGGTATTCACACAAGCTTGAGAGACATGTTTTACAATTTGAAGAGAACTCTTCCTAATTCAAAAGAAAATACGTTTGATGAGCAAAGAGAAAGCGACCCTATTGTTGTGGATCTAGAAGTAACTTTAGATGTTCTCAGAGAACAGCTCCACTTAAGTGCAGATGTTCGAGGGCGTGTAGTAGGAGAGGTCGTAATAGAAGATAGAGGTGATATAATAGATTGGAGTAGGCTTGGTTCAGGAGGTTGGGCTATACCAAGCAATGTAGAAGATGTTGTTTTCAAAGAAGTTAATGCCGAGTTTATTCTTGTAGTAGAAAAAAATGCTGCTTTTGAAAGATTACATGAAGATAAGTTCTGGAAGAAACATAAATGTATTTTGCTTACTACTCAAGGTCAAGCAGCAAGAGGAGCAAGAAGATTAATTCAAAGATTAGCCCAAGAATTCAATCTTCCTGTATATGTTTTTACAGATAGTGATCCCTATGGATGGTATATTTATTCTGTTATAAAATACGGTTCTATGAGCCTTGCACATATTTCTGATAGACTAGGAACACCTTCTGCAAGATTTATAGGACTTACAATAACTGATATAGATAAATTTGATCTTCATAACTGGACAATAAAAGCTAAGGAAGTAGACATAAAAAGAGCTAAAGAATTGTTAAACTATGAATGGTTTCAACATAAAGAATGGCAACGAGAACTAAAGCTTATGATACAAAGAGGAATAAAAGCAGAATTAGAAGCTCTTTCGGGCAGGGGATTAAGATTCGTAACAGAAACTTATTTACCAACAAAAATAGAAAACAAAGACTTTCTTCCTTAATTACAAACTACAATTTTTCCATAAAATTTGCTATCATAGCTTACATGTATTAATGGAGTAATTGTAGATACCTCTAAGTAATGTACTTCTCCTTTTGATGCATTAGATAGAAAGGTAATTTCTAATGTATTTTTTCCAGGATAAATTATTATGTCTTTGTTAATATACTTAAGTATATTTCCTTCAGAATCTTTCATTACTACAGTTACGCCTTTAGCTGGTTTAGTTGTAGCTGTAAGTATTAAAATCATTTTCAATTTTGCACCTGTAGGAGTTTCAGCTATACATTTTAAAGAATCTAGATCTACCTGGAGTATAGCTCCACTTTCTTTGATGGTTTTTTCTATTGCTATGGTTATTGTTTTATTCATTTCTGAAATTGCATCATTTTCCCGAGAATCATCTGAAATTAATAAATTTGTAATAAACATAAACAATATTGAAGCTATTACTATCAATAATATTCCTTCTCCAGGAAATATCAAACCTTTTCTTTTCATAAATAAATTAATAAAAATGAACAAAAAGTTATAAAACTTAAAAAATCTTATCCGAACAATGCTGCAAGTCCAGCAGCAGCTTCTTCTGCCTTCTTTTCTACATCTTCTTCTTTCTTTTCTTCTTCTTTCTTCTCTTCTTGTTTCTCAGCAGGTGCAGCTGCTACAGGCATAACAGCAGCTTTTTCTATTATCTCATCTATGTTTTTTCCTTCAAGAGCTGCTATTACTGCTTTGATTTTTCCTTCATCTGCTTTAGCTCCCGCTGCTTCAAGTACTTTTTTCAAATTTTCTTCATTTATCTCTTTTCCTGCTGTGTGCAATAAAAGCGTAGCATACATTAATTCCATTTATTCCACCTCTCCTATTTCTTTAGCTAATGATTTTGCATTCATATAAGCTTTTTGTATGAGTATTTCTATGTTTTCTTTTGTTGGATATTCTATACCAATTGAAAGCATAAGAGCTTTAGAATAAGCTTCATTTAAACCATTTATTATTTCTTCTTCAGTAATATCAAGCTCTTCTCCTGCATAAACTTTACCGTTTTCATATACAGCTAAAAGCTTTAAACCAATTTTCATTGGTTCTAACTTAAGCAAATTCAATGCAGCTGCTATATCTTGAGTTATTTTTTCTCCTTTTTTACATACAACAAAATCTTTTGGAATAACAACTTTTCCACCTTCTATTTTTGTAGGAATTTTAACTTTTGTTAAAGTTGAAATTGCAGGTCCTGCAGGAATATCAGTTGGTCCTGCTGGAACAACTATATCGTTTTCTGCGACATCCCCAGGCTTAGCTGGAGCAGAAGTAGTTTTTTTCTGTAAAAAGAATAATAATTTATAAGGATTCATTTCTGTTAAAATCAACCCTACTTGCCCTTCAGCATATTCACCAAGACTTTTTATTCCAGCAGCTTCTAATGCTCTTATAATTATAGATTTTTTAGCAACTTTTATTTTAGCTTTATCACCAAGCTCGTATTTTATTTTCTGAAAAGCCGCAGAAGGTATTTTATAAAGACTTACTAATCCAACTACAGGATATTTTGAAATCAATTCCTTTAGCTCTTCTACAGCTTTTATTTTCCATTCCTTTACCATATTTTCACCGCCTTACTCATTGTAAGTTTTATATAAGCATTTTTTATTTGTGCCTCTCCTTTAGGTAGCAATGATTTCACTTTTTCATACACAGCCAATATATTTTCTGCCACATGTTCTGGTGGCATTTTTTCATTACCTACTAAAACATGAATTACAGGCGAATTTTTAACAGCAAACCTAACAGTTTTTTTAGCAGAATCTATAAATTTCTTTATATCAGCAGTAGGAGGAACAGGTTTAGGCATTTTATTTCTCGGTCCTAATGCAGGACCTAAAAATCTTCCCACAATAGGCATTAAAGGAGCTTCAGCCAAAAAGAAATCATATTTTTTAGCTATTTTTTTAGCTTCTCTTTTTGATATCCCTTCTATTTCACTTTTTTTAAGCAAAAATACATCAGGATCATTTATTTTTTTAACTTCAGAAATAAGAGTATCTACAATTACACATATTTTTCTATGCTCTTTTGGTGCATAAGGAAGTTCTACTTCACCTTTTATTCTATTTTCAGGTTTTCTCAAATCTATGTTTCTTAAATTTATTGCAAGATCAAAAGATTGCACAAAATTTCTAGGTTTAGCAATTTTTTTAACTTCTTTTATAGCTTCTATTATTTTTTCTTTCATATTCACCCGCTCCTGCCGAAGCAGTACAGCGCGGATTGTTTTTGCTCTTAAAAATTAGAAAAATAACTTTATAAATCTTTGCAAAGCTTATTATTAATATGCTTGAAAATCTTAAGCAACTTGTAAGGTTTCGTACCATTTCTGCAAATCCTGAAGAAAATGAGTTTAAAAAAGCTGCGAATTTTATAAAGAATCTTTTGCTCCCATTGAATTTTGAAGTTAAAATAATGGAAAACAAACTTCCAACTGTATATGCATATAAAAATTTTGGGAAAGAGAAAACAGTTTGCTTTAT
>DQVX01000037.1 GCA_015661515.1 Nanobdellota archaeon
AAACAAGAAAAGTTAGATGCACATGGACTCCAGAGCTTAAAGGAGAAGAAGAAAAAATGTTTTATTTAGTAGCTGAAATGCCATATACTTATGTTTTAGAAAAAGTTATAGATATTGAAGTAAAACCTCTTCCAAGGTGAAAACGAATGGAAAAAATAAAATTTTTCATTATTCTGCTTGTATTTTTTCTTTCTGGTTGTACAGAATTTTTAGGTGTTTATAGAGCACAATTTGTAACGCAACAAGAATTTTCGACTAATGATATTTATTACAAAGTAGATATTTACCCTTCTGAGGTTTATCCTGGTGAAGAGCTTAAAATAAGATTTAGAATTATTGCGAAAAAAGATTTAGAAAATGTAAAAATAAAAATAATAGATCCATGTTTGTTTAATACTGCATATTTAGAAAAATCACTTGGAAGTTTACGAAAAGGAATGAAAAAAACTGCTACGTTTAGGCTCAAAGCAGAAGAAGTTTATATGCCTACAAATTGTAGAATTAAATTTGGTATTGAATATGATTCTTCCATAAAATTTATTCAAGATGTTGTGGTGCTTTCTTCTACAGAATATAGACAAAGAGAAGAAAGTGGAACTCTAAGTGAGATAGAAATTTCTTCTGTTAGAGAACCTTCTTCTGTAGAAGCAGAGCTGACATTTTCGGAAGCTCAGCCATTGAAAGAAAACAGAAAAATCCAGATATTTATCCAATACAAAAACATAGGAGATGGAATAGTTAAAGAATTAAGCAATGTAAAAATAACATTTCCTTCGAATCTAGAAATAGAAAGTTGTAGTGGATATAAAAAAGTAAATGGATATTGGAAACTTTCAGAATCTTTAAAGTTCTATAACGGCGAAACTCAAAAAGCTGTTTGTAAAGCAACAACTAAAGCTAATACACCTGTAGATATAGGAAAAATATTAATAGAAGGAAAATATAAATATGAGTTTGAAGATTATATAACTGTAAAAATTTTAAGGGGGTGAAAAATAATGAAATATTTAAAACAATCTTTATCAAAAATTTTACCAATATTTATAATCCCATTACTTCTTTTAAGTGGATGTGTCCAAACTACTGATCAAACAGGAACAGTAAAAGGAAGTGGAATAGTTATAACAGATTTTTCTTCTTCAAGAGATTATGTTGAAGGTAAAGACAGGGCTGTAAGGATATACATGGAAGTAGAAAATCAAGGCGGATATGCTACAGATAAAGTTCTTGTTTGTTTAATAGGTTCTTTTGGAGAAATAAGCGAAAGTATGTGGAAGCTTGAAGATAATGAATGTCAAAAAATTGATAGAAAACTAGAAGCTTATGATCCTACAACTGATATGCCAGGTGGGACAGCAAGAAAAGCATGGACTCTTAAAAGCCCATGGGTACCTTATCCACAAGAAAGTGATTATACATTTACAGGAAGAGTATATTATTTCTATCGCTCTATGACTAGTACAAAAATTAAAGTTTATTCAGAATCTGAAATAGAAGCTGCAAGACAAAGAGGAGAAACTCTTAGCTCAGTAGAACAACAAGTTAAAACAATATCTCCTATTGATATAACAATTTCAGCTCCTACTCTTCTCAGAGCAGAAGATGGATACTTTACAATAAGAATTCAGGTTTCCAATGTAGGTGGTGGTATAGTTTTTGATCATAGAAAAATAGATTGGAATTCAGAAACACCACCTTCATTAAGCATAGATGATCTTAATTATATTAAACTTAATATTACCTATCCTAAAAATGAGCTTGATATGACAGCTTGTGAAACAGAAATAGAGCTTAAAAAAGGTGAAACAAGAACAATTTCATGTGATTTTGAAATTAAAGATCCTGAAAGTATTACAACTTGGAAATCTTATCCAATTACTGTAGAAGCTGAATATGGATATTATGTAGATAGAGATCTTTCAATAACTGTGAAAGGTAAAAAAGGTGAAACAGCAAAGTGATGAAAAATGAAATGTAAATTTTTTCCATTAATTTTTTTATTTCCATTAATTTTTTTATCAGGGTGTATAAATGGATCTGAAATTTCAAAAGCTGAAAGTGGAGAAAAAATAACTTTTTCTTCAAGTATATTATCTGCTTCAATGGAAATTATTCCTAAAAGAGTATATTCTGAAGAAAAAGTAAATGTATATCTTTATCTTACAAATCCTTCTGAAAGAATATTAAAAGATGTAGTTGTATGTATTTATGGTTATGGAATAAATGAAAATTGTAAAAAACATAGTGTTTACGAGGAAGAAGAAATATCTTTTAGTTTTCAAGCACCTAAATTACCAAAAGGTATAGAAAAAACAGAATATGTTCATGCAAGAATAATTTTTAAAGATTCTTTCACAGCTGTAGCAAACTTTCCGGTAATAAATAAAAAAGAATATGTAGTTAGATTAAGAACCGGAAAAGAGATTCCTGAATTTTCATTTACAGCTCCAATTTCTCCTATTTCTTTGGATATACAACTTTATGAAACTCCTATAATAAGTTCAAACCATTATACAGAATTTGAGTTTACAATAAACATTTTTAATAGAGGTAATGGAAAAGTTTTTGATCCAAATAAGTTTTCTGAAGAATTCCTTGAACTAAGCGATGAAGATTATGGAAAAGCTTATCTAAAAATAATTGCTCCAAAAGGAATGAGAATTGATTGTGAAAGAGATAAAGAATATGGAAAATATATTATTGAATTTTTTGATAATGAAGATTCTATATTTTGCACAGCTGAAATAAATGAAGCTATTTCTCTTGAAAAAATTTTTCCTGTAAGGTTTGAGATAGAATATGCATATTATTTTGATATAAAAGATAGTTATACTATAAAAGGGAAAGGTGGTATTGAAATAGTACCACCGGAAGAAATTTTCGAGGGTATCAATATTAAATTCAGTGCTTGTGAAAAAAGTGATTGGAAAGAGATTGAAACACTTCCATTTAATTATAAGCTAATAGGAATTAATGTTAATAATAACATAAAAGAAGTTAAGATTACTAAAATTTCTCATGCTGGAGGACAAGCTATTTATTCTTTTTCACCAATTCAAAAAGAAGCATGTGAACTAACAAAGATTTTACATTCTCCATCAGAACAACTAATAAAATTTGAAAATAATTTCTGTGGTAGAGATAAAATATCTTCTGCTCATGGAATTGTAATTTACGATTACAACAAAAATAAGTATTGTTTCTTTGAAAATGAAGAGGATATAGATTGCAAAAATATAAAAAGTGAAATTGAAAATAAAGGATGTAATTTACCTGAAGATAAAGAGATAGTAAAAAATGTTATTTCTCCATTTTCTCCAGGAGATTGCTTTATTGAAACCAATAAAAAGTATTCGAAATGGTATGTAAGCTATGAAGCTATTGAAATTGAAAGCATAGAAGAAAATGGAAAGAAAAAATATTGTTACAAAATAATATTTACTTCACCAAACAATGTTGTATATTATGAACCACAAGACTGTGAAAAAATTAATACTCTTCTTAAAAAAGGTTATAAATATTTCTTAGTTTTAAAAATCAATAAAAATGCTAAAAAAATAAATGTAGAAATTGAATGTCAAAAAATTTAACAAAACTCTACTAAACCTTTTTGCCCTGTTTTAGGAATTTGAGGTTTTATTTCAACATTTTCAAAAACAGGTTTTCCATAAACACCATCATAACCAGGAATTACTTTAACTTTTCCTTCTCTATTCAATAATATAGCATTTGCTATTTTTTCATTTTTCACAACTTTTAAAATTTCTTCTTTTTGTACTTCTAAAAGAACCTTAAATTCATTCCCAAAATGTAAAATAAGCTTTTTTTCTATTTCTTCCACTTTTTTTGAATATAACTTCCCTTCCCCTAAGGA
Source organism: Nanobdellota archaeon (assembly GCA_015661515.1). Taxonomy (GTDB): domain Archaea; phylum Aenigmatarchaeota; class Aenigmatarchaeia; order Aenigmatarchaeales; family SZUA-1535; genus SZUA-1535. The sequence goes on from DQVX01000037.1 coordinate 3,875, forward strand.
GTATGAAATTACTTCATATAAAGGAAGAAGCCTTTTAAAAGGTATAGCATTTTTTGGAACATATCCTTCTTCTCGATCAGCTAATTTTTCAACACGATGAAGAACTCCTATAGTTAATGGTTTTTTACACACAGGGCATATATTCCCTAGCTTTTCAGCTTCTTTAGGAGGTAAAGCTACTCCACAATTTCTATGGCCATCCCAATGATATTTTCCATAAGAAGGATCTACTTCTATTGTGTAAAGAAATTTTTTGGGATCTTTAGACTTTATTGCTTTAATAACACTATCAAAACTAAGATCTTTAAGTTTAAATACACAAGCTTCTCTTCCTAATCTCCATGGATGAGGAGAATGAGAATCGCTAAAAGAAACTAATGCAAATTTATCTAACTCGCTTAATCTCCAATTCATTTCAGGATCGCTACTCAAACCTGTTTCTAAAGCAAAAATATTTTTTGTTTGATCTTCAAAACATTCGTAAATTGAATCAAAACCTGAACGAGAACCAAACAAACTAAACCAAGGTGTCCATATATGAGCAGGAATTATTTCAACGTCTTTAACATTATTTTTCAACAACTCTACCATTTCTGCACAATCTAAATTTAGACTAGGTCTTCCGTCTTTTTCTAAATTCCCATATTTTGAAAGAATTTCATTTACTTGCTCGGCAGCATCGAAATCTTTAGCTAAAATAATGTTGTGGATTTTTCTTATTTTTCCATTTTTTTCATATACATTTGAAACTTCTGTTGTAAGAATAAAAAAAATACCTTGTTTAGATTTATAAATTCCTTCTCCAGCTTCTTCAAGCTTTGCCTTTAGTTCTTTCAACCAAAGCTTATGTGTAAAATCTCCTGTACCAACGAGATTTAATCCTTTATATTTTGCTCCTAAAGAAATGTGTTCTATATCCATATTTTTTGAAGTAGCTTTTGAGTATTTCGAATGAATATGCAAATCAGCAAATACAAGCACTTTATTCACCTTTTTTTGTTTTAAACAATTCTATTATATCCTCCATAAAACTTTTTTTCTCGCATTTTTTCTCATAAATATATATCCATCCGTTTTTACATACAAAAATTTTTTCAACAACAGTAAAATTATTTTTAAATTCTACAAGCCAGCCAATACATTTTTCGAATTCTTCTGTAATAGAGATATTAGAATAATTTCCTTTAACATATTTTTTTGCTTCTTCAAGTGCTAACTTATGGGAAGAAATCTCCAAACCAGAGGAAATTATTTCTTTTTCATACCATTTACAATTTTCAAGAATAAAAGGTGTGTTTTGTTTTATTATTTCAAATGCGTTTGAAAAAATAGTGAAAAAAACAAATATCATCAATGCTATAAATATTATATAAATTATTCTCCATTTTTTCATTCTTTCTTCATAATCAATTACCATTAACATTAAACTATATTTGAGAAAAGATTTTAAAAAATATTTATTATCTCAAATGGTGCGGGGGGCCGGAATTTCAAGACTAGTTAAAAAACCATTTTTATTTTGCTTTTGAACCGGCGCACCCACTAAGGGAGCAGGTCTTGAGCTTCGGCTCTTTCATCGCTTAGCTCAATGCTCAAGCAATCTGCCGCCATTGGCCAGGCTAGGCGACCCCCGCATTATTTATAATAATTATTATAATTAAAAAATTCAAATAAATTTTTTAAGATACCTTATTCTTTCAAGAATAGCTTTTCTCATAAGTTTTTGATCCTTAAGTTTAGAAATTTTTTCTGCAAGCTTTATATCACCTATACAATTTGCTATCCATGTAGAAAAATCATTTTTCCAAGGATTTACGTGATGTGAAAAAACTTCTGGTGACATTGTTTTAAGAGCTTCTGCAAGTTCTCTTAAATTTCTTAAAATTTTTCCATCAGCACAATAAAATTCTTCTCCATCTTTTACATTACTTAAAAATTTGATAGCTATATCTCTTGTAATTTTATTACTTTCTATTTCTTCTATTCTTCTTTTCAAATCTTCAAGCACATTCATAAAATTTATAAATGCATCATAAGGTGTATCATAAGGATTAAAATATTTATGTACATCTACATCTGCAAACCA
>DQVX01000071.1 GCA_015661515.1 Nanobdellota archaeon
ATAGAATTCTCGAGCTTGGTTTAGGTATCCCTACAAAACAGCTATAACCTGAACCACATTTCCTATTATACTTCTTCGTAACACTATATAGTACTCTAGCTATGTAATCTGTAAATGCAATTACACTCTTACCCTCAAAAAACTCTTGAGGAAAACTATGTATCGAAGATGGGATAGTTATTTCCATAATTGATGGTGGCGCATGCGGATCGTTTTGCACCTTGGTAAAAATAGCTTTAGCACAATCATAATCTATAACTATATTCTTTAACTCCTTATACCTACTATACTTTCTACCGTGAAGTTTCTCTAAATGCCTTCTAAGCTGATGCTTAGTAAGATACTTCATAACTCCGCCAATGTTATTAATATTCTTATTTTAAAAATATTTTCTAATCACACGGTTAAGCAATTGTTTTTTTACAGGTTTATAGCAGTAAATTCCAATCCAAAGATGGTTTTTCATAGCATCGTTAAGCCCACGAACTAAAGGAGAAGTTTCTTCAAGCGTTTTACCAGTTTCTGAAATTATTACTTTGCTTTCTGAAAATTTTGGGGGAGCAACGCTATGAATTAAAAGTTTTCCTTTTTCAATTTTAAGTTCTTCTGCAATTTGATCCTCTATTTCAAGACATTTATTAGGATTTGAAAATTCTAACATGATTTTTTCATCTGTTTTTATTTTAACAATTTCTTTGAATAATTTTCGCTCGAGAATTCTTTTTATGAAAAATCGTGAAGCAGTATTTTGTTTTAGTAATTCTATAAGTTCCGAATCTGTAAGAAATTCTATATTAGTAGAATTAGTTTTAGCATACTCTTGAAAAGCTCTTCTAAGCATAGCTAAAATTATTCTTACAGTACTATGATAATAAACAGCAGAATACATCAAATATCTTGCAATAAGAAGTGATTCACAAGCAGGGAGATATTTTGCTTTAATTTTTATATGCTTACCTATTTTTTCTATACTTCTTATTATAGCTTCATAATCTATAACACCATAAGCTACACCTGTATAGTATGAATCTCTATTTAAATAATCTAATCTATCTAAGTCTAGCTCTCCTGAAATAATTTTCCCAAGAGAGGATTTGCCTTTTACGTATTTTACAACTTTTTTGGCATCAATGCCATTTTTTTCCAAAATTTCTTTTAAATTATTTTTAATAATTTCAACTGTTAATTCTTCATGAGCTTTAACTAATTTTTCAAGAGAATGTGAAAACGGTAAATGCCCTAAATCATGTACTAGGGCTGCGATTTTAAGCTCTTCACATTCTAAGTTTAAATTTTCACATAGCTTGCAAGCAAGATAATAGCACCCTATGGAATGTTCAAATCTTGTATGAACAGCAGAAGGGTATACAAGGTTTGTAAAACCAAGCTGTTTTATCCATCTCAATCTTTGAAATTCTTTAGTTTCTATAACTGCAAGAGCTGAAGGCTCTATTTTTACAAATCCATAAAGAGCATCTTTTATCCATTTCACTTTTTACACCTTTTAAAAATTCTAAAATCAAAAATTTATACCTTTCTTTTATTTTTTATTGTTCATCCAATCCAAAGAACTTAGCATTCTCATCAGCTATTCTTTGTAACATTTCAATTATTTCCTTACCCTTGGGATGGGTGTATAGATGTCTAAACCTCCTTTGAATCTTTAGATATTCTTCAACGGGTTTTCTATCTTTAATCTTCCTAACTCCCACAAGCCTACCATTCTCATATTCAACTAATGGGAA
>DQVX01000052.1 GCA_015661515.1 Nanobdellota archaeon
AGCATACTCTGCTATTTTAGTAGCATACTCTATCTCTTTTGCATGCCTTTGACCATAATTGAATGTTAATGCATGCACTCTATATCCTTCATTAAGTAGATAAAATAAAAGAGTTGAAGAATCCATTCCTCCACTTAAAATTAAAACACCTTTTTTCATAGTTATTAAAATAAATAAAGGATTTATATTGATTTTGTCGAAGTAGTAATAAAATGAAAGTTATTAAAAAGTGGGAAAAAGATTTGAAAAATATTTGTTGCTACTGGTTTAGATGGTATTAAGAAGAAAACTGATTCTGTGGATCCACCAAAGTAAAGAAAAGAGCTAGGGAATATAAAGAAATTGGGAAAAATGGAAAATAGTAATACTACTTGGAACTTTATTAGCTCGATAGTTGTAATAATCTTTTTAGAACAACACCAATCCTTTTGATTATTAGCTATACTTTTGCTATCATTATAGCCAACTACAGCATATATCGCAAACAAAGTTAATGATTAAATTTAAATATTTCTTTTTCAATGAAAAAATTTGTGATAAAAATGAAAGGTGATTCATTTCTCTTGGAAAGACATTGAGAAAAAATGGCAAAAACGTTGGGAAGAGGCAGGAATTTTTAAAGTTAAAGAAGATCCTTCTAAGAAAAAAGTTTATGTTCTTGAAATGTTTCCTTATCCTTCTGCATATTTTCTTCACATGGGTCATGTTAGAAACTACACTATAGGCGATGTAATAGCTCGCTATTTGCGAATGCGCGGTTTTAATGTGCTTTATCCTATGGGATATGATGCATTTGGTTTGCCTGCAGAAAATGCTGCAATACAAACAGGTATACATCCTAAAGTTTATACAGAAAACGCAATAGAAAAAATAATGGAACAACAAAAAAAGCTTGGGTTGAGCTATGATTGGAGTAGAGTAATTGCTACTTGTTATCCAGAATACTATAAATGGAATCAATGGTTTTTCTTAAAATTTTTAGAAAAAGGGCTTGCATATCGTAAAAAAGCTCCTGTTAATTGGTGTCCGAAATGTAAAACAGTTCTTGCAAATGAACAAGTTGAGCACGGAAAATGCTGGCGTTGTAATAGTAAAGTAGAAATAAAACATTTGGAGCAATGGTTTTTCAAAATTACAGCATATGCTGAAAGATTATTAAAAGACCTTGAAAAAATAGATTGGCCTGAAAATATAAAAGAAATGCAAAGAAATTGGATAGGAAAAAGTGAAGGTGCTGAAATAGTTTTTAAAATAGAAGGCGAAAATAAAGAAATAACTGTTTTCACAACACGTGCTGATACAATTTTTGGAGTAAGCTTTATAGCTCTTGCTCCTGAACATCCTTTAGTTGAAGAACTTGTTAAAGGAACTGAACTTGAAGAAAAAGTCAAAGAATTTGCAAGGAAAGTTGTTTTAGAAGAAAGATTTGAAAGAACTGAAAAAAAAGAAGGCATGTTTCTTGGAAAATATGCAATACATCCAATAACAGGAGAAAAAATTCCTATATGGATTGCAAACTTTGTTTTAATGGAATACGGCTATGGAGCGGTAATGGGTGTGCCTGCTCATGATCAGCGGGATTTTGAATTTGCAAAAAAATATAATTTACCAATAAAAATAGTTGTTCGACCAGAAAATCATGAACTTAAAGAGCCATTAGAAAAAGCATTTGAAGAAGATGGGATACTTGTTAATTCTGGAGAATTTACAGGATTGAAAAGTGCTGAAGCAAGAAAAAGAATAATAGAATTCTTAGAAAAAATTGGTAAAGGTAAAAAGGCGGTGCAATATAAGTTAAGAGATTGGCTTATTTCAAGGCAACGCTATTGGGGAACTCCTATTCCTGTAGTATATTGTGAAAAATGCGGAATTGTACCTGTGCCAGAAGATGAGCTTCCGGTAGTTTTGCCTGAAAATGTTAAATTTACAGGAGAAGGTAATCCATTAGAAAAATGCGAAGAATGGGTTAATACAATTTGTCCTAAATGTAAAGGCAAAGCTAAAAGAGAAACAGACACAATGGATACATTTGTTGATAGCTCTTGGTATTTCTTACGCTATTGTTCGCCCAAGGAAAATTCAAAGCCTTTTGATGAGAATGCTGTAAAATACTGGATGCCTGTAGATATATACATAGGTGGGGCAGAGCATGCTGTAATGCACTTGCTTTATGCAAGATTCTTTACAAAAGTTTTGTATGACTTAGGCCTAATAGATTTTGAAGAACCATTCTTAAAATTATTTAACCAAGGAATTGTTTATAAAGACGGTGCAAAAATGAGCAAATCTAAAGGCAATGTTGTTACTCCTGATGAAATTTCTGAAAAATATGGAATAGATACAGCAAGATTTTTCTTAATGTTTGTTGCTTCTCCAGATAAGCAAATGGAATGGACTGAAAAAGGTATAGAAGGAGCTTATCGTTTTATAAAGCGATTTATTGATTTTATTCTTCACGCGCAGGGTGGAGATGGAAATTTAGATGAGCTTGCTTTTAATGAGCTAAAACGAGTTGCTAAAGCTGTTGCAAAACATATAGAAAACTTTGAGCATAATTTAGCGCTTAAAGAAATTGTAATTTTTGTTGATTGGTTGCGAGAAATAGAAAAGCATGTGAGCAAAGAATTGCTTAAAAAAATAAAAGAAACTTTAGTGCTTTTGCTTTGTCCTTTCACACCACATATATGCGAAGAATTATGGGAAAAATTAGGAAAAAAACCATTTGCTTCTATCCAGCCATGGCCTGAACTTGGAGATGAACAAGAAAAAATTTCTGAAAAGAAAAGGCTTTTAGAAAATATAATAGAGGATATAAGGGAAATAGAAAAAATTATAGGTAAAAAACCTGAAAAAATAACTATTTATGTTGCAAAATCATGGAAATATGAAATTCTTAGAATTTTTGAAAAAGAAAAAGATCAAACAATAAAAATTGCTATGCAACGTGAAGAGTTCAGAAAATTAGGAAATAAAGTAGTGAAGTTTATTGAATTTTTGAAAAAGAAAAGATATTCTTGCAAGCTTTCAAAAGAAGATGAAATAGATTTGTTAGAAAAAGCTAAAAGCTATATAGCAGAGCTTTTTTCATGCGAAGTTATTGTTAAAGATGGTGATATTGTAGAAAAAGAAAAAGCAGAAAAAGCTATTCCAGGAAAGCCAGGAATAGAAGTTGAATAAATTATTCATAAAAAAGCTAAGTTTTATTAATATAGAAACTTTTAATTTTTCTATGATACTTTCGGATCGGGATATAAAGAGATATATAAAAGAAAAAAAGCTTATTATTAAGCCTAAGCTAAAACCTGAACAAATTCAGCCAGCATGGATAGATTTAACTCTTGGTAATGAGTTTATGGTTTTTAAAAGAACTGAAGTTCCCTACATAGATCCTAAAAATCCAAAAGATTATGCTGAAAAAATACGCGTAAAGAATAACAAGCCATTTATTCTTCATCCTTATGAATTCGTGCTTGGAACAGTGAGAGAGTATATAAAATTTCCCTCTGACCTTGCAGGAGCTGTTGATGGAAGAAGTTCCTTAGGAAGGTTGGGTATACTTACGCATATTACATCAACTTTTATTAATCCAGGTTGGGAAGGTAGGCTTGTACTTGAAATAAATAACATAGGCAAAATGCCTGTAGCTCTTTATCCAGGAATGCGTGTTTGTAAGGTTGTGTTTTTCAAACTAAGTTCTCCTTGTGAAGTTCCATATTATGCAAGAGAAGATGCTAAATATAAGGATCAGAAAACTGTAGAGCCAAGCAAGTTAGAAAAGGAGTTTAAATAATTGGTGGACCCGCCGGGATTTGAACCCGGGACCTCTGGCTTGCCGAGCCAGCGTGCTTCCGCTACACCACGGGCCCTAAGAAAATGGTGGGCCGGGGCGGAAATTCTAAAAGGTTAGGATTATAGGAGCAAAACTAATTGCTCCTAATTCGAACCGCCGACCTCCTGCTCGTAAGGCAGGCGTCATACCACTAGACCACCGGCCCTTGGAAAGGGTTTAAATCTCGAAACTTATAAATTTTCATAAAGAAACAAGAAAAATTATTTAAATATTAAAATTTTGAAGTCTAATATAAAGTCTTAAAATTTCAAAGCCCCCGTCGTCTAGCCCGGTCAAGGATGGCGGCCTTTCGTTCAAAGCGAAAGGTTTGAGCTTCGCGATGAGAAGAAAGCCGCAGACCTGGGTTCAAAAAGAGAAAATTTACTTGTGATTTGAAACTCCCAGCGGGGGCACCAATTAAAAAATTTTTATTTTTCTTTTTACCAAAAATTTACATGCCAGATATTTTGTTTGAGTTTTGGCGCACATTATATTTTGTTATTTCTCCTTATGCTGCTAATGCTTTTCCCCCTTTAGTAAAAGGAAAACATCCAATAGATTTTGGAAAAAATTTTTTTGATGGACATAGAATTTTAGGAGATGGAAAAACATGGGAAGGGCTTTTTGGTGGTTTAGCTTTTGGAACTTTTTGTGGCACAATAGCATGGTTATTTTATGATGAGCTAAATTCTATAGCTTTAACTAATAATTTTTCTCTCCCATATATTTCTCCATTTTCTGCCTTTATTTTATCCTTAGGGGCACTTTTGGGAGACTTATTAGGGAGTTTTATTAAAAGAAGATTTGGAATGCAACGAGGTGCTCCTGCTCCTTTTTTAGATCAACTTGATTTTTTGGCAGGAGCTTTTCTTTTAGGGAGTTTTGTAACAGAAATTTCTTTAGGAATAGTTATATGGGCTGTGCCAATGACGCTTATAATACATAGAATTTCGAATATAATAGGGTATTTGTTAAAGTTGAAAAAAGAGCCGTGGTAAAAATGCTTTATGAAAAAAGAGAAAAACTTAAA
>DQVX01000061.1 GCA_015661515.1 Nanobdellota archaeon
AATAAAGAAAATTAATAAAACAAGGATTTTGTTTATTCCACATTGGATGATATAGAAATCATATGATAAACCCCGAAACTACAGGCAAAAAAACTAGGAAGCGGTTATTCAAAAAGATTATTTTACTTTTGAACCAAAAATTGGTAGAACATATGAAGTTTTGATTGGAAGATCTTCAAATAGAAGATAAGATTACACCATAAAATAGTTTCCGTGAGATAAGAAAAAATGAAGAGTGAAGCCAAATAGCTTCTCAAGAACTTCAAAAAGCATATGAATAATGAAAGAAAGGTAAGTTTAAAGTAAAGGAAATATATTCCTATAGCGAACTAAAGAGCTTAGCCAAAGAACTATTTTTTAATTAGTTTATCCACATGCTCACAGAAACCACTTATTACATAGCCAGTAAGCAACCTTTTTTTCGCAAGATTCGGAAAAATTTCGTATTCTAATGAATTACCTTGCTGAGCCAATAACTCAGGCGAAGCAATAAAAACACCGGAAAAAACTAAATAATTTTTAGTTTTCTTAGGTTTTTCTATAAATTCCACAATATATTCTCCTTCTAATTCAATATTTCCCCATTCTTGTGGGTTAGGAGAAGTTTTTACAATAAGTGTTGCTATACTTGAAGATTTCAAATGAAAATTCCATACAGCATTTAAATCAAAATCAAAAATTACATCGCAATAAATACAGAGAAAGGGTTTTTTAATTTTTCCATTAATAAGCTTAAGCGTTCTAGCTGTATCTTGTTTTGTTACAGGTTTTAGAGGTTTTTCTTCAATGTATTTTATTTCTACTCCATATTCATTTCCATCTCCAACTACTTTGAAAATCTCGCTCAATACATGCTTTCTTCCTATAATATATATTTCCGTGAATCTATACTTTCTAAGATTTTTTACTATATGTTCTATTGCAGAACAACCTTTATATTCTAAAATTGGTTTGTACACACCGTTAACTTTTAGCTTTTCTTCTTCCCCACCAGCTAAAATAACAGCTGTTCTTTTCTCAGAAAGACTTTTTCTTAAAAGAAATTCTATAGCTTGAGAACGGTTTCTTATTCTAATTCCATCAACAAAAGAATCTATTTCCTCTATAAGCTCTCTTTCAAGTGTAATAGAAATTTTTTCCTTCATACGATAAAGTAGTATAAAAGTAAGATATTTAAAGGTTAAGTATTGCAAACAAACAAAAATTATAAAAATAACACCACTTGTAGTAGAGGTAGAAGGGGAAAAGTAAAACATCCTTCAAGCATAGTAAAAAGAGAAATAAAAGAAGAGCTTAATATTATAGCAATAGCAAAAGATTGTTATACAGGAAAAGCAAAATTAATGCTAAAATATTTACAAAGATATTTTGAAAGATATTAACTACTTTCCAGTTATATACTATACTATCATACTTCCAAAGAGTTTTTAAAAATACTTTTCTTTTGTTAAATCATGGAAAAAAGAGTTAAAGAAGATCTAAAAGAATTAAAAGAAAGATGCAAAATTTTCAAAGAAAAAATAAAAGGAAAAAGGTTTTTAATAACTGGTGGTGCTGGTTTTATAGGCTCCTGGCTTTGCGATATTCTTTATGAATTTGGAGCTGAAATAGTTTGCATAGATAATTTTTCCACAGGTTCAAAAAAGAATATTTCTCATCTTATAGATAAACAAAGATTTACTTTACTTGAAAATGATGTTTCAAAAAACGATTGGCTTTTGTTACCAGAAATAAAAGAAAGATTTGATTTTGTACTTCATTTAGCAGCAAGGGCAGATCCTAAAAATTATGTAAAATATCCTATCGATACCATGCTTTCAAATTCCTTAGGAACTTTACATACTCTTCAAATAGCTACTCGCGATAAAGCAATTTATTTCTTTGCATCAACTTCAGAAGTATACGGAGATCCAAAAGTACATCCACAACATGAAGCTTATTGGGGAAATGTAAATCCTATAGGTATAAGAGCTTGCTATGATGAAGCTAAACGTTTTTCAGAAGCTTTATGCATGGCTTTCTTTAGAGAAAAAGGAATAGAGGTAAAAATATCCAGAATTTTCAACACTTATGGCCCAAGACTTAATGATGGACGTGTTATATGCACATTTATAAAACAGGCTTTAATGAATCAACCACTAACAGTATTTGGTAATGGAAAACAAACACGTTCACCATGCTATATTACAGACATGATAGATGGAATTCTTCGCACAATATTTCTAGGAACATCTGGGGATGTTTATAACATAGGTAATCCAGAGGAAATAACAATAATAGAACTAGCACATCTTATAAAAACTCTTTGCAATTCCAATTCTGAAATAGTTTTCAAACCATTACCGCAGGATGATCCTATAAAAAGAAAACCTGATATAACAAAAGCAAAAAAAGAGCTTGGATTTACTCCAAAAATACCTTTGAAAGAAGGTTTAGAAAGAACAATAAATTGGTTTAGGGAGGTGTTAAAATGCATCTCGCTATAATAGGTGCTGGTTTTGTTGGGCTAAGCATGGGAGTGGTATTAGCAGATAAAGGGCATAAAGTTTTACTTGTAGATGTAGATAAAGCAAAAGTAGAAAAAATAAATTCAGGAATAGCACCATTTTATGAACCTAAGCTAAGTGAGCTTTTGGAAAAACATGTTGGAAATAATTTAAAAGCAACCACAAACTATTCTGAGCTTGAAAAAGCAGAAATAATTTTCATATGTGTAGGAACACCTTCAAAACCTGATGGAAGTATAGATTTGAAATATGTTATTTCTGCCTGCGAATCTTTAAAAGATGTTTTAAAACATGCAAAAGATTACAAGCTTATTGTTGTAAAATCTACTGTTTTACCAACAACAACAGAAAAAGTAATTATTCCTATTCTTGAAAAATCTGGAAAAAAGGCAGGAAAACATTTTGGTATATGCGTAAATCCAGAATTTTTAAGAGAAGGCTCTGCTATAAACGATTTCTTAAATCAAGATCGCATAGTTATAGGAGCTATGGATAAAAAATCTGGAGATATCTTAGAAAAATTTTACAGAAATGATTTCCCATCTTCTCCAATAGTGCGCGTGGATCTAAGAACAGCAGAAATGATAAAATACGCAAGCAACGCTTTCTTAGCTACAAAAATCTCGTTTATAAATGAAATTGGAAATATATGCAAAAAAATTGGAATAGACGTATACAAGGTTGTTGAAGGAATGAAATATGATCCAAGAATAGGTGGGCATTTTCTTAATGCAGGAATAGGATTTGGTGGAAGTTGTTTACCAAAAGATTTAAAAGCGCTAATAAACTTTGCAAAAGAACTTGGTGAGCATCCAAAACTCCTTGAAGCAGTAAATCATGTAAACGAAACACAACCAGAAAGACTTGTTGAATTAGCAAAACAAAGAATAGGTGAGCTAAAAGGAAAAAAAGTTGCTGTACTAGGACTTGCATTTAAGCCTGGTACAGATGATTTACGCGAAACAAGAGCATTACCGATAATTACAAAATTACTTGATGAAGGTGCAGAAGTTATAGTTTATGACCCTATTGCAAAATTACCAGAAGAGCTTAATGGTAGCGTAAAAGTGGCTTCATCTTTAGAAGAAGCTATAAAGGAAGCTGAAATAATAAAAATAGTAACTGACTGGGAGCATTTTAAAGAACTTATAAACTTAGAACATTATTTGGAAGGAAAACTTATTTTTGAAGGAAGAAGAATCTTTGATGTTAAACCTGAAAATTTAGAAATAGAAGGCATATGCTGGTGAGAAAATGAAAACATTAGAAAAAAGCAATGTTGACAAAATATTTAGAGCATATGATATTAGAGGAATAGCAGGTAGTGAAATAGATAAAGCACTTTGCTTTGCAGTTGGTTATGCTCTTTCAAAATTTTTCAAAAAAATTTGTGTTGCACATGATCATAGAATGAGTAGCGAAGAATTTGCAAAATCTCTTATTAATGGTTTCACTATAAATGGAAATAAAGCAATTTTTATTGGAATGACTCCAACTCCTATTGTTCAATTTGCTTCACGTAAATTGAATTGCGAAGCTGGTGTAATGATAACAGCTTCTCATAATCCTAAAGAATATAATGGAATAAAAGTTTTCAGAAATGATGGAGAGCGAATGAATTGGGAAGAAGTGAAAAAAATAATTCTTGAGGAAAAGCAAAAAATAATTTCTCTTTTTTCACAAAGCAAAGAAAAAGAATATGAAAAATTAAATGTAATTCCTTATTACAAAGAATTTTTACAAAATACCTTTAAATTTAGAAAAAAATATAAAATAGTTATCGATGGTTCTAATGGGCCTATGGGAAATTTAGCAAAAGAAATTTTAGAAGGTTTTGGTTTTGAAACAATATGCATAGCTTGTGAAATAGATCCAAACTTTCCTGCTCATGAGCCTGATCCTTCTAAGGAGAAAAATACAGAGCTATGTAAGAAAAAAGTAAAACAAGAAAAAGCGGATTTTGGGTTATGCTTTGATGGAGATGGCGATAGAATAATAATGATAGATGAAAAATCAAGATTTATTCCAGGCGATTACTTACTTGCAATTCTTTCTTTTCTTTATGAAAAACCAAAAGTTGTTACAGAAGTAAAAGCAAGTAAAGCTGTTATAGAATTCATCCAAAGTAGAGGCGGAGAAGTTATTCTTGAAAGAGTAGGAAACGTTTTTGTAAGAAAAACAATGCTTAAGCAAAGCTGTGATTTTGCCGGGGAATATTCTGGTCATTATTTCTTCAAAGAATATCCTGTAGATGATTCACTTTTCGCTGCGCTTAAAGTTATCTCTGTAATAGAAAAAACAAACAAACCATTAGGAGAGATTTTTGATATAATACCCAAATACTATTCATCTCCAGAAATTAGAATAAAAGTTGGTGAAAAAGAAAAATGGAAAATAGTTGAAGAAGCGAAAAAATATTTTTCAAAATTAGGAAATGTTATAGATATAGATGGAATTCGTGTAGAAACACAAAATGCCTGGGGGCTATTGAGAGCAAGTAATACTGAGCCTAAAATTTCTATTAGAATAGAAGGAAAAACAAAAAGCGCTTATGAAGATATGCTCAAAAAATTTTTGGAATTTCTTAAAAAACAAGGTATAGAGGTGAAGTAAATATGAAAGTGAAAAAAGCTGTTATTCCTGCAGCAGGTTTTGGGACAAGAATGCTTCCTATAACAAAAGCCCAGCCAAAAGAAATGGTTCCTGTGTTTGATAAACCAGTTATTCAATATGTTATAGAAGAAGTTTATGAGGCAGGAATAGATGATATTCTTATTATTACAGGAAGACATAAAAGGGCTATTGAAGATCATTTTGATAAACAACCAGAGCTTGAAAATACTATAAAAAATTCTGAAAAGGAAAAAGAGCTTGAAAAACTTAATGAAATTCTTGAAAATGTTTCAATATATTATGTTAGGCAAAAACATCCTCGTGGTTTAGGAGATGCTATATACCATGCAAAACAGCATATAGGTGATGAACCATTCATAGTTCTTTTAGGAGATGTAATAACTTATCCAAATTGCACAAAAGAACTAATTAAAAGCTTTAAAGGCAAAGAAAATATAATTGCAGTAGAAAAAGTTCCAAAAGAGCTTGTTAGTAGATATGGAATTGTTGAAATAAATGAAAACATGGAAATAAAAAACATGATTGAAAAACCTCCTGTAGAAAAAGCTCCAAGCAATTATGCTATATTAGGAAGATATATTTTACAGCCAGATGTTTTTGAATACATAAAAATAACCCCACCAGGTAAAGGCGGTGAAATACAGCTTACAGATGCTTTAAAATTAATGATAGCAGATAATCATAAAATGCTTGCACATATATTTTCAGGAAAAGTCTATGACATAGGAAACAAACTCTCATGGCTTAAAGCTACTATAGAATTTGCATTAAAAAGTGAAATAGGAGAAGAGCTAAAACAACATATTTTAAATTTAATTAAATGAAAGCTTTTTATTTTTCTTTTTTTAAAACAAATATTAGGTGATACAATGGCAAAGAAAAAAATAGGACCACTAGTAGTGAAAAGCAAAATCAGAGAGCTTGTAGAAGATATGCGCTTCAGCGAAGAATTTTTCGAAGCTCTAGATGAAAAAGTAGCACAACTTGTAGAAGAAGCAGTTAAAAGAGCAAAAGGAAATGGAAGAGCAACACTTAGAGCTTGCGATCTTTAAAAGCATTTTTTCATTTTTTGTTTTTTAATTTTTAAGAAAGTTTTATATAACTAAAATTTTCTACTATTTTCTGAGCGGGGGTCGCCTAGCCAGGTCAATGGCGCCAGGCTTAGGTAGGCGATGTTCAGATGGCCTGGAGATACCTGGTGGCTTAGTGCCTGCCCGGGTTCAAAAAATTCAATGCTTTTCACAAATTTTTCTATTTGTGTTCGAAATTCCCGGCCCCCGCACCATTTCAAATTTATTTATAAGTTACAATACCAAAAATAAATATGGAACGTAGAAAAGGAAAAATAATAGAACATGCAATAGAAAGCTTAGAAGAAGCAGGGAAAAGAGCACCTAAACTTTTTGGAATACCTTCCGGAGTAAAAGGTTTAGATGAACTTTTCTTTACAACAAAAATAGAAAATGGAAAACCCAAAAAAATACCATTAGGAGGAATACCTTCTTTAGCAGTAGTTAATCTTACAGGAGTTTCTGACACAGGAAAAAGTTTAATGGCAGAACAATTTGCTGTAAAGCAAGCAAGCATGGGATATCCTGTATGTTTTGTTACAGTAGAATCTCCTTCGATTTTTGTTGCAGCAAGTTTAAAAGAAAGAGCTAAAGCTATGGGTGTTAATTGGGAAGAAATAGAAAACAATATTGTACTAATAGATGCAGCTTCTCATGCTTCATTAAGAGAAGATATAGAAAATCTTTTAGCAACTTTAGAATATGCAATCTCAACCTATCGCACAAAATCTGTTGTAATAGATTCTGTTACAGGATTTTTTGAAGCAAAAGAAATGCTTGCAAGAACAATTGTAAGAAAACTTTTCAATTTCATGAAACATCATTATCAAACAGCAATTTTTGTTTCTCAAAAACGTTCTGGTCATGAAGAGCTAACAGCAGAAGCAGCAGGAGGATATGCAATCAGCCATATTGTTGATTGCTCTATAGTGCTTTCAAAAGAATTAATAACATCAAAATACACAGCAAACCTTTATAAAAAACCAATAGGCTCTATAATAAGATTGTTTAGAATAGACGGCTGCAGAATGTGTGGACATGATACAAGAACACATATTCTCGAAATTACAGAAACAGGATTGGTTAAAATAGGCCCTCCTCTTGAAGAAATTATTCGAGGTGGTGATAAATGGTAGTTGAACTTAAGCCAGTAGAAGTTGATATAGATGCAAAAGCAATGAGAATATTTCTTAAATCAATAGAAATTCTAGGCGGTCCGAGAAAATTAATCGAACATAGAAATCTAACATGGCTACCAAGCTTAATGTCAGCAAGCTATGCTGTAGCTTATGCATATGACAAGCATTATACAGCTGAAAAAATAGCAGAAATTTTAGGATTAACAAAACAAACAGTACAAAACATTTTAAGAGCAGATCCAGAAGCTATAAAAACTAAACTAGAAGAAGTAATAAAAGAAGAGGAAGAAGAAAAACGCACACACACAGCAGGAGCTTTGGCAAAATTAGCTTATGAAGAAATAAAACATGGAAGGGATGAAATAAATATAGCAATTGAGCTTACTAAAACAGCTGCAAAAAGCTTAGGTGCTGAATGGGCTTTGTATGTTCTTTCAAGAATAAAAGGTACAGATTTTCCTGTAACTAAAGAAATACTTGAAGAAAAACTAAAAGGGATTAGCATTAAAGGGAAAAATATAGAAGAGATATTAGAAAAACTAAGCTATCCTATACACACACCTTCAGAACTTTTGCATAAAATAAGAGAAGCTCTCGGAGAATAGCTTAGTTTTTAACATATATTTTTTCCCATTTTTTCAAGTAATTCTTTGTTTATATATATAGGCGAACCAGTTCTTACAGCTATTGCTATACCATCAGAAGGCATCATATCTAACTTCAAAAGTTTTTCTTTTGTCCTAAAAAAACCAAATGCATAGTAATAATTTCCGTCAAACCTTTCTAATACAACTTTTTCAAGAGTAATATTAAAGCTTTTTAGAATCTGTACTATTGTATCATGTGTTGTAGGCCTTTCAGGAATTATTCCGTGCATTCCAAGAAGTATATTTCTAGCTCTTTCAGGAGAAGTATCAGCTATTATAGCTTTACATCCATGCCCTATTATTATAGTGTTATCAATAACTTTAAGAACATCTACTTTAACATATTGCTCGCTTTCTGTTTGCACAACTGAATAAGCAAAAAACATAAATACAAACACACCAATAAAAGCTTTGAGATATTTTTTCATGTTCATAAATTAACCACAAATAATATTTATTATTTATCAAGCATATTAATAATAGCTTTTTTAAGTTTTTCAACGCCTTCAAGAGTTTTGCAAGAAATTAAAAAAGGTTTATACTTTTCTTTTACATAACTTAAAATTTCCTCGTCTGCTATATCTATTTTGTTTGCTACAATTATCATTTTTTTGTTAAACATTTTGGTTATCTGTTTTAGCAAATTTTCTTGTTCTTTTAATAAAACACCGCCGCTTACATCAAAAACAAAAACTATTAAATCAGCAAGCTTTTCAAGCACAACTATAGCCTTTTTTTCTATTTTATTTCTTTTTTCCAAAGGCCTATCCAAAAGCCCAGGAGTGTCTATTATCTGAATTCTTTTAATTTCATCAATATAACCAAGCATTAAACCTTTTGTTGTAAAAGGATAATTTTTTATTTCAGGTTTACTTCCTGTAAGTCGCCAAAGAAGTGAGCTTTTTCCAACATTAGGTAAGCCTGCAAGAATAACAGTTTTCTCTTCCTGAAAATCAGGAAGCTTTTTTAAATCACTTAAATCAGGTATTTTTAAGTATATTTTCCTTAATTTTTTTATTATAGAAGAAACTCTTCCATAAAATTCCCTTCTTATATTTCTCGCATCTTTAGAAGATTTAACACCTTTTAGCTTTTTTAAATAAATTCTTTTTAATTCAGAAATTTTCTTAGCAGACCAATTAGCTCTTGAAAGATAATTTCTCAGCTCTTTTTCGCTAACATAAATCTTTAAAAGTTCAAGATAAACTTCTGGAATTTTTCTTAAATCAGGAAAAGATTTAACAATGCTAATAAGTGATTTAGAAATATAATTTCCAGCAGTTTCTATTCTAGTTTTTTCTTTTTCCTTTGCTATTTCAACCCTTTTCCCAAATACTTTTAACTTACTTGCTTTTTCCGATGCGTTACGAAATCCTTGCTCTATAATACTTTCTGGATCTTGGAATATAATGTTTTTAAACGGATTTTTCATAATGAATAGCTTCAAAATAAAGATTTATATATCCCATTATCCCAAATTCAAAACATGAGAAAAGAAGAATGGGAAGAAGAGTGGGAAGAGGATTTTGAGGAAGAATGGGAGGAGGAATGGGAAGAAGATTGGGAGGAATAATTTAAATTTTTTCTTTTTTATTTTTCTCTAAAGTTTATAAATTTGTGGTATTGTTTCTTTAATTAATGATACTGCAATTTAACATAGAAGACAAATACGGCTATAAAGAAAAAATTTCGCCAGAAGAAATAGTTTCATTTACAAAAAAGAATGGATTTAAGAAATTAGTTGTGTTTGCAAGAGACGGATGGGGAAGAGCTTTTTATAAAAGCAAAATATATCCTTTACACCCTTCTGTGGATCAAGATTTTATAGAAAAATTAAAACAGCTTTGTGAAGTTAATGGTATTAAGCTTGTTCTAATGGTAGCTCATACAAGCAACAAATATCTTTGCGAAAAGTACCCAGAAATAAAGCAAATAAATAAAGATGGAAAACCAATTTGCTTGGATACTAAAATTATTGAAGAAATAGAATGGCCTTTAGCTTGTTTAAATTCAAAGTTTAAAGAAATAATCTTAAAAGAAATAGACGAAGCTAAAAAATATACAAATGCTTTAATGTTGGATTCTTTTAGATATCAGCCAGAAGAATATAGACAATGCTTTTGCGAGAATTGTAAAAAGGAGTATAAAAAACAATTTGGAAAAGATTTAAAACCCAGTTCTGAAATAAATGAAGAGTATTTTAATAAAATGTTTTGGAGATATAAAGTTGTTATAGAAAGACTAAAAGAAATAAAACAAAAAAACATAGAGCTAATATACAACTCTCATCCTGCAGGCTGGAATTGGAGAAACAATACTATAATAGAGCTTGGAAGCGAATATATAGATGTTGTGTTTGCAGAAGCAAGCGAAACAGATTTTACGCCTTTAGGATTTTTGTCTTTAATAACAAAACTTAACAAAGATTTATCTAAAAAAGAAGTATGGACTAGCAGAAATTTATTTCATCTTTTTAATACTTCAAAATATCCTGGAATAGATCAAGTTTCGCTAAATGCTTTTGAAATATTATTTTCAGGCGGAATACCTTTATTTACAATATTTTATTCCACTTTTAAAGCAGATGGAAACAAAATAGATTTAAAAGAGTTAAATACTCATTTGGAAATAGCATACTCCGAGCTTTCTAAAGCTCAGCCATATAAAGAAATTGGTATAGTATTTTCTAATACCACGAGAGATTATATGGGCTATAAAGATGTAAAGCTTTATCTAAATGATATTAGAGGCTTCTTTTATTCTTTATATTACAATAATTATCAAATAAACTTTATAGGAGAAAAAAATTTATCTGAAATAAAAAATTACGACATAGTTATACTTCCAAGTTTTGCTTGTATAACAGAAAAACAAGCTGAAATAATAAAAAAGCATTGTGATAAAACAAGAATAATAGCCACTTATAATACTTCTCTTTTTGACGAATATAGAATGAGAGAAAACTTTTTGCTTTCAGAAGAATTTGGATGTTCATTTAAAACAATTTCTAAGAAAACATTTTATTTAGATACACTTTATCCACAAGGAGACCTAATTATTGTAGAACCAAATTCAAATAAATATGTGTTAAAAAACATTTACAATTCTAAATATTCCAATGGCTATGAATATGTTTTAGGTATGTCTTCTCCCCCAAAAGATGAGAATATAATATCTTATATAACTGGAAATCGTATTATCTATATTCCATTCCAATTAGGAAGCTACTTATATAAATATGGGTATTGTGAATATGAAAAAATTTTATTCGAGCTAATACAAAAAGAGCCAATAGTAAAATGTAATCAAAATATTAGAATATTTGTTTTTAAGAAAAACAATTCTTTGTTTTTAGGAATAATTAA
>DQVX01000040.1 GCA_015661515.1 Nanobdellota archaeon
AATTTTTCGGGCTTCTAATATCTATTTCATATGTTACATCAAAAATTATTTCAGAATAATTTTCTATTTCACTTTTTTCAACTATCCAACCAAACTCTGTTTTCCACCAAGAAGGAATAGAATTATCTTTACAGGAAAAATTCGCTATAGATGTTCTTAAAATAACTGTAAAATTATCTCTATTTTTAACAATATTTTTAAGCTTAGATTTTTCTATTTCAATTTTTCCATTTTTTGTTTCTCCAAGATATTTATTTAAAATAAACACGCTTCCATCAACTATACAAGAGTTTTTGTCGCTAAATGAAAAGGTAATAGTATTTTCAGTAATTTCTTGAATAGTTTCTGGAATTATATTATACACAGGTGAAATTTCTATTTCTTCTAATTCTTCAGGCTCTTCATTCTCATTAATTTTTGAATTGTTTTCACTCTTTGTAATTATTTTTTCTTCTGGGAAAGAAATCATACTATTTATTATTACAGCACCTATTAACAAAAAAAGTATGAAAAAAATTAATAACCTCATAAAGAATTTTAATTAGAAACAAAACTAAATAAACTTTTCTAATTTTTTCACAGCATTTTCAGGATTTTCTGCAAGAATTAAAATTGTGTTATCAAAACAAATTATTTCTGGTTTTTCTTTAAAGTCAAATTCAGTTATTTTTAAAACATTAATACCAAGTGTTTTAGCTTTTTCTATTATTTTTTCATTGTATTTAATGCTTAATGCGCTACGTAATTCAGGATAAAATTTCATTATTTTTAAAATAACTCTAGCCAAGTTTTTTGATACTCCAAACTTTATACAAAAAGCAGAATTTGATTTATTTTTAAAATACACTGCTCCAATATCTTTAGGAGCTTTAGTATATAGCTTCGGTAAAGAATAAATTAATTTAATACTCTCTTTCGGAGCATAAAATAGTAGTTTTTCTAAAAATGTTTCAAGTTTTTTAACGGCTTTACTTAGCTTATTATAAACACGCCATTTTTCGGCTAAAATTTCAATCCATGCATTTTGATTTACCGGGCAACAACCTTTTCCAATTTTTATTCCATAATAAATTCCCATTGTTATAAACTTTTTTGCTATTTTTATTGCTTTTTCAAGATTTTCTCCTTTAGCTAAATTTGCAGTAATTGCAGCAGAAAATGAACAACCACTCCCATGAGTGCAGCCATCAACAAAGCGTGCTTTATATTCTTTAAACTTACCTTGGTAATATAAAACATCAACAACTTTTCCAAGTTTTGTGTATGCTTTTTTAATTATTACTGCTTCGGCCCCAAGATTTTTAACTATTATTCTCGCTGATTTTTTAGCATCTTCAATATTTTTTATTTTTATTCCACTTAATTTTTCGGCTTCAAACTTATTTGGCGTAACTAAGGTTGCTAAAGGAATTATTTTTTCAATCAAAGCATCTACAGCGTCTTCTTTTAAAAGAAATGCTCCACTCTTTGCGATCATAACAGGGTCTACTACCAAAGGAAAGGAATATTTTTTAACAGTTTTTGCAACAGCTTTTATTATGCAAGCATTACTAAGCATACCAGTTTTAGCTGCATCAATTCCTATATCTTTGGCTACAGCTTCAATTTGTTTGGAAACAATTTCTGGAATAATATCGTAAACTCCTATAACTTCTTGAGTATTCTGGGCTGTAACTGAAGTTATAGCAACTAGCCCGTGAACACCAAAACAAGAAAATGTTTTTAAATCAGCCTCAATACCTGCTCCGCCCCCGCTATCGCTACCTGCTATTGTTAAAGCAGTTTTAACTTCTCGCATTCCATTACCCTTAAACTATTCAACATTTTGTTTTGCTAAAATATCAATTTTAACACCTTCTATATCTATTTCTTTTGCTTTTCCGAATTCTATAATTTCCACGTGAGCAGTTCCTTTTATTACATCTTCAACTTTTTCTATTCTTTTTCTTGTTTGTTCATCACATTCTATAACAAGCTTGTAAATTTTTTCCTTTAAAGACAGCTTATGAGAAGATTTCCATTGCCTTATAGCAGAGATTATTTTCTTTGCAATTTCACCACATTCATAAGCTTGTTTATCTAAAAACCCCTCGCTTACTTCTGGCCATTTTTCTAAAGCTACAGAAATTTTTCCTTCATTTTTTGCAAATATTCTTTGATATACAGCTTCAGTAACAAAAGGCATGAATGGAGAAAGCATTATGCAAATATCTTTTAAAACTTTGTAAAGCACATATATTACTGTTTTATCTCCTCCATAAAGCCTGTACTTAATCATTTCTATATAATTATCTGCAAGTTCATTCCATAGAAACTTTTCCAGCGTTATTATAGCTTGATTAAATTTATAATCTTCCATAGCCTGTGTAACTTTTTTAATTACTTCTTGAAGTTTTGCAAGAATCCATTTATCTATAACATGAAGCTCTTCTACTTTTTCTGGAAAACCATTTTTCATTGCAATAGAGCAAAACCTTGAAATATTCCAGAATTTTGTTATTAACTTATTTCCATGCTCTACTTCTTTCCAAGAAAAAGGAATATCGCTTCCCGGTGCTCCACCAGCAGCAGCCCAATAGCGTATTGCATCTACAGGATATTTTTCATAAACTTCTTTTGCTGTAACAAAATTTCCTAAACTTTTACTCATTTTTCTTCCATCTTCTCCTAAAACCAAGCCATTAATAAGCACTGTTTTATAAGGAGCTTTGCCAAATAACAATAAATGCCTTACCATTAAATAATAATCCCATGTCCTTATTATATCAGCTCCATTTGGCTGTAAATCAGCAGGAAATAGTTTTTCATTAAAGTTTTCAGGCCAATTTGCATGATATGCTATAGTTATTGAAGAATCCATCCAAGTATCCATTGTATCGGTTTCTCCTATAAGCTCGCCACCACATTTTGGACAAGCTTCAACAGGCGGAGAATCATAAACTGGATCTACTGGGAGTTGGCTTTCTTCAGCAAAAATTATGTTGCCACATTTTTTACAATACCACACAGGTATAGGTGTGCCATAAACTTTTTGTCTACTTATAACCCAATCCCATGTCATGCTTTTAGCCCAGTTTATCTGGCGCAATGCATAATGCTCTGGAATCCATTTTACTTTTTTTGTTTCTTTTATAACTTTATCTTTAATTTTTGTTACAGCAACAAACCATTGTTCTTTGTGAAGTATTTCAATAGGAGTTTTACATCTCCAGCATATTCCAACGTTTTGAGTAACTTCTTTTTGCTCTAAAAGATAGCCACGTTTTCTAAGCTCTTCTATTATTTTTTCTCTTGCTTCAGGAATACTTAAATTGCTAAATTCTTTAGCATTTTTTAATTTTCCATCTTCGGTAATAGCTTCTATAATTGGTAATCCATGCTTAAAAACCCATTCAACATCTTGCTTATCTCCAAAAGTACATATCATAACTACTCCAGTTCCATATTCAGGATCAACTTCTTTTGCAGGAATTATTTCAACTTCTTGTCCGAAAATAGGAACAATAGCATATCTTCCAATTATTTCTTTGTATCTTTCATCTTCTGGATTAACTGCTATAGCAACACATGCATGCAAAAGCTCTGGCCTTGTGGTTGCAATAACTATTTCTCCTTCTCCTGCAAGTGGAAATTTGATAAAATTAAGCTTTGTTTTCCTTGTAATATATTCTACTTCTGCATCAGCTATAGCTGTTTCACATCGAGGACACCAGTTTATAGGATGCTTTCCGCGGTATATAAAACCTTTTTCTCTTAGCTTAAGAAAAGAAAGCTGCACGGCTTTAATATAGCTAGGGTCAGAAGTTCTATATTCTGTGCTCCAATCAATAGAAAAACCGTAATTTTTCATTGCCTGCTTCATAGCTTTTATATGCTTTTCAGTCCATTCTTCGCAAAGTTTTATCCATTCTTTTCTTGGAACTTCAGAGCATTTTTTACCAGTACTTTGTTCAACTTTAACTTCTGTAGGTAAACCATGAACATCCCAGCCTTGTGGGAAAAATACTTCAAAACCACGAAGCCTTTTATATCTTGCAATAAAATCTATATAGCACCAGTTTAAAACATTTCCTATGTGAAAATCTCCACTTGGATAAGGAGGTGGTGTGTCTATAACAAAAAAAGGTTTTTCTGATTCTGGATTAAATTTGAAAATGTTTTTCTCTTCCCAGAAGTTTATTATTTTTTTCTCTTCTTCTCTATCAAACCTTTTCGGCATTTCTTCCATGTTTTTAGTATTAAGTTAAGTTTTTAATAAAATTTACTCTTAAAAAAATATGGTGCAAATAAATGTTGCAAAAGTTTGTTGTTGATAACAAAGCAGGAATATTGCCTTATGAAAAAAGTGTTTTAGATGTATTTAGAGAAAGAATTAAAAGAGCTATTCAAAAAAATCAACCCATTTCATTTCGAATAGCTGTTGGGTTTTTCTTTTTTGAAGGTTTTCAAAAGCTTTATCCAGAGCTTAAGAAATTATATGAGAAAGGGCTTCTTAAGGAATTTAAACTTGTAATGGGTCCAGAAACAAGAAAAACAACTAAAGAAGTTTTAGAAGCTTTAAAAAGCGATGCAATAGCGCTTAATGATGAAACATTTAACTTCATAAAAAAGCTCTATGATCAAAAGATATTTGATTTTAGAATATTTTTGGAAAGAAATTTCCATATAAAATTGTATTTGTTTGAAATTGGAGATGAAATAGAAATATGGGCTGGTTCTGCAAACTTAACTGAAGCAGGGTTAGAGGAAAACATAGAACTAATAGTTCCAGCAGCCGCATTAACTTTTGAGGAAAAGGACTTATATAGAAAATTTTTTGAAGAAATATGGAAGAGATCAACAGATGAAGTTGAAAATTTAAAGGTAATAGATATAATTAGAGAAGCATCTCTTTCAGAAGTTGTTTATTTGCATCCTCGTGATTTCATAACAAATCTCATAAAAATTTTAGGTAAAGAATACCTTGTTAAAAACATAAGCGCAGATCTTTCTTACTTAGCTGAATTCCAAAACATGAGCTATTATCTATGCATAGAAAGGCTTAATAAATATGGTGGCTGTATTTTAGCAAATTCTGTTGGTTTAGGTAAAACAGATGTTGCATGCATGATAGCAAAATATTATAAAGAAATGGGCAAAAAGGTTTTGATTATTTATCCGCCTGTAATTGAAGAGCATTGGAAAAGAACTTTAAAGAAAGTCGGGCTAAAAGAAAGCGATACCAAGCTTTTATCAAGAGGTATGCTTCAGAAAAGCGATTTTGATTATGAAAAATATCAAGGCATTGATTTAATAATTGTAGATGAAGCACATCATTTTAGAAATCCAAAATCTAATAGAAGAGAGAATTTGGAAAATATAATCAAGCTTAACCCAAATTCACATGTATTGCTAATTACAGCAACTCCAATAAATACTTCTCTTCTCGATTTTATAGAGCTGGTTAGACTTTTTAATAAAGGGAAATATAAAGAAAGACTTGAATCAGAAGGTATAATTCTTAAAATGAAAGAAATAGAACACGATGTAAGAAAAAAATTTACAAATAAAGAAACAATTAAAAAATTGAAAGAGTTAATCAAAATTTTATCTGTAAGAATTGAATGGCCAGATCTCCCAATTTACTTCAAAGAAGATCTTAAAAAAATAGCAAATGTTGAAAATATAGAAGAGCCAGATGTATTTCCTGTTAATTACAAGTATGATGAAGAAATTGCAAGAAAGATTTTCGATAATGTCGTGCCTTTTTTGAGTAAGCTTAATTTTGAATATACAAAATTATGGGAAAAAGAATACAAAGAAGATAGAAATTTAATATGGTGGTATAAATGGAGGCTTTACAAAAGACTTGAAAGCAGTATAACAGCATTTAAAATAAGCTTAAAGAACTTATTAGATAAAAACAAATTCCTTTTAAAGTTTCTCAAAAAAGTTATGACTAACCCAGAATACAAAGAAGAGACTAATTTATTTTCAAAAGAAAGATTAGAAACAATAAAAAACACATTTTTATCTCTTAAGAATTTAGAGAGAAACAAAGTTCTTAAAAGAATTGAAAAAGATATTAGTTTGATAAAAGAAATGTTGAAAAACATTCAAAATATTAAAAATTTAGAAAAAAGGGATGAAAAAATTAAAAAGCTATTTGAAATTCTTGAAAAAGAGAAGAAGCCAACTATTATATTTTCAGAGTCAAGAGATACTGTTATTTACATAGGTAAAAGGCTTAAAGAATATGGGAAATTCAAGTTTGCACTTGCTTATGGTGGAGAGCCTCCAATTGATGAAGAGACTGGAGAAAAATTTGGAGAAGTAAACAAAGAGAAAATAGAAAAAGATTTCAATCAAGGTAAATTCGATATTCTTGTAACAACAGATATAATGGGTGAAGGCGTTAATTTACCAAGGGCTGATGTTGTTATAAACTTCGATCTTCATTACAATCCTCTTAGGCTTATCCAAAGAGATGGAAGAGCTATAAGGATAAACAATCCAAAGAGAATTACAATATATAATTTTGAACCAGATGAAAGGATTGATAAAGAGCTTGAGCTTTGTGATAGGCTTACTGAAAGAGTAGAAGATATAATTTCAACTATAGGTTTAGATTTCCTTATTTGGGCTATTGAAGAAGGTAAACTTGAAGAGGTTTCTGAAAAAAATAGAAAAAGAACCATAGAATTGATAAGAGAATATAGACATATGTTAGCAACTAAACACCCAGAAGAGCTAGGAAAGAAATTACCGCCAACTCTTTCAAAAGAAGATAAAGTGCTAAGAGAGTTCATAAAGTTCTGGAATATTTCAGAAGAAGCCATTGAAACCCATGCCAAAGTTTATAATAAGCCAATATTTACAGCTTTGGAAAGCCAAGAAGAAACAAAGTATTTTATTGTTTTCCAATACAAAGGCTTTATCCGTTCTTTAGGCGAATTAGTTTTTTCTGAAAACAAAATAGAAGCAAAACTAAGCAAAAGCGAATTAGAAAAAATAAAGAATTTAATAGCTGAAAAATGCTTGGAAATGGATAAAGAATCTTTAAGTGTAAGCTATGGAAGAAAAGATAAACTTACAGCTGAAATAGAAAAAATTATCCATGAAGAAGAATTAGAAAATTTGTTTGAAGGAATAGAGCTACATTTATTAACAAAAAAGCACAAAGAAAAAATTTTAAAGGAGCTTAGAAAAATTAAAGAAAAAATATTCCCTGAAAAAGAAAAAGAAAGATTGAGAAAAATTTTAGATGAAATAAAAGCTTTAGGTTATCAAAAAGTTTTAGAAGAGCCCAAAATTTTAGCAATATTAAAATATGGGAAAAATTGAAAATGCTAAGTGAAAAATTGCTTAAAAAAGTTAGCAAAGTGGATAAAAATATTGTTATTTCATATTACGCTATGTATTACATGGCAAATACAGTTCTTTATAATATAGGCAAGGAAGAAAAGATCAAAGTTTCAATACGAAATGACCGAAGAAGTTAAAAATAGTAAAG
>DQVX01000041.1 GCA_015661515.1 Nanobdellota archaeon
ATGAGATTTACAAAATCTTTTATAGCAAGAATTATGTTGTTTCTATCGCTTTTATACATAGGAGAAGAGCTTGGTATTCCTAAATGAAAAATTATTTCAGGATTTATGTCCATTTTTTTCATTATTTTTATAACATTTCCTACAGTTCCAGCAAAATAAATAGCTTCAATTTCTCTGTTTTTCCATTTTCCTAAGGAAAAATCGTCTATAACAAAAACCTCATATCCTTTTTCTAAGAGCTTTCTAACTAAATGAGTTCCTATAAACCCAGCACCACCTGTAACTAAAACTTGTTCTTTCATTAAAAACCACCTTTACTAAGTTTTTCTTCAAGTTTTGCTAAATCTTTTAAGCTATTTACAGCAATCCAATCTTCGCCACTTGGAAGAAGAGTAAAAGCCATTCTCCCTTCTTCTGCAAGAATAGGATATATAGCTTCTTCTATTTCTACAGGAAAAGGAGAGTTTATATCTATAATTTCTTCTATGTAAGCAAAAATTTCTGGTTCAAAAATAGCCATACCTGTGCTAGCATATAAAGGTATATTTGGTTTTTCTTTAAATTTTTTCACTTTTATTTCTTCAACTTCAGCTACTCCGTAAGGCAATTTTATATAAGGAACTAATAATATTGTTGCTATTATTTTTTTATCCTTTGTTCTATAATGCAAATGTCTAAGCAAAAGCTCTAAAGGAGCAAACTTGTAGAAAATAAAATCATCAGGGAATGCTAAAATACTTTTTTTGGTTTTATCTATAACACCATTTTTTATTGCATGTAAAATTGCTTTTCCTTTTCCAACATTTTTAACCTTAGGATCAAAACCCATTTTTATTTCTAAATCACTATACTTGTTTTTGGCTTTTTCCAGAAATTCCTTTATTTCGCTATTTTTTTCGTTGAGCAAAAACACAAATTTTTTAAAACCATTCATTTTAAAATACTCAATAAACCACTCAAGCAAGGGCTTGTTTTTAACTTTTAAAATATGCTTAGGTACATAAAGTTCTTTTTCTATTTCTTTTCCAAGCTGATTTCTAAGAGCGGAAATTATTTCAATAGGCAAAGCTCTTGAGCCTTTACCACCAATAGGAGAAATAATTTGAATTTGTGAAGCTTCTTTTTTTAAATCTTCAATTATCAAAGACATAATTTTAAACTTTTCAAAAAGAAATATTTATTCTTTTGCTAAAATTGGTGCCCCCGGCGGGATTTTCAAGAAAAATTTCTAAAGCAGATACAAAGCTTTTTTGAACCCGCGACCCCCTGCTTAGGAGGCAGGTGCTCTATCCAAGCTGAGCTACGGGGGCTGCTTAATAAAATATTTTAAAACAATCTATATTTACCTTCTATAATTTCTTTTGTTAGCTCAGTAATTCTTTCAAGCTCTTCTTCTGCTATTTTTTTAGCTTTGTTTTCATCTCCACCTCTAAGCTGTATGCTTAAAATTTTTGGCTGGTTTATAGGTTTTCCTATTTGGCTTAAAATCTTAACCACAGCATTTTCTGCTCCAGCTTCTTCATAAACTCGTGAAGCAATTTTAAAAGCCAATACATTGTAAATTTTTCCTACATGGTTATATGGATTTTTACCTGCACAAGCTTCCATGCTCATAGGTCTACAAGGTGTAATTAAACCACTTGCTCTATTTCCTCTTCCTACGCTACCATCATCGCCCATTTCAGCAGAAGTACCGCTTAAAGTAAGGTAGAAATCTTCTACATTTTTTCCTTTTTCATTATCTGCTGTGTTTAAAAATACTTCAACTTCTCCATCATAAATTCCTGAAATAAAATCTTTAATCTCTTTTTCAACTTCTCTTTTTGCAGAAATATATTCGTTAGCATTTTTAAAGTACTTTGAAATCATTGCAGCTGCTATTGTTATTCTTAGCTCTTCTTTTATCCTTAATCCCATAACTTTTATATCTTCTCCTACAAAGGGGAATTTTTTCTTAAAGCTCTTGGAATTCAAAAATTCTTCTGTTTTTAGCACTAAATTTTCTAAAGCTGTATAAGGAGCAAATCCTACGCCAAAAGAAGTATCGTTAGCCAAAGGAATTTTTTCTCTTT
Organism: Nanobdellota archaeon; assembly: GCA_015661515.1. Taxonomy (GTDB): domain Archaea; phylum Aenigmatarchaeota; class Aenigmatarchaeia; order Aenigmatarchaeales; family SZUA-1535; genus SZUA-1535. Next base: position 2,073 of record DQVX01000041.1, read on the forward strand.
TAAAAACATTTACAAGATCTTCAGAACCGCGGCCTATACGGGATTCTATTACAACTCCTGTTTCTATATCAAGATTTGGAAGCACATTTTCCAAATATTCTTTTGCTGCTCTTACAGCAATTTCATGCACAGGAATTGTTTCGTTTTCAACTTTATCTGTTGCTCTTCCAGAAAGAATAACATAAATAGGCCTTATTATTTCTCCTCCACCCCATTCTATTCTAACTTCACCACCAATTATTTCTCCTTGATCTGTATTATGGTGCATTAACACGCCAAATTTTTTCAAATATTCCTTGCAAAGCTCTCTGCTTATATTCTCAGCTATACCGTCTGCTAATGTATCAGGGTGCCCTATTCCTTTTCTTTCTACCATTTCTACTTTCATTTCATTTGGAAGAACATCTTTAAGGCTTTCAACTTCTATGTTTGCCATATTATCACCTTGTCAAAATTATGTTTAAACAATTTTTATAAACTTTATTTAAATTAAAAATGTTTATGAAAGTTTTAGTTTTAAATCCACCTTATTTACCAAGGTTTTCTAGACAATCCAGATCACCTTGTGTAACTAAAGGAGGAACTTTTTATTATCCTTATTATCTTGCTTATGCTACTGGAGTATTAGAACAAAACGGACATAACGTAAAGCTTGTTGATGCTGTTGCAAACGAATGGGATCATGAAACAACTTTAAAATTTGTTAAAAAATTTCAACCAGAGCTTGTTGTAATAGGAACATCAACTCCAAGTATTTATAATGATATGAGCGTGGCAGATGCTATAAAAAATTCTCTTGAAAATGTTCATGTTTCTTTAGTTGGGACGCATGTTACAGCTATGCCGGAATGGACTTTGAAAAATTGTAAGGCAGATAGCGTTTGCATAGGAGAATACGATTACACAGTTCGCGATCTTGCAGAAGCTTTAGAAAAAAATCAAAATTTAAAGAATGTTAAAGGAATTGTTTTTAGAGATGGAAAAAAGCTTGTAAGAACTAAGCCAAGAGAGTTAATAAAAAATCTTGATGAACTTCCATGGGTTAGCGAGGTTTACAAAAAACACTTTGGAAAAAAGGGAATAATGAAATACTTTTACGCTTCTCTACTATGGCCGCAGGTAACAATTCTTACAGCAAGAGGCTGTCCTTTTAATTGCTCTTTTTGTCCAATACCATTTAAGCATTCCTACAGAGCAAGAAGCGTTAAAGATGTTGCAGATGAATTTGAATATATTCAAAACGAACTTCCTTATGTGCGAGAAGTAATGATAGAAGATGATACATTTCCTGTAAGTAAAAAAAGAACCATAGAGCTTTGCAAAGAACTAATAAAACGAGGTATAAAGCTTAAATGGAGCTGTAATGCAAGAGTGGATACAGATTTTGAAACACTAAAATGGATGAAGCGTGCAGGTTGCAGATTGCTATGCGTAGGTTTTGAAAGCCCAGAGCAAAGCTCATTAGAAGCTGTTCATAAACGCACTACAAAAGAAATGCAAGAAAGATTTATGAAATACACAAAAATTTTAGGACTGCTTGTTAATGGTTGCTTTATTCTTGGCTTACCTGGAGAAACAAAAGAAACAGTTAAAAAAACAATAGAATTTGCGAAAAAGCTTAACTGCGATACAGCTCAGTTTTATCCTTTAATGGTTTACCCAGGAACAGAAGCTTATGAATGGGCAAAGAAAAATGGGTACTTAGAAACAGAAGATTTTTCTAAATGGCTTCATGAAAATGGAACAATGCGTACTACTGTTTCAAGACCTGGGCTTTCAAGCGCTATGCTTGATGAAATGTGCACGCTTGCAAGAAAATCTTATTACTTACGCCTTTCTTATCTTATTCCAAAATTTTTCCAAATGCTAACTAATCCAGCTGAAGCTTTGAGAACTTTGAAATCGTTCAAAGTTTTTTGGAGGCATATTATTTAAAATCAAGCAAAACCTATGAAAAAATTTGAGGAAAAAACATTTAAATAGTATAATCGTTATTAGTATAATTATGATTATACAATTCAAAAATAGGAAAAAAGAGCTTTATGAATTAAAGAAAATTCTTGAAAGTAATAATTTCGAATTAGTAATTATTTATGGCAGAAGAAGAATAGGAAAAACTGCTTTAGTTTTAGAAGCAACAAAAAAATATAACAGACTATATTTTCTTGCTACTGAAGAAAATAATCTTGAAAGATTTTACGATGTATGTATGAAAAAATTTCCTGAAGTAAGGAAACTGAAAAAAAGTTATGAAATATTGTTCGATTTTCTTAAAGATAAAGTAGATGTAATTATAATTGATGAATTTCAAAATATGATCAAAGAAAACAAAAATATTGTAAGCATATTTCAAAGTATTGTAGATAATATTTTAGTTAATACCAAAATAAAACTTTTTTTGTTAGGTTCTTCAGTTTCAATTATAACGTCTAAAGTGCTGAGCTATAAAAGCCCACTTTACGGAAGGAGAACAGCTTCTTTGAATTTGAAAAAAATAAAATTTAAAGATTTAAAAGAATTTTTTCCAAAAGCAAGTTTTGAAGAGCTAATTAAAATTTATGGTTTTGCCGATGGCACACCTTTTTATTTAATAAAAATAGATCCGAATAAAAATTTTTTTTCATGGCTTGAAAAAGAAATAAAAAGAGAAGTAAGTTTTCTGAGAGATGAAATAGATTTTCTAATGCGCTACGAATTTGAAGATGTTAGCACATATAAATTAATTTTGAAAGCTTTGGCTTTCGGAAAAACAACAATTAATGAAATAAAGAATTTTTTAAATTTCAAAAGAACAGATGTAACGCCTTACTTAAAAAATTTAATTGAAACAGGATTCGTTGAAAGAAAAGTTCCCGTGACTGAGAACATAAAATCAAGAAAGGGGAGATATTTTATAACTGATAATTTTCTTAAATTTTGGTTTAGATTTATATATCCTAACCTGAGCAGCATAGAAGAAGGTATATTCGAGATTGAAATTATAAAAAAAGAATATCCTGGATATTTGGGCTTTGTTTTTGAAGATGTTTGCAAAGAATTTTTAATCGAAACCAAAATTTTCCCATTTACCAAAATAGGCAAATGGTGGCACAAAGATAAGGAAATTGATATCGTAGCTTTAAATGAACAAGCTAAAGAAATTCTATTTTGCGAGTGCAAGTGGCAAAATAAAGTTAATGCTAAAAAAATCTGCAAAGAACTTGCTGAAAAATCCCAATACGTGCAATGGCATAATGAACAAAGAAAAGAAT
>DQVX01000006.1 GCA_015661515.1 Nanobdellota archaeon
ACCCCTTGCGGTATTGTTACAAGAGAAGATATAGTAATAAAAGTTGTTGCAGAGTCTATAGATCCTAAAAAAATAACCGCTAAAGAAATAATGGGACACCCATTAATTACATGTAAAGAATCAGATGATATACTTGATGTAGCTATGACAATGAATAAATATGGCTATGAAAGACTTCCTGTTGTTGATGAAAATAATAAATTGAAAGGTATAATTTCAATTAGAGAAATTCTTGCTATAGCACCAGGTTTAATAGAAATATTTAAAGAGAGATTGGAAAGTAGGTTAGAAAAAGAAGCTATTCCTCCAGAAGAAAGAGAAGAAGAAAGTATAGAAGGAGAATGCGAAATGTGTGGAAATTATTCAGAAAAGCTAGTAAAAATAAACGATGCATGGATTTGCCTTGAATGTGCTGAAAGAGAAGGTTTAAAAGAATCTTCAGAAGAATAAATAATAGTTCATAATTATAGATCACAATATAATTTTTAGAGTAAAGAAAATGGTTTAAATTTTTTCTTTAAATAACATAAACATGGAAATAAAAGTTCAGGTTTTAGATTGTGATTATATTCTTACAAATGGAAAACCTATTGTTAGAATATTTGGTAAAAATGAGAAAGGCGAAACTATATGCGTATTTTTCAACGGTATTTTGCCTTATTTTTATCTTCATTGTGATGAAGAAAAATTCGACGAAATAGCTAAAGATTTGCAAAAAAAATTTGGAGTAAAAACAGAAATTGTAGAAAAAATAATTCCTATAGGTTTTCATCCAAATCCTGTTAAAATGCTTTAAATAATAGGTACAGATCCTTCGAAAATTCCAGAGATAAGAGATTATGCAAAAAAATACGGAACTCCTTATGAGGCAGATATTCTTTTCAAATACAGAGTACTTGTAGATAAAGGGATATATGGAATGAGTTGGATAAAAGCAAAAGGAAGATGGGTTTCTACAACTACAGTAAAATGCAAAGCATTCGAAGCAGATGAAATAATTCCAGAAGAAGAATCAAAAAACGCACCACTAAAATATTTATCCATAGACATCGAGTGTATGCCACAAGCAGAAAGACTTCCAGATCCTTCTAAGGATCCTATAGTAATAATAAGCATGGTTTTTCATCCTCCTTATAAAGGAAAAGAGCATATAGTCCTTGTAGCCAAACCTTTTTCTGCAGAAAATAACATATTAGGTTTTGAAAACGAAAAACAAATGCTTGAAAAGTTTGTTGAAATACTTCTTGATTATGATCCAGATATAATTTTAGGTTACAACATACTTAACTTCGACTTCCCATATTTAATTAAAAGATTGGAAATTAATAAAGTAAGAAGAGATATAGGAAGATGCGAAAAATTACCAGTGTTAAAAAAACTTTCTGCAGGTTATTCAATTTCCTTAACAGGAAGAGTTATAGTAGATCCTTATGATATAATAAAAAAAGATGTTTACATAAGACTAAAACGCTATGATTTAAACACAGTTGCTAAATACTTTTTAAATGAAGAAAAAATAGAAATAGATGGAGTAAAAGAAATGAAAAAACTTTGGAATGGTACAAGAGAAGATCTTTTGAAATTTACTGCTTATTGTAAAAAAGACGCAGAATTAGCATTAAGGCTTATAATAGAAAAGGATCTTTTAGAAAAATTCTTTGAACTTTCAAAAATTTCTGGATTGCTTTTACAAGATGTTTTTGGTGGTCAAAGCCAAAGACATGAATGCAAGCTTTTACACGAGTTCAAAAAAAGAAACATGGTTTTACCATGTAAACCAGATGAAAAAGAAATTGAAAGAAGAAAAGAAGAAAGAAAGAAACTTGGTTTAAAAGGAGCAATAGTTTTAGACCCTAAGGTAGGTTTGCATAACGATGGATGCATTTTAGTTTTAGACTTCGCTTCTCTATATCCTTCTATCATAAGAACTTTCAATATTTGCCCTACAACACTTCTTTTAGATAACGCAGATAATTATGAGCACATAACTTCTCCTACAGGAGCAAAGTTTGTTGCACCGTCAGTAAGAGAAGGAGTTTTTCCTGCCATAGTTAAAGAACTTATAGAAACAAGAAAAAAAGTAAAAAAGCAAATGAAAGAAGAGACAGATCCTGAAAAAAAGAGAATTTTAGACGCTAAACAACATGCTTTAAAAATAATGGCTAACTCTCTTTATGGTTATCTAGGATTTCTTCCAGCAAGGCTATATCTTCTTGAAATAGCAAACTCAATAACAGCTTTTGGAAGAGAAAATATACTTAAAACAAAAGAACTTGTAGAAAATAATTTTCCAGTAGAAATAGTTTATGGAGATACAGATAGCATTTTTGTAAAAACAAAAACCACAGATTTAGAAGAAGCAGAAAAATTAGGAAATGAAATTTCAGAATTTGTTTCTTCAAGATTACCAGGATATCTTACATTAGAATTCGAAAAAATATTCAAATCATTTTTAATACTCACTAAAAAAAGATATGCAGGTTGGAAATTTGAGCGTGATCCAAATTCTCCAACAGGTTGGAAAGAAGAAATAGAAATGAAAGGAATAGAGACAGTTAGAAGAGATTGGTGTTCTTTAACTTCAGAAACTATGGAAAAGGTAATAAAAATTATACTTAAAGAAGGTAATATATTCGCAGCAGCAGAGCATGTGAGAAATGTTATAAAAGAGCTTTCTCAAGGAAAAGTACCTTTAGAAAAATTAACAATAGTAAAAAGCTTGACAAAACCTCCAGAAGAATATGATGGTGTTCAGCCGCATGTAGAGCTTGCTAAAAAATTAAAACAAAGAGATCCTACAAGAGCTCCTAGTGTTGGAGATAGAATAGAATTTGTAATTGTAAAAGGAAATCAAATGCTTTCAAAACGTGCTGAAGATCCTAAATATGTTATAGAAAAGGGATTAGAAATAGATGCAAATTACTATATAGAAAATCAAATTCTCCCTCCTATAGAAAGAATTTTCGAAGTATGTGGAATAACAAAAGCTGAGTTATTAGAAGGTTCGAAACAACAAAATCTTTTTGATTTTTATATTAAGAAAAAACCAGAAAGAAAAAAACCAGAAGAATTAGTTTTAGATTCGTTTGAAGGTGTTGTTTGCTTTTCATGTAAATGGTCTTTCCGCAGACCTTTGCTTTCTGGTATATGCCCAAGATGCGGAAATACAAAGCTTTATTTTGAATATTCTGGAAGTGCAGGAGCAAAAGCTGTTGTAGTTTTTTAGATTGATATATAAAACATTATTGTAGGTAGTATAAGGAAACCCATTAAATGAGTTCTTTTAATTTCAGCAACATTTACTATTATTCCCAAGAAAAATGCTGTAATACAAAGCAAAAAACCTTTTACTCCTGAAAATATAAAAACTGTAAAAAGCAAGCATATAAATACATTCCTAGAAAGCGCAGAATAATCTATACTTTGTACCCAAAAAACAAATTTTTTTGCTATTTTAATTGTTATATAACCAGAAATAAAAATAGAAAAAAGTGAGAGAAAAATAAACAAAAGCAATATTTCTAAAGAAAAGTTACCAATTAAACTCATAATACCATGTGCTATACCACTTCTAGGATTTCCTATAATGTAAATAGCAAAAATCGAGATTATAATATCAACTGTAGTTATACTACCAATTGAAACCAAAAATTCTCTTTCTTTTCTTTTCCCAATAAGCTCTTGTACAACCATGCTTGCTTGCGCAGAGCTTATACCGGGCAATATTCCTGTGAGCACACCTGCAATACATCCAATAAAAGAGCTTTTTAAAGAATTTACATTCTCGCATTCAAATGAAATTTTTTCTGGCAGTTTAACATTTTTTATAAAAGAAAGAAACAAAAGCGGCAATCCAAAAAATCCTGTGAAAACAGGAAATAAAACATCAAAATCTAAAAAAAGAATTCCTAATAACCCTGAAAATAAAAACACATAAATAGCAAGTATTTTCTTTTTCCATCCTATTTCTGAAAAAATCATAAAAATAACTATAGCAATAAGTCCAATTGGTATTAAGAATTTGAACTCCGAGTACCAAATTCCAATTAAAAGCAAAACAGGAAAAAGTAGAATACTAATTATTCCACCAATTATACCGCCTATTACAGAAAGCTTAACAGCTTCATAACCACGGCCTTCTAAAAGTAATTTATGTCCTGGTAAAACTGATAAAGAATTTTCACTTTCAGGAGCACCAAGAAATATAGAAGGAATGAATGAAGAAAATGAATTTGCTATTCCAGAACAAAGAAGAAATATAGATAACAAAAAAGGATCAAAGCCATAAAAATAAAGAAGTATAAAAGAAACAAATAAATTCGGATGGATACCAGGAATTAGACCAGCTAAGACTCCTGCAACAATTCCTAATAATGCTACAAAAACAATTTCTGCTGTCATAATTATAATATTTCTTCAATTATTTTTCCGAAAGCAGGACGTGTTATAAAAACAGCTATAAAAAGTCCTATAATTGTTGTTACAGCAAACCCTTGCATTTCTTTGGCACCAGCTGTTAATAAAGGAAGCATAGCCACAAATGTTGTAGCAGCAGAAGAAAATATTATGAAAAATGCATGTTTTATTTTTTCTTTAATCGAATAAATTCTTCTTTTTCCAGAAATTATTTCGTCAATCATCATTATTTGAGCATCTATACCAGTTCCCACAATTGCAATAATTCCTGCAAGCGATGGCAAATCTATTGTCCAATTTATCCAACATGCAATACCAAGAATTATTATTACTTCACTTGCACTAACTATTATCATAGGAATAACTATTCTAGGATTTTTATACCTTAAAAATATTATAGCAGCAACACACACTTGTGCTATGATCGCTATTAAAATTATTTCTTTTAGAAATTCTTCTCCAAAAATAGGAGAGATTTCATCTACTTGCACTAATTTTAACTCAACAGGTAAAATTCCTGAAGAAAGCACTGTTTGAAGAACTTTCATTTCATTTTTAGCTTCTTCTTTACTTTCTCTTGCTCCTGTAATTGCTGCTTGTGTAACAATTTTTCCTTTAAGTCCAGGATCTATTGCAAGCATATCTATAAGCTCATTATCAAGATAAAGAAGAAGATAACCATCTTCTAACATTTTTCTTCCAAACCTATCATATACTATTCTCATATCTTGCGTTAATTTTTTCATTCTTTCAGCAGCTTCTAAGGAAATTGATATTTCAAAAGAAAATTCGTAAAGCTTTGTTTTTGGGTTATAAAATAAAGTAACTCTACAAATATTTGGCTCGTCTACCATGCAAACTTTTTTAACATCTGAAGAATTAAATACAATTCCACCAAATACAACTTTATCTTTAGTTATATTTAATACTTCAAATTCTATCCCATCTATTTTTATTCTTTCACCTTTTTTCAAAATAGTATTATTTATTATAACACTATTATTTTCAACTAACACTTCAATTTTTTTCTTCCCAAGAACAAAATAACCTTTATTATCTTTAAGCTTTACAGTTTTAGGAATTTTAGCTTCAAGTACACCTTGTTTTTCTAAGATTTCTTTTATATCACTAATACTTCCACCAGCCATTTCTATTTGAATATATTTTTTATCACCAACGGTAATTATATTAAACTTAGCTTCTTTTAATCCAAAAACATTTATTCTTGCTTTTAAAACTTCTTTTGTTTCTTCTATAAGCTCTTTACTAACATTTTCAACAGGCTCTAAAAGTACTCTTACCCCACCTCCTATATCTAATCCAAATTTTAGATTACCTTTATACTCTTCTACCTCTATTCCAAGATTTTTATCAACATCAGCAAGCACTAATTTATTATTCACCTTCATTCTTATTATTCCAGAAAAATTGTTAAACTCATAAACATCTTGCACACTTTTTACGGGTTTTTCATTAATCCAAGTTATAACATCTCCTGGAAAAATTTTTCCTTTTAAAGGTGAGTCACTTGAAACAGCTTTTACAACTACACCACTTTCTCCTGAAAATATGCTAAACAAAGAGAAAGCTACTAAACTAATCCATATAATTATTCTGAAATCCATTACAAGTTTTTTTATTTTTTCCTTTCTACCCACCATCTTAACACAACTCCATTAATAAACCATGTGTTTATAATATCAAGCACCAAACCAATTAAAAGCACACTTGCTATTTGTTTCAAAACAGACGAAGATGAAATGATAACTATTACTAAAAGAGCTGTAATTGTTGTAATAGCCATAGTTATACCTGTTTTAAAAGCTTTTTCAAGATTTTCTTTTATTCCATTTTCGCTTTTAAGTACTCTTGCTGTAAGAAGAATATTTGCATCTACTGAATATCCAATAAGCAAAAGAAAACCAGCAATAGAAGCAATTGAAAGAGGTATTCCGAAAAACTGTGAAAACACAAATGCTTCAAAAATATCAATAGCTATAGTAAAAATTACATAAAAACTTGGAAGAATTTCTCTGAATATGAAAAATACAACTATACTCATAAAAATAAAAGCTATTATTATAGCGTTTATCATTTGTTTGTAAAATTCTTTTGCTAAAGCAGGAGATATTTGTTGAGTAGAATAATCTAATACTTCATATCCATATTTTCTAATTTTTTCAACTATTTCTTCTGCAGTAACATTTTTTGTATATTGAATAAATACAGTAGTTTTTTCAAAACTCTTAGCAACTCTTACTTTTACTTCATATTCTTTTAAAATATTTTCTATTTCTTTGGCATTTACATCTTTTTCCATAAGAATCATTATTTGCATTCCGCCAGTCAAGTCTATATCTTTTTTAACGTCTTCTAAACACATAAACAAATACATGCTTAAAAAAAGTATTGCCAACGGTATGATAATAAGCATTTTATATCTTTTTATATCCCCGTACATTAAGATCACGTAAAAAATTTCTTTCAATAAGTTAAAAAGTTTTCTACCAAAATAAATTTATGAAAATAGCAATTATAGGAGCAGGGCCTGTTGGATGTTATGCCGCATTTAGAATAGCAGAACTTTTTAACATAGCTCCAACAATTTTTGAGAAGAAAAACAAATCTCAAAAACCCTGTTCAGGATTATTTTCTAAAAGAATCTTAGATTTTATACCTTTACCAAATTATATAATAGAAAATAAAATAAATCAAGTTGAAATAAATTTTCCACGAAAAAAAGTAGTTGTTGAATTCAATCCAAAACTTTTAGTTGTTAATAGAAAACTTTTTGATGATTATTTATTAAAAATAGCAAGTTTGAAATCAAAAATTGTAAAAGCTAATGTTAAAAGCATAAATACAAAAGGAAATGTATTTTTTGGTAAAAAAAGAAAAAAATTCGATATAATTATAGCATGTGATGGAGCTTTATCAATTGTAAGAAAATCACTTTCTCTTCCTGACCCAGAGTTTCTTTTGGGGTTGCAGTTTTTTGTTAAAAGAAAAATAAAATCTTCTAAAGCAATTACATGGGCTACTGAAAACGGATTTTTCTGGCAGATTCCGAGAAAAGATAAAATAGAATACGGAATAATGGAAAGTCCTCAAAAAGCAAAACAAAAACTTTTTGAATTTTCAAAAAAGCTTAAGCTAAAACCAAAAAATATTCAAGGAGCTTTAATTCCTATAGGCCCTGTAATTTCCCCTTACGAAAATATATTTCTCTGCGGAGACGCTGCTGGATTATGCAAACCCTGGAGCGGAGGAGGAATAATCTGGAGCTTTACAGCTATAGAAATTATGCTAAAATATTTTCCAGATATTTACAAAGCTTCTGAAAAAATAAGAAAAATATTTGGACGAAAAATAAAAATTTACAAAAATCTTTCAAAATTTGTAAGAAAAATAAATTTTATATTACCCCCGAAAATAAAAATAGATACCGACTGGCTATTTCAGGAAATTCACGCGAAAATTTAATTAAAGCCGGAAGAAATTGTTTAGAAATATACGAGAAGCAGAAATCTAATTTTCCAGCAACTACTTCCACAAAGGCAGGAATTTTATTTTCTTTCCTTTAAACTCTTCTTCACCTTCATAATCCCATGTTATGCATAGCAAGTTTTTACATTTCAGAAGCTCTGAAGCTTTAATCAAAGCTCTTAACTCTCTTTTTTCAATTTCATCTCTTTCACATGCATAGGCTACTTGAACAAGCTGTTTAACTTTCAAACTTTTTGATTACAAAATCTATTTCACGCTGCTGATAATCTCTAAAATAACATACACAGCCCAAAGACTCTTTAAATCTAGAGATTAAATTTATCGCAATAATATTTTCCATAAACTTGAATCAGATCTTTTTCTTTAATTTTAAACGAGAACTTTGGAATAAAAAATATCATTCTCGAAGTCGCTAAATATTTTGAAAATCTCTCCACAGTTTTAACAGACAAATTTAATGTTTTAGCAATTTTATTGAATCTCATCTAAAAGTAAATTAACATAAAGCACATTATTCTTCCCAAATTCTACAGATAAAAACTTCGCTATCTCTCGCATTATATAGCTTTTTTCCCGCTCTCCTTACACCAAAAATGGTAACTACTTTGTTTGTTTTTGATTTTAAAATTTCAAGAACAAGTTTTTTAAGTTTTATAAAAGCCTATAAACCGAAAAAAGCAATTGTTTTTTCGGAAAAAGAATTCGGAATAAAGAAAATTAATAAAACAAGGATTTTGTTTATTCCACATTGGATGATATAGAAATCATATGATAAACCCCGAAACTTAAATAGAAGAGAAGATTACACCATAAAAGAGTTTCAGTGAGATAAGAAAAAATGAAGAGTGAAGCCAAATAGCTTCTCAAGAACTTCAAAAAGCATATGAATAATGAAATAAAGGTAAGTTTAAAGTAAAGGAAATATATTCCTATAGCGAACTAAAGAGCTTAGCCAAAGAACTATTTTTTAATTAGTTTA
>DQVX01000015.1 GCA_015661515.1 Nanobdellota archaeon
AATAAAACGTATTTCTTAGCAAGGCAAAAACCAGATTTTTTTGAACTTTTAGTCCAACAATTTGGAACCACATATACAAGAACTTATTTTTCAGATAGATATAATATTAATCTTTATGTGGTGGATTTAAAGAGCCATCCTGTTTTAAAGATTACTTGGGCTTTGTTCTCATTAATTCACGTAAATAAGGTTAACGTAAAAATATTGAAACAAATAAACGGAAATACTGAGGTAATAACAGAGTTTCCATTGGAAACAACAGAAGAAAGCTATCTTGTACAAAATGAAAGATATATTGTAGAATATTGTTATGAAAATACTTGTAGAATTTGGGGGACATTACAGCCGACGCAATCAAACACTTACATTATTGAACTTTCAAAGATAGAACAAAAAGAAAAACCATTAATAACAGACAACTTAACAGTAGAAACAGTTTATAATGGAACTTTCTTTAAGTTTTACTTCAAAGACAGTGAAAACAGTACTAATTACATTAAGGTAAAAATAAAAATAGGTAATCAGACATACAACTTTGAAGAAAGAGCTTCAGAATTGTTAATTAACCTGAATGATGTTGAAAACCAATCATTTGCAATAGTAGAGTATGAATTTAATAATACGAAACTTGGTTATGTCAAAATGGAGAAAGTGATAACAAATGAGCAATCTTCGGCTTCAGAACTTTCAAAATGGGCTCTTTTCATTGTTTTGGCAGTGGCAGCTACAACAACAGCAATTGCTATACCAATAGCAGCAATCATTATAGCAGGTCTACTATCAATCTTCACACTTTTCGGGATTATCAATATACATCCTGCACTTCTTCTTTTAGTTTGGGCTTTTGCCATATTCATTGCAGCAAAAAGAGGTGATACACAATGAAAGCATATAAAATAGCTCTTTTCTTTTTGATTTTTTCTGTAGTTTTGCATGTGTTTTCAGTTTTAGGGTTAATTTCTATTGATATTAGTGGAAACATAACTGAAGAAATAGAAACACAAAAGGAACAAGCGGAAGATACAGGAGGAGTTTTTGGACTTCTTCAAAGTATTCCTTTTGTTGGAGATTTAATTTTGGCATTAAAAAAGCTTTCCGTGGTTGTTGATTTGTTTAAGTCAATATTTGCAGGAATCTACAATATTATAATAGCGATATTTGGAGACAGCCCAGAAGTTGTTGCTATAGCAGTGTCAATACAAGCAATTGTTGATTTCATATACATAATAGGACTAATTCAATTCCTGACAAATAGAAATTTGGAATACTAAAAGAGGTGAGGAAAATGACTGGGATAAAAAAATTTTGGGATTGGGTCTTTGAAACTTTCCAACAAGCATTTGGGGAATATTGGTTTTTTATTATTGGATTATTTATATTACTTCTTGTAATAATGATATATAATAAGAGCTACAGTGTCAGTTTTGCAGGGTTTGTTGTCTTTGTAGTTATGATAACATTATCTTTCTTAGTTCCAGAACCATTTACAACTTATATTTATCTGTTAATTGCTCTACTCCTTGCTTTTATCACTTACAAAACTCTTAAAAATCCATAAAGGTGATAAAAATGGTAAAAATTAAGTTAAAAATTGACCCAAGAATTGAAAAAATAATTCAACAACTACAAAAACAAAACTATGCCGTTTTAGAGTTCCAAAAAAGTCTTTATTACTACTTAAAAAGAAAAAACTGTTTTGAAGTAATGAAAAGAGGGCCTAATATGTTTGTTCTTCCAAAAATTCCATATAAAATAAAGATTAAAAAAACGTCAAAGGGTATTAAATTAGAAAAGTTTTTCTTTTAGTTTTTCTCTTTTTGCGGAAAGAGAAAAAAATTAAGTACATATACCTAAAAAATTTAAAAAGAAAAAGATATTCTGTTTTTTTGGAGGTGAGCCAACAATGAGAAGCATAACAAAAGTCTTAGAATATGCAAAAGAATATGGGAAAGAGAAAACTATTGAAACCTTGGCTAAGATGGAAAACGCTAAATTAAAGAGAGGTAATGCAGGAGTAATTACTTCGGTTGCTGTTAGTATATTTATCGCAGTTATAACTATTTTAGCTCTTATCTATGGGTTTGGAGAAGCAAGAAGTTCAATTCCAGCTCCTACCGACCCTAATTTAAACAGTACCTATACTAAGGTTTCAGATATGGGAAATAAAGGGTTTAACTTTCTGGCGGTTGGTATAATATTGTTTGTTATCTTTACAGTCATTGGTATGATAGTGGCTTTAACCCAAATGAGAAGATAATTTTTTCTTTTTTTCCAAACTAAAAAGAAGGTGAAAAAATGGAATTAATTCCTTATATTTTCCTTAGTGTTTTCCATGCTTATCTAATTTATTTAGATTTCAAAAAACCAAATTTTCCTTTTTCTGCTACAATAGCTATCTTGTTTATAATTCAGGCTTTGCTTTGGCTTTCTGGGATAAAAAATACTGTATATGCTTTTGACCCTGGAGGAAATGCGAGTTATGATGGACAATTTTTATTTCATACTTTTACTTATACGAGTTCCTATTTAGCGATTATCTTTTTCCTTTTTTTCATACTGTATTTGGTAAAGTCCTTTTATCTTCTTGTTAAAGAAGCAGAAAAAAATGTAAAGGGGGTGAAAGAAAATGAATAACCAGGAGATAACAATACCTTTTTCTTCTTCTTTTTTTTCAGGCAGCGAAGT
>DQVX01000048.1 GCA_015661515.1 Nanobdellota archaeon
CCTAAGGCGAGCCGGAGTGCTATTCTCAAGATACCGTTGGACTAAGGTGTAGAGCTTTGGGAGGGGAAGGCGGGATCGACGCATGGCCTTTTCCTCCTCTTCTTTTCTTTCGCCAGGTTGTCCGGGTTTCCTAAGGTTTCATTTTACCTCTTTCTGGGGGAGACCAAAGCCCTCCATTTTTCGAACAGCCCCCTTGAAAAAGTTGACATCCTCTTTTTCCTCTTTATAATAATGTAATGTTATAAATAGGGAGGTAGGAAGATATGGTGGAGGAAAGGTTTAACACAAATAATACTGAAGACTTTAAATTAATTGTAATCAGAGAAGCTATTCATGAAAATTCCTCATTTGCGTGTGCTACCAGTGGTGGTTCACATTGTTATCCTAAATGCCCTTACAAAATTTTAAACATAGATCAAGTAGATAATGTTGAAAAGAATGTTATGGTAGAAAAAAGATTATAATGTCTAAAAATAAACTTTTTTTAAAGGATAGATTAAGAGCATTAGTTCATGAAAATTTAGAAAATATAGAAATTTATAATTTGGACAAGAAAGAGTGGTATCTTTTAAATGAGAAAACTTATTTTGTTCTGAAAATTTTAGAAAATGGTATAGAAAAAGAAGACCTTTTTTCTCTTTTGGAAAGGAAATATGGAATAAGAAGAGAAACATTCGATGGTCTTGTTTCTAGATTAAATAAATTAGGTTTAGTAAGTTATAATAATTCTAGAGGGAAAATATATGAAAGTCATATAGAAAAATATCCTTTATATAGATTACAAATAGAAATAACACGGAAATGTAATCTACAATGCATTCATTGTTATAATAATTCTTCACCTAATGAATCTGTAGAGTTGAATTTTAATTCATTCAAACAACTCATTGAAGAAACCTATGACTTGGGTTTAGTTTTAGTATTATTTACTGGAGGAGAACCTTTTTTTAAAAAAGATTTTGAACATTTTCTTAGTTTCTTATACGAAAATGGAATAGACTTCGCAATTCTTACCAATGGTTTCTTGATAAATGAAAAATGGATAGACCTATTAAAAAAATATAAAGTTAAGTTTGTTTCAATCAGCTTTGATTCTTTTAATAATGATGAATTTAAAAAAATTAGAGGTAAAGAGAACAAGCATATAAAAGATTTAATAAAAAAATTAGTGCTATATCAAATTCCTGTAAGAATTGGAATAACAGTAATACCTGGTATTAATGACAAAAAAGATTCAATTTTAAGAACGTATAAATTTTTACAAGAAATAGGCATAAATAAACATAATATTCTAATAGATTTAGTAATATTCCAGGGGAGAATATTAGAAACAAAAGAAAACTCAAAATTATTAGAAAAAAGCTTGAAGAACCTAGGAGAAAGTTTTAAACGAATTGAGAATGCCAAGCTTCCCAGAAAAAAGGATTCTACACTAAAGGGAGATTTGAACTATTGCGGGATAGGAACTGAAATGCTTTTTATAAGTGCTGATAACAAGATTTTTCTTTGTCCTTTACTGACGCAGGAAGAATTGCGTTTGGGAATTTTAAGAAAAGATAATATAAGAAAAATCTGGAAAGAACACAAATTACTCGTTTATTTCCGTGAAGAAAGACATATTAAAGAAACTAAATGTATAAATTGTAACTTTTTAAATTATTGCAAA
>DQVX01000051.1 GCA_015661515.1 Nanobdellota archaeon
TTCTATTCTTCTTTTCAAATCTTCAAGCACATTCATAAAATTTATAAATGCATCATAAGGTGTATCGTAAGGATTAAAATATTTATGTACATCTCCATCTGCAAACCATTTTGTGCACATAAAATAAAAGTGATCACTTATTTGAAGTCTGCGCCAATCTTCAATAATTTTTGCATCTCCTGTTTTAAGCACTCTTTCTTCAAGCTCATATAATTTTTGAAGTGCATATTGTTGCATTTTATTTCCCATCCAAGCAGTTAAATCTCTTTCAGTATCTGCCCAAGAAACTATAAAAGGTACATCAAGCTCGCCACGTGTAGGAAAGCGTCTTATAGCTTCATACGGCGTAACAAACTCATTATCAGGATGTTTAAGAATTTCTTTTGGTAAATGCTTGAGAAACTCAAAAATTCCTGTTTCTTGCCATTGATGTTCACCAAAGGTTTCAAAATCCATAAAAAGATTAACAATCTCTCCATTTCCATTATGAGCATTTATCCATGATGCAAATTTTTCTGCTGTTAAAGGAAATTCTTCCCATGTATGAAGAGAAAATCTGAAAGATATATCGTCGCTTAACTTATAATGCCTTAATAAAACCTTTATTTTACTATCTTTAGCCTTGTAAATAAAACATGGTGAACGCCAACCAAGAATTTTTTCATGTCCTTCTGCAAGTATGCCTTTATATCCCATTTTTTCAACTTCTTTTGCTATTTCATTAGAATATACAAGCTCTGTATTTCTAAAAACTTTTGGTTTATAACCAAACAAATCTTTTATTATTTCACGATGCATTTTAACTTGTTCTCTAAACTCTTTTTTAGAAAAAAGAAAAGCTAAAGAATGGTAATATGTTTCATCCAAAATTTCGCAACCATAGTCTATTAATTTAATAAAATTTGAAATAACTTCTGGATAATTTTTCATTTGTTCTAATGCTGTTCCTGTAATACTAAAAGCAACTCTAAAAGCTTGGTTTGTATCTTTAATAAGCTCTAAAAGGAGTTTTGTTGTAGGAAGATAACTTTTTTTAACAACTCTTTCAAATATAGCTTTATTCTTTTCATCATCCCAATAACTTTTTCCTGTTCCTATATCAAAGAATGTGAATTTTCTAAGCCTATAAGGTTGATGCACATGCATATACATGCATACAGCTACCATAAGCTACACCTTTAAAGAATAATAAATTTTCATTATTTTTTCTACTTGTTTTTCCCAGCTTAAATTTTTTAATTCTTCCAAACTATTTTCAACAAGCATATCTTTCAAAGGTTTATATTTCAAAATAGCTATTATTTTGTTTGCCATTTCATTTACATCCCAAAAATCTACTTTTAAACAATTTTTTATAACTTCTGTTACACCACTTTGTTTTGAAACTATTACAGGAACTTTATTAGCTATAGCTTCTAAAGCTGTAATTCCAAAAGGTTCTGAAATAGAGGGCATAACAAGTACATCTGCATAACTATAAAACTTATTAAGCAAAGTTTCTCTATCTATAAATCCTGTAAACAAAATTCTATCAGCTATTCCCAAAGCACAAGCTTCTTCCATTAGTTGGTGCATCATTTCTCCTTCTCCAACAATAACAAAATAAGCTTTTTCTTTTTCCAGCACCTTTTTTGCGGCTTTAAGAAAATAATCAGGCCCTTTCATTAAAGATAATCTTCCAACATAAAGCACGACACGGCCATGTTTTTTATTTATGTTATTTTGAATATTTTCTACTGCATTGTATACTACTTCGATTTTTTCAGGATTAACATAATATTCATTTACTATCCAGTTTTTAACCCTTTTGCTTACAGCTATTATTTTATCAGCATAATGAAAAGCGTAATATTCTATTTCATGAACTTTTGGATTTCCATATTTTCCGCCTGCTCTATCAAATTCTGTAGAATGTACATGCGCTATAAATGGTTTTTTCGTAATTTTTTTAAGCTCCATAGCAGCTTTAAAAGTCAGCCAGTCATGGGCATGAATAATATCGAAATCTAAGTGTTTGCAAATTTTTGCAACTCTTTTAGCATAGAAATTTACAATATCAAAAAAATTTTTACCTTTTGGTTTTTCTTCATCAAAAATTAAACTTTCATACACGCTATATTTAAGCTCAATTTTTTTAAAAACAGAAATAATAATCTCATTGAATTCTTTATTTTCTGGATCAAAAGGAAGAGCTATTTTTATTTTAACATTTTTCTGAAGAAGGTGTTTAACAATATTATAAACAACAACACCTAAGCCACCTATAATTTTTGGAGGAAACTCCCAACTAAGCATAAGTACTTTCATTATTTTCTACCTCATTTTACTCTAATATTTTTAAAAACTATTTAAAATAAATATTTTTATGTCAGAAGCTGTTAAAAAAGCTTTTGAGATTATAGAGAAAAATAAAATTCCTGTAGGAATAAAAGCAGGATATTACTATCCAGATTTCTGGTGCAGAGATGCTTTAATATCTGTACTCGGATTTTCTTTTTACGAAGAGTTACATGAGCTTGCTAAAAAATGTTTAGAAACATGTATAGCACATCAAAAATTTACAGGACAAATTCCTAATAAAATCACACCTGATGGTACAAAAGCTTTTTTTGGCGAAGGCGGCTGTGTGGATTCAAGCTTATGGTTACCAATAGCAAGCTTTTACTATTTAAAAAATACTGATGATAAAAAATTTATTTCAAAAAATCTTAAAAAGATAGAAAAAGCTGTGAAATGGGCTATTAATTTAGATTTAAACAATGATTGGTTAATAGAAACCCATGACGGAAGCGATTGGATGGATATGCTTGTAAGAAACGGGAGAGTTCTTTATGATAATGTTCTTTTTTATGCTGCATTAAAGCATTTGCATATGCTTTTTGAAGAATTCGGGAAAAAATCATATTATTTAAATATTGCAGAACTTGTGAAACAAAACATAAATCTTTTACTTTGGCTCGATGCTGAAAACACAAAACTTGTAGAGAAGCTTTACGGCTATACAGGAATAGAAAAAGATTATCAAATAGCTTTAAGAGAAGGGGAAAAACCATATTACATAGCTGAATTAGGATTTAGAAAATATGATGCCCGCTTTGATGTATTTGCAAATACACTTGCTGTTTTCTTTGATATTCCGGATAAAGAAAAAAAGAAAAAAATTTTAGAAGCATTTGAAAGCTATAAAGTAGCAGAGCCTTATCCTATTCGCGTGCTTATACCACCTATTCCAAAGCAAGATCCTTTTTGGTGTTTTTATTTCAGAGAAACAGAGCTTACATTTCTTCAAGAACCAGGAGCTTTTCACAACGGCGCGTGCTGGCCTTTTGCTGGTGGTTTTTTTGTTGCAATGCTGAAAAAAGAAAAGCAAAAATTTAAATGTTTTCTTGAAAAATTAGAACAAGCGTGTATGCTTGAAGAAGGAAAGTTTTATGAATGGATTCATGCTTTTACTTCACTTCCTGGTGGCTCGCCAGAACAAACATGGAGTGCTGCAATGCTTCTTTTTGCAGAAAAATATAGGTGAGAGTTATGAAAATAGCTGTGTTTTCAGATATTCATGCAGGTTTTGGAAAAGGTATAAGAGAAAACGATTCATATATAGCTTTAAAAGAAGCTTTGGAGCTTTCAAAATATTGTGATTTAATTTTAATAGCAGGAGATATATTTGATACTCGCGTACCTAAGCAAGAAGTGTTTGCAAAAATAGCTAAAATTTTTACTTATACTAAACAGTTTCCTTCTTCTGCAAAGCTTAAAGAGGTTATAGGCAAGGATATTAAAGAAATTTCTTCTTTGGCTTTGAAAGGAATTCCTGTAATTGCTATTCATGGAAACCATGAAAGAAGAAGTAGAGAACTTATAAATCCTGTTCAAGCCCTTGAGCATGCAGGGTTAGTAATAAACCTTCATTGTGCTACTGCCATTTTTGAAATAAATGGAGAGGAAGTAGCTATTCATGGCATGGGTTCTGTACCAGAGCGTTATGCAAGAGATGTCCTTCGAGAGTGGAGACCAAAACCCATAAAGGGTGCTAAAAATATTCTTATGCTTCATCAATCCATAGGAGAATATATTTATTCTCCATTAGAGCCACCTTCTTTGAGACTAGAAGATTTACCAGATGGTTTTGATTTTTATATTATTGGTCATATTCATTGGCATGATATAAGAAATTATAAGCAAGGTAAACTTTTATTCCCTGGAAGTTTAGTTACTACAACACCTAAAAAAATAGAAGCAACTCAACAAAAAGGAGTATGGATAATAGAAAATAATAACATTAAATTTATTCCTTTAAAGTTTCAAAGAAAAATTTATTTCAAAGATTTTGAAGCCTCGCCTCAAGTAAAGCAAAGAATAAAAATGTTTCTATCAAGTGTAGAAAAAGGATCTATAGTTTATATTAAAATTAAAGGAAAGACTAATGAAAAAATAGAACTTCGTGATATTCTTGAAGAATATAATAAAATCCTTGAACTTAAAATAAAAAACGAAACAATAAGCGAAAGTGAAGAAGAAAAAGTAAAGCTTATAGAACTTATAAGAGAGCAAAAGCTTTCACCTGAAGAACTTGGAAAAGAAATGCTTAGAAGAAATGCTGAGAAATTAGGATGTAAAATAAAAATAGATGAAATTTTTGATTTATTAGTTAGTGGAGATATAGAAACAGCTTTTGCTGTACTTAAAGGAGAACAAAAAACATTGTGGTGAGAAAAGTATGATAAAAAAACTTAAATTAAAAAATTGGAAATGTCACTTAAATTCAGAATTTGAATTTAGCTTTGGAACGAATGCACTTTTAGGAGTAATGGGTGCTGGAAAAAGCTCTGTATTGGATGCAATAACTTTTGCTCTTTTTGGCACTTTTCCTGCTCTTCATCAAAGAAAAATCAAATTAGAAGATGTAATAATGAAAAAACCTGTGAGAAAAAATTTTGCAGAAATAGAGCTTGAATTCGAATTTAATGGAAAAACGTATACTGTAAAAAGAAGGATTGAAAGAAGAAAATCTACTCAAGCTGAACTCAGAATTAATGGCAGATTAGTTGAAGTTCAACCCCAAAGAGTAAATGAATTTATAGAAGATGTTCTCAAAATGGATTTTGATTTATTTACAAGAGCTATTTATTCAGAGCAGAATAGAATAGATGCTTTCTTAAATTTACCTAAAGGACAAAGAATAAAGAAAATAGATGAAATACTTAAATTAGAAAGATTTGAACAAGCAAGAGCAAGTGTAGTAACTCTTATAAACAGGTTTAAATCACATTTATTCGAGCTTTCACGTTTTATTGCTACTTTACGTTCAGAAATAAATAAAGAAGAAATAGGAAGATTAAAAGAAGATATTCAGAAAATAAATTCAGAGCTTTTTAATTTAAAAAATGAAATAAACTTGCTTCAGCATAAATTAGAAGAGATTGAAAAAGAAAAAAGAACATTAATAGAGCTCAGGAGAAAAAAAGAATTTTTTGAAAAGCGCATGCATAGCTTGAATGCTGAAATAAATCTTCTTGAAAAAGAGCTTGCAGAGAAAAAATTACCAGATTTAGAATTTGTAAAGAAAAGAATTTCTGAAATAGAAGCAAAGTTAAAAGAACTCGAAAGTATTTACAATGAAAAAGAGAAAAATTTGATAGAGATTAAAAAAGAGAAAGAAAAAATAGAGCTTGTTTTAAAAGAAATTAATGAAAATAAGAAAAAGCTAATAGCTTTACAGCAGGAAAAAAATAATTTAGAAAATAAACTTAAAAATTTAGAAAATATAGAAGTTGAGCTTGAAAAAAATAAAAATATTTTAAGTGAAAAAAGAAAAGAGTTTTTCTCTTTAGCCGCAAAAATCAAAGAACTTAAAAAATCATTGGAAGAGCTTTATAAAGCAAAAGAAACATGTCCTGTTTGTGATTCAGAGCTTAATGAAGAAACAAGAAAAAAGCTAATAGAAAAAAAGAAAAGCGATTTAGAATTGAGTACTAAAAACTCTATGATTTTGGAAAACGAAATCAAAGAAATAGAAAACAAGATTAGACAACTTGAAAAAAATTATGTGGAACTTAAAGCATGTAATGAAAGAATTAAAATAATTTCTAATGAAATAAGCAAGCTTGAAGAAATTGTTAAAAATGAAGAAGAGATTAAAAATAAAGTTTGTGTTTTTGAAGAAAAAGTTAAAGATTTGGAAAAAGAGAAAAAAGAGATTGAAGAAAAAATAAGAGAAAGTAAGGTATTTCTTGAAAAAGAGAAACTTTTAGAAAAAGAAGTTATAGAAATTGAAAAAAAGAAAAAATTACTTGAAGAAAAAAAGATTGAAATAAAAAAAGTTGAAGAGGAACTAAATAAGATTAAGCAAATATTTTCTGAAGAAAAATTAGAAAAAATACTAGAAGAAAGCAAAAATCTTTTTGCAGATCTTAAGAGTAAAAAAGAAAAGGTTTATGCACTTGAAAAATTAAAAAATGAAAAAACAAGAATGCTTGAACTTATAGAAAGAAAAATAAAAGATTTAGAACGATATGAGCAAGAAAAAATAAAAGTAGAGCAAATAATATCTGATTTAGAAAAATTCAAAGAAGCTTTAAGTATTACTCAAACAGAGTTAAGGAAAAACTTTATTTCTGCTGTAAATCAAGCTATGCAAAGTATATGGGAAGAACTTTATCCTTATGGAGATTTTCAGAGCATAAGATTACACATTTCAGAAGGAGATTATGTTCTCCAGTTACAAGAACTTGATGGAAGTTGGATAAGCGTTGAACATGTCTCTGGGGGAGAGCGCACACTAGCAGCACTTACACTTAGAATAGCGTTTGCTCTTGTTTTAGCTCCACAGTTAAGATGGCTTATTCTTGATGAACCTACACATAATTTGGATATAAAAGCTCGAGAAGAACTTGCACGCGTGCTTAGAGAAAGAATTACAGAGTTCATAGATCAAGTATTTCTTATTACACATGATCCTATTCTCGAAGATGCTGTTTCAGGAGTGCTTTATAAAATTGAGAGAGAAAAAGAAAAAAATGGAGTGGCAAAAGTTATAAAAGTTGAGGAAAAGTGAGATTTTTTAAAATTAAGATATAAATAAAATCATGGTTGTACTTGAAAAAATAAAAGAAGGGCAAACAGAAGTTTATGTTTATAAAGGGGATAAAATTTCTTCTGAGCTTCCAGTATTTTATAATCCAATAATGAAATTTAATAGAAATATTTCTGTTGCATGTATTTCAGTTTTTCAGAAAAATTTTAAAAAAGAAATAACCATATGCGACGCCCTTAGCGCAAGTGGTATAGCTGGAATAAGATATTTAAAAGAAATTAAAGGAGTAAAAGAAATTTGGCTCAATGATAAAAATCCTAATGCTATAGAACTTATAAAGAAAAACCTTTCTCTTCATAACATTTATCTTACTGAAATTGAAAAAAATGTTTGGGAAAGTTCTAAATTTCCAAAAGTTATTGTAACAAAAAAAGATGCAAATGTTTTACTTTCAGAGAATGTTTTTACTGTAGTAGATATAGATCCATTTGGTTCACCAGCACCTTTTCTTGATTCAGCATTTCGTTCTTGTTATTGGAAAGGATTTCTTTGCATAACAGCAACTGATACAGCTCCTTTATGTGGGACATATCCGAAAGCTTGTTTCAGAAAATATGGAATAAAATCTTTTCGATGTGATTTTGAAAAGGAATTAGGAGCAAGAATTTTGGTTAGTAGTATAATACTTACAGGTACAAAATATGAAAAAGCCTTTATTCCTGTGTTTACGGTTTATTACAAACATTTCTTTCGAGTATTTGGAAAATTAAGCCCAAAAGAAAGCGAGATTTCAAAACTTCTTGATAAGTTTAACTACATTTCTTATTGTGCTCATTGCGGAAGGAGGTATCTTGAAATAAAAACTCACTGTAAATGCGGTAAAAAAACACAAATTACAGGAGCTTTATACACAGGCGAGTTATGGGATAAAAAATTTGTGGAAGAATTAAAAAATGAGCTTGAAGAAAGAGGTTTTAATGAAGAAAAAACAATTGTAGAAAAAATACTTGAAGAAATAGAGCTTCAAAGAGAATTTTATTATAATACGCATTTTCTTTCAAAAATAACTAAAAAAGCTCCACCTTCTTTAGATAAGCTTATTTCAACTCTTAATTCCTTAGGATATAAAGCAAGCAGAACACATTTTGATGCAAAAGGTATAAGAACAAACGCAGAATATGAGCTTTTGATTAAAAGTTTTTGAGAAAACTTAATAAATTTAATCGAAATATCTTTCAAATATTTTTTTCTTTTTATACCATTGAATAGCAGAAGTTATAAATTTTTTTTTTCTTTGATTAACCAAAAATACCACGAAGTTTTTAAACCATCAGGATACATTATATCAAGTTCTTGAAGCACATGCTCCAAACCAAGTTTATGACCAAATTCGTGGAGAATATCTTCATCTATATCTTTTACTTGGTTAGAAAAAATAAGAATATAATCATTGTAATTTTTTCTTCCTGTAGATATGCCTATGGGTGTAGATAATGAAAAATCATGTATAACTACTTTAGCTACAGCTGGATCTAAATGATTATCTAAATATTCTCCCTCTAAAATTTTTTCTAAATATCTATGAACTTTTTCAGCACATTTCTTTGCAGATTTTCTTAATTTTTCTACTATAAAAATCTTTATTAAAAGGAGGGGAAAGAAAATTATACACTTGAATTTTAGCAGTTCCTTTTAAAGCTCTTTTTATTATTTCTTCTTCCGCTAAATCATAAGCCACGATTATGCACTTATTTTGCGTTTTTCTTGTAAAGCTTTTCAAAAATAGGACATTTTCCTACTTTTTGCCAGTAGCAAGTAAAGCCTAGACATTCTCTCATTCCTTGATAAAAGTAACATACTTTTACTACATCCCCCTCTCTTACTACTACAGGTCTTTTAATAGTTATTTTTTTGAAACCTGTCCCAATTCTCATTTTTCATCACCTCCATTACTATTGAGTAATAACACATTATTATGTATTATATGTAAAGAACTAATATATAAAGTTTTCGCTAATAAGTGATAACAAAATATAATTAAATAATAAATAAAATTACAATGAGTTAACTTTAAAAATTACTCAAACACATGAATAACTTTTGCTTTGATTTTTGCTTTTCCTCCTGTTGGTTGAGCTAATTCATTTCCACAAACCAAGCATTTAACATATGTTGCCGCTTTATTAAAAATAATTTGTTCATTTTTGCATTTTCCACATACAACTTTCAAAAATCTACTTGTAGGTCGAGGAATTATTTTCTTGTATATTTCTTCTTCTTTCATAGATTTCTCACCTTATTTCGCAAATTCAAATCTTTTAACTCTAAAACCTTTTCCTATAATATGCTGTTTTCCACATTCTTTACATCTATATCTTAAATCCACTTTTTTTGTTGGTTTAGATCTACCTTTTGGATTAGGCCTTGGAAAGCTTCCATACCCTTTTAAAGCTCTTTTAAATCTTCTTTGGCCTTCAGCTAAACTACGCTTTTTCTTACTTACACTTACTTTAGTTACCTCATGCTCTGTATGTTTTTTACAAAAAGGACAATATCTCCTTTGGATTTTTGGTATCTTCATTCTTCAACACGCTCCACAATTTTTCTTGATATAAGGATTTTTGCAAGCTCTTCCGGAAGTTCGAATACCTCACCTTTTTTATAAGGACCATAAGGATTTAAATTTTCGTCTACAAACCTAGGAATATTATTTAGAGCAACTACTTTTATTAATTTTACGGTTGGAGCTTTAAATTCTTTTTTCTCTTCTTTTTGCTCTTTTTCTTTCTCTTCTTTTTCACTTTCTTTACTAGAATCTTTACTAAGCTCTTGAAGATTTTCTTTAATTTCTTGTATTTTATCTTTTACAAAATCTCCTGTAATTTCTAATTCTATCATTGATTTATACTCATTCAGCAAGTTCAAAACTTTTTCAAAAAATTCTTCTTCTTGAGGAAGCATGTTCTCAGGAGGTGTACCTCCACGAAGCACATGAAGAGCTGAAATAACTATTTTTTTCTGGCGTTGAGAAATTATTTCCCGAAGCAATTTTTTTGCATTCTCTATTTCTATAAGCACACTTGGATTTTTTTCAGCTTCATAAACTTTTTCTTTTTCAGTAAGCCATTTTTGTACCAAAGAGAAAAAATTCTCGGGTAATTCTTGCAAATCAAGGCTTTTACTTTCTCTTTCTCTTCTATGTACTTCTCTTATAAATTCAAATGTTATTACTTCCATAATTTTCACTCTAAAACAAATTCTACTTTAACTTCAAACCCTTTTTCTTTAAGCTTTTCTTCAATCTCCAGTATAAGAGCGTTCATTACCCAGCAAAACGCACAGTGAGAGGAAATAGGTATAAGCTCTATTTTTACCTTACTATCCTTTACTTCAACTTTTTTAACCATTCCTGAATCTATAATAGATTTTCCTGTCTCAGGCTCTATAATTTCTTTTAATACTTCATTTACAATTTTTTCCTTTTCGCTTTTTTCCATGAAAATTATTTTCTTTCTGAACTTTTTAAATTCTCTTAAGAAGAAATTTTTCAGGAAAGTTTTTAGGATTATCAAGCCATTCAATTTCTTTGTAATGATTCAAAAGCTCTTTTAAATTATTTTTAAAAACCTTTTTAGCTTTAATTTCTTCTAATTTAGCAACTTCATAATTTTTATTCTTTACCCAGCCGTTCTTAGTATAAAAATAGCATGCCCCTCCAAATTTTTTATATGGAGTATAAACAGAAGAAAATCTTGTTGAAACTAAATTAGCCATTTCTAACGTTTTTCTTGAAGGATTTATAGTAACATGCCCATACTTAGGAGGAATTATTATTTGATCACCTTTTTTAGCATATATTGCTATAGCGTGAATTATTTTTCTAGAGTTTATTCTAAAAGGTCTTTGAAGAAGATAAATAGCCTTTCCTTTTAGCACTTCATAAATTTCAGGAAAATTATTAGGATGATAATGTCCTAAGGTTTTATTATATTCCTTTCCGAGCATTTTTCCGTGAAGTTTTGTAATATCATAGCGTATATTTCCTTTTTTGTATACTTCTCTTTGCATTTCATAAAGCACAAAATTTTCTTTTTGCTTACAAAACCATTCTTTATCAAAAATAACATCTTTTAAATCAAAAAGCATGCGATAAGTTACATGCATTTACCTCGCCATTTTGTTTATTCTATCAAAGACTCATATATTTTAAGGGTTTTTTCTACAGTTTTTTCTATTGTGAAATTTTTTAATACACGCTTTCTACCATTTTTACCCCATTTTTTAGCTCTATCTTCATTTTCTAAACAAACTTTTATTCCCCATGCTATATCTTCAGGGTTTTCTGGATCTATATGAACTCCACATTGCTCAGCTCCACAAGGAATAACTTGCTCTCTAAATCCTGATACACCTTTTGCTCCTACTACAACTGGTTTTTCCATAGCCATTGCTTCAGAGCAAACTATTCCGAATGGTTCTGCAAGTGAAGGGAAAACACATACATCGGCTAAAGCATAATTAGCTTTTAAATCCTCCCTGCTTATAAATTCGGAAACTATTGAAACTTTATTTTCTATTCTTAACTTTTTCGAAAGTTCTAGTAAATGCATATATTCTTCGCCTTTACCTATTATAACAAGTTTTGTTTCTGGAAATTGTTTAAGTACATGAGAAAAGCTCAAAATAAGGTTTTCTACACCTTTTATTTTTGTTAATCTTCCTATAAAAAGAACTACTTTTTCTCCATCTTTTATTCCATGTCTTTCTTTCCATTTTTCAACAAGTTCTTTTTTTACAGTTTTAGGATTAAAAAATTCTGCATCTACACCATTCCATACAACTTCTATTTTTTTATAAGGGTATCCTATAGAAATCAAATGCTCTTTCATGGCATATGAGACAGTTATAATTTTATCAGCTTTTTCAGCCATTTTATGCTCTAATGCTTTAACCATATTTGATAAATTAGCACGAAGCTCTTCTGTTGCATGTACATGAAACACAACTGGAAGCGAGGTATCGTTTTTAATTACAAGCCCAGCTATAGCAGAAAGCCAGTCATGTACGCAAACAATATCTATTTTTTCTTCGAAAATTATTTTGTTTACGAGTTTTGAAGCAGATAAAATATTATAGGAAAAAACATCACTAAAAAATTTAATACCATTTCCCCATTTTTTAAGTTCTTCAGAAATGCAACATAGTACATCGCTTACATCAATTATCATTGGCCTATGAACTTCAACACCATTAATAAACTCGTGTGTTGAAAGCTCGCACATGTGCTTGCGCTCACAAAAGGTGCATTCTTCTTTTTTTACAGGGTTAAGAGTAAAGACACTTACTTTATGTCCTAGTTTCGTTAAGTATGTTGTTACATCTCTTGCATATGTTCCAAGTCCTCCTACTAAGCAAGGTGGATATTCCCAAACAAAAAATGCTATATGCATGATAAATTTATGCTATTGTTTTTAAATATATTTTCTTTGAGAATTTTATCATGCTTATAGGCATTATTGGAAAACCATCTGCAGGAAAATCAACATTTTTCAAAGCAGCAACGCTTATAGATGTTAAAATAGCTCCATTTCCTTTTACAACAATAGAACCCAATCAAGGTATAGCTTATGTACGAATAAAATGTGCGTGCAAAGAATTTAATGTAAAATGCTCTCCAAGAAATTCTTTTTGTATAAAAGGAAATAGATTTGTTCCTGTAAAGCTTATTGATGTAGCTGGATTAGTTCCCGGGGCAAGCGAAGGTAAAGGCATGGGTAATAAATTTTTAAACGACCTCGTGAGAGCAGATGCTTTAATTCATGTTGTAGATTTTTCTGGAAAAACAGATTCTCAAGGAAATCCATGCGAAAATTATGATCCATCTCAAGACATTTTATGGTTGGAAAATGAAATAGATAAGTGGTTTATTGAAGTTATAAAAAGAAATCTTCGCAAAATAAGAGATGAAAAGAAAGCACTTCAGATTTTGAGTGGTTTAGGTATTAAACAAGAGCATTTAAAAAAAGTATTAGAAAAGTTTGATGTTTTCCAAACAGAAGAATTTGCTAAAGAACTTAGAAAAATCTCCAAACCAATTATAATAGCTGCTAACAAAATAGATATTCCAGAAGCAAAACAAAATTTTGAAAAAATAAGTAAAAAATTCAAAGAAAAAATTATAATTCCTTGCTCAGCAGAGGCTGAAGTTGCTTTAAGATTGGCAAGTGAAAAAGGGCTTATAGATTACATTCCTGGAGACAAAGAATTTAAAATTACTGCTCCTCTTTCTCCGGAACAGCAAAAAGCTTTAGAGTATATAAAGGAAAATGTTTTAATACCCTTTGGATCAACAGGTGTACAGAGTGTTATTAATAAAACTGTTTTTGATTTGCTTGGATATATAGCTGTTTATCCTGTGGAAAATGAAAATAAGTTAAGTGATTCTAAAGGAAATGTATTGCCAGATGTTTTTCTTCTTCCTAAAGGTGCTACTGCAAAAGATTTAGCCTATAAAGTACATAGCGAAATAGGAAAAGGTTTTCTCTATGCAATAGATGTTAGAACAAAGAAAAGAATAGGAGCTGATTATGAGCTTAAAAATGGAGATGTTATTTCAATAGTAGCTGTGAAAAAGTTTTAAAGTTTAATTAAGAAAAATTTAGCATGGGTGAAGAATTTTTCCTTGAGCCACCACCTAAAAAAATTTTTTTACCATATGAAGCGCCTGTTGTTGAAATTACAGATTCTTTTATTTTAGCTTACGGTGAGCAAGAATTTGCAAGATGGTTAGAAGAAACATTTAGATTAAAACCTTATATGCCACCTGTTTCTCATGAAAAAATTCAAAGAGAAATAGAAGAAATAGTTAAAGAAAGTGGAATAAAAAATCTTGAATTAAGGAAAATATTAATAAGTCCCGATTACTCTTGGGGTATTTTATTAACTTATAAACTTCCAAGACCGGTGCCTATTATTGATGAAAATGGTAATGAGATATTAAGATTATGGCTTACTCCTTATGAAAGAAAGTGTTATGTAATTTCAGATGATGAAAGATATGAAATAGATCTTGCAGAGCTCGTAAAACATGCTCCTCGGCCAAATCTTGAAGAATTTTTAGAAAGAATTAAAAATTATTTTAAAGAAAAGTATTCTGGAAATAATACTTTCTATATTTATTAGTTTGGTGGGCCCGCCCGGAAATTCAGAAGAGTTTAGCTATTCTTTTGAACCGGGGTCTCCGGCTCCCAAGGCCGGGATGCTAGGCCAAGCTACACCACGGGCCCTGGATAATGTTATTAAAGAAATTTATTTAAATAATTTCAATATTAAAGTATATCATTATAAACGCCCAGGTAGTATAGTGGCCTAGTATGCCGGCCTGTCGAGCCGGTGACCCGGGTTCAAATCCCGGCCTGGGCGCCATTTAACTTAGTTTCCAAGTGATAAAAATGGATGTTAAAGGTTATATTGGAAAAATCTTAAAAGTTAATCTTACTGATCATACAATAAAAGAATTTTCTTTGGATAAAAATATAGCAAAAAAATATCTTGGCGGTAAAGGATATGCTATAAGATTACTTTATGAATATTTAAATGAATTTGAAAAACATGGTATTGATGTAAAAAATATACACCCATTTAGCGAGTATAATGTATTAATTTTTGCAACAGGTCCTGCAACTGGAATTATTGGCTTTCCTTCTTCGGGAAGATATCATGTAATAGCACTTAAAAGTCCTTTAACTAAAAGTATAGCTTCTGCAAATAGTGGTGGAAAATTTGGGCCTTTTATGAAGTTTGCAGGCTATGATATTATAATTTTTGAAGGGAAAAGCCCTGAACCTGTTTATCTTGAAATTATCGAAGGGTCTGTTGAACTAAAATCTGCAAAACATATTTGGGGAAAAAGCACGTTTGAAACTACAAGAATTCTCTCCCAAAAAGTTGGAAAAAATTGTAGTGTAGCTTGTATAGGTCCTGCAGGAGAAAATACCGTTCATTTTGCATGTGTAATTAATGAAGAGCATAGAGCCGCAGGCCGAACTGGTATTGGAGCTGTAATGGGCGCAAAAAAACTTAAAGCAATAGTAGTAAAAGGGAATACAAAACCTGAAATAGCAAAACCAGATGAATTTAAGCAGATTTCAAAAAATGTTTTAATCAAAATAAAGAAAAATCCTTTTACGGGAAAAGAACTTCCAAAGTATGGTACACCATTTTTAGTTAATGTACTCCATAAAGCAGGTGCTATACCTTCTAGAAATTGGCAAAAATGCTATTATAATGAAAATGAGTTAAATAAAATTAGTGGTGAAACTCTTGTTGAAAAATATATAAAAACTCGTAGCGCATGTTGGGGTTGCCCAATAGCATGTGCAAAGCGAACAGAAGTTAAAAATGATATGTTTTATGTATCTAATACAGAGGGTCCTGAATATCAATCTATATGGGCTTTCGGAATAACTACGGAAGTAATAGATCTTGATGTAATAATAAAAGCTCATAATCTTTGTAATGAATTAGGACTTGATGTAATAAGTATGGGTTCTACTATTGCATGTGCAATGGAACTTTATGAAAAAGGACATATTAGCAAAGAAGAATTGCAAGATCTTAAACTATCTTTTGGAAATGCTGGAGCTATAATTGAAGCTATATGGAGAACAGCCTATAAAATTGGTTTTGGAAAATATCTTGCTTTAGGAAGCAAAAGACTTGCCGAAATTTTCGGAGCACCTGAGCTTTCTATAAATGTTAAAGGATTAGAAATACCTGGTTTTGATCCAAGAGCTATTAAAGGCTTGGGACTAAATT
This sequence comes from Nanobdellota archaeon, assembly GCA_015661515.1. GTDB lineage: Archaea > Aenigmatarchaeota > Aenigmatarchaeia > Aenigmatarchaeales > SZUA-1535 > SZUA-1535. The sequence goes on from DQVX01000051.1 coordinate 15,854, forward strand.
ATGCTACAGCAAATAGAGGAGGTTGTAATGTTACAGGGTATACATTATTTTCAGAGATTTTAGGTTTTCCTAAAAAAGTAGATGCACTTACATATGAAGGAAAAGCTATGTTAGTTAAAAATTTCCAAGATTTTACTTGTGTTGTTAATTCAACTGTAAGTTGTTTATTTACAACTTTAGCTATAGGTGTTGAAGATTATGCAAAAATGCTCTCATGTATTACTGGCTTTGAATTTAATGCAAACGAGCTTATGAAAATAGGAGAAAGAATATACAATCTTGAAAGACTAATAATAAATAAATATGGGTTTGATGAAAAACACGATATTTTACCTAAAAGATTATTAAATGAAATTTTACCAAAAGGTCCTGCAAAAGGGCATGTGGTTGAGCTCGAGAAAATGAAAGAAGAATATTATAAATTAAGAGGTTGGGTTAATGGTAGACCTACAAAAGAAAAATTAAAAGAGCTTGATATTCCATAAATTGAAATTTGGTGCCCCCGCCGGGATTTTCAATGGGATACAAAATTTAATTGTTTTGAACCCGGGTCACAGGCTCCGCAAGCCTGTGTGCTATCCATTGTAGCGGCACAGCAATCCTCGGACTGAGTAAGTTTTCGTCATCTTGCTGTTCCGTAGCTACACCACGGGGGCCTAAGAAAATTTTGCAAGTTATATTAAAAAATTTTATTTTTGTTAAAAAATTAATTTTTGCTCAGGTGAAGCTAAATGAAATTTGATTTAACTCCTCCTAAAGGTACTAAAGATATAGCCTCTGATCAAGCAAAAAAACTTTGGAAAATAATAGAAACTTGTAAACAAGTTTTTGAAAGTTTTGGTTTTGAACCGTTGTTTACACCTGCTTTTGAGAAATTTGAAATTCTTTCAGCAAAAGGAGGACTTGGAGAAGCTGTAAAAGAAGAAATTTATTATTTCAAAGATAAAGCAGGTAGAGAATTAGGTTTAAGATTCGATCTTACTATGCCACTAGCGAGATTTGTTTCTGCAAATCCTCAAATACCAAAACCATTTAAACGCTATGCAATAGCCCCTGTATGGCGCTATGATAATCCACAACGCTTGCGCTATCGCGAGTTTTGGCAAGCAGATATAGATATCGTAGGTTCTTCTTCAATTCTTGCAGATGTAGAATGCTTGGCATGCGTTTGTGAAGTATTAAACAAACTTGAAATTAAAAACTTTAAGATTCGTGTGAATAATCGTGTGCTTATTGAAAATCTTCTAAAACCTTATGCTGGAAATAAAATTAAGCAAGTTTTTCGAATAATTGATAAATTGGATAAAATTGGAGAAGAGTGTGTTAAAAAAGAACTTGAGGAAATTGATATTAATTCAGAAAAAATTATGGAAATTATAACAATGGATATTTCAGAAATTAATCAAAAAGGAAAAGAAGAAATAGAAAAACTTTTTGAACTTGCAAGTTTTTATGGTATTGAAAAGTTTTTAAAAATTGATCTTTCATTAGTCCGTGGCTTAGATTATTATACTTCTCTTGTGTATGAAATTTATATAGAAAAGGAAAACTTATCTTTTGGTGGAGGAGGAAGGTATGATAATTTAATAGAAATTCTTTCTTCAAGAAAAATTCCTGCTACTGGAATTTCTTTAGGAATAACCAGACTAATGGAAATTTTAAGCAATGATTTTTTCAAAAAACAAAGAAAGCTTAAATTTTTAGTAACGGTATTGGAAAATTCTATGCTTAAATATTATATAGAAATTTGCAAAGCCATAAGAGACCAAGGCTTTATTTGTGAGTTTGATGTTATGGAGCGAAATTTAAGAAAACAACTTGATTATGCAAATTCTAAAGCATTTGATTTTGTTATTTTCTTTGGTAAAAAAGAGAAAGAAAAAAATGTAATAAAACTTAGAAATATGCAAACCGGCGAAGAAAAAGAAATACCTTTTCAAGACATTCGTTGTTTATCGAAATATATTTCGTAATTATGTAAAAATTTAAAAATATTGTTAACAAAAAGTATCAAATGCTTAAGAAAGAAAAAGTAAGATATACTGAAAGAATAGCCAGTAACAATGAATATTACCCAGAAGATAAAGCTATGACTATAGAAAGTGAATGCAGAAAAATTTATGGAAATTGTCTAAAGTGTCCAAAAATATTGTGCTAAGCAAAAAAGAAAAATAATTTTTGTTTTGTTTTTTTTATATTTCTTCAATTTTCCATCTAAGGAAAGCTCCTATACCACCTAAGTTATAAAACTGTTCTCCTTCTCTGGTTCCTCGTGAAACTATAACAACTTGTGTTCCGTAGTTTTTTGCTATTTCTTCAAGAGCATCTATTCCATCCATTTCTTCTATTATTTTCATTTCTTTTTTGCAATTTGGACATTTTGGAATTTCATTATTTTTAACAAATTTTTTTTCTGCTATATCGCATGCTTGACAATATGCTTTTACTTCTTTCCACTCAAAACTTTCTGAAATAATTAAAATTTCTACAGCACCTTCTTCCAAGGCATTTAATACGAATTCTAAACCATAAGTTACAAATCCCGAATCCTTTTTAAGCTCTGAAAAGAATTTTGAAAGAAGTTGTTTTTCTTTTGCATATTTACTTTCTTTAATAAATTCTATACCTTTTTCTACTAATTCATGTAAAGCATGTTCGCTTGTATAACCAGTGTCGACTATTCCTATTACTTTTTTCTTAAGATCTGTTGGCAAATAATCACCATCAAGAAAATGTTCTTTACTAATACCAGGTCCTCCTATAAGCAAACCTTTAAGCTCGTATTGTGAAAATAATTCTTTTGAAATTTCTCCAATTTTTTTATACCAATCATTTATTAAACCTTCACGTACTCGCTGAAATCTAGCAGCACTTTGCCCGCCTTTAACAAATTTACCAGGAACAATACTTTCCATGTGTTTTAGCACTTTAATATTTTTTCCACTTAACAATCCGATAGTACACTCTTTAGTATCTAGCACTATTAAACCATAAACATCTTTTTCCTTTATTTGCTCTTTTAAGGGCTGTAATTCAAATTTTTGATCACACCAATAAAGCTTGACATTTATTGGTTCAATAGGCTCTATAGCCCAAAGTTTAATATCACTTTTTCCTTCTTCTTGTGCAACATTTCCAGCAAAAATTACTAGCCCATTTTCTGGTGTTTGTTTATAAAGACGCAAATGCTGAAGTATTTTAGTAAGCGCATCTATAACATTTTTTCTTACGGTTTTGCTTTTTACATTTTCTGTTAAAGCTATTTCTTGCGAAATCATAGAAACTATTTCATTTATATTATATCCTGCCGGAATGTATAAACTTATTAATTCTGTATGTCTACCTCTAATTTTCTCAAGCTCCTCTATAATTTTTTTCAATTTTAACATTTTTTCTTCTTGTTGCATACTCATGAATTTTAAGAAAAAAGATTTATAACATTTGTGGAAACTCAAATACAAGTGAGAAAGTAGGCTATGAAATTTCAATATTAAAATCTTGATTTTAGCGTTAAAAACCTGAGTTATAACCTATAAGATTTATTTTTACGCTTTCAAAAATAACAAAAAAGTTGAAGCCTTATGTGCAAGACAGTATTAACATACGAAAATTTTATATAAAAGTTTTGACTATTAATTCTTTATGAAATTCAAAAAAGGAGTAGAACTTCCAATGAATACTTTAGTTGTTGTAGCTATAGCAGTAATAATACTTCTTGCCATGACAGCATTTTTCATTGGTGGTTTTGCACCAA
>DQVX01000017.1 GCA_015661515.1 Nanobdellota archaeon
CCTTTCCCTTTCCTTTTCAATTAAAAATTTACAGTTTTCGGATATTTAAGTTTTATGAAAAATTTTTCAAATTATTAACTTTTAGCAAAATTAAATCTTTATTTACCTGATTTTTCCGCTAATAGGTTTTTCTGTAGCTACAGGTTTTTCACCTGCTTTTAGAATTTTATCTTTATAATAAACTATTCCATTTTTTGCTTCAAGCTTAGTATTAAGGAATTCTTCAATATTTATTTGTGGTTTCGGATTGCGAGGTATTCCTTCAATATAAACAACTTCACCTTTTTGCGCTTCTGTAGTTAAAAGCACGGGCTTATTATCTTTATCTATAGCAGCTAATACCATGCCCTGTGAAGTAATTCCAAGAATTTTTCTTGGCTTAATATTGCAAAGCACAATTACATGTTTTCCTTTAAGCTCTTCTTTAGAATAATATTGCTTTAAACCTGCTACAAGAATTCTCTTTTCATTCCCAAGATTTACAAGAAGTTTATAAAGTTTATCAGATCCTTCTATTTCTTCTACATTTTCTATTTCTCCTACACGAAGATCAAGAAAAGAAAATGGCTCATTACTTTTACTTTCTTCAATTTTTCTGAAAAATATTTCTGGAATTTCTATTCTACTATTTTCTTTGAGCAAACCAAATTTTATGTTTTCTTCTTTAAGATGTTCTTTTTCTAAACCTAAAGCTTTCAGTATCTTTTCTGCACTTTCTGGAAGGAAAGGATGAAGAAGAATAGCAGCTACTCTTAAAGCTTCTAAAATATTTCTAATAACTTTTTCTCTTTCATTTTCATTTTTCCACGGCTCTTTTTCATTAAGATATTCATTTAGCAAAGAAAATATTTTCCAAAGCTCTGCACATGCTAAATTTAATCTGAAATTTTCCATTTCTTTTTTATAATTTTCTATATGCTTTTCTATTTTTTCCCAAAGTTCTTTATCTTGCTCTCCTTTTGGTACATATCCAAAAAACTTTTTTGCTAACAAAAATGCTCTTCTTACAAGATTACCGAAATTATCTGCTAAATCAGCATTATAGCGTTTTATGAAATTTTCTCGAGTAAAGTCTCCATCTTCTAAAGTCGGGATTTCTCTTAACAAATAATAGCGAAGTGCTTCATATCCAAATTCTTCTATATATTCAAAAGGATCAACAACATTTCCAAGAGTTTTACTCATTTTTTTGCCCTGAGATGTTATCATTCCGTGAACAAGAATTGTTTTGGGTAAAGCCAAACCTGCTGAAAGAAGCATTGCAGGCCATATTAAAGCATGAAAACGTAAAATATCTTTACCAATAACATGCACATCAGCAGGCCAGAATTTTTTAAATTTTTCTGGATCATAAACATATCCCACTCCAGAAAGATAATTTACAAGAGCATCACACCATACGTAAATCACCTGATTCTCATCTCCTGGAACAGGAATTCCCCAATATACGCGTGATTTTTCACGAGAAAAGCTTACATCTTCTACACCTTGCTTAATAAAGGATAAAATTTCTTTTTTTCTTGTTTCAGGCACTATTTTTATTTCATCCTTTTCTATTAACTCTGCTACTTTTAAGGCATATTTTGAAAGTTTGAAAAAGTAATTTTCTTCCTCAATAAGCTCTGGCTCTTTTCCATGGTTTGGACATTTTCCATCAACTAAATCCTCTTTTTTAACAAAAGCTTCACAGCCAGAACAATAATATCCTGAATATTTTTTCTTATAAATATCTCCACTTGCAACAAGTTTTTCCCATATTTCTTGTGCAACAGGATAATGAATTTTTTCATCACTTGTTCTTATAAAGAAATCGATGCTTAAATTTAACAAATCTTTTAGCTTGTAAAACTCTTTACTCATTTTATCTACAAATTCTCTAGGAGTTAATCCAAGTTTTTCAGCTGCTTTTTGATTTTTAATCCCATGCTCGTCTGTGCCAGTTAAAAAGAAAACTTCATATCCTAAAATTCTTTTCCATCTTGCTATACAATCTGCAATAAGTTTTTCAAAAACATGCCCTATATGTGGTTTGGCATTTACATAATCTATAGCTGTAGTAATGTAAAATTTTCCTTTGAAGTTTACCACCTCCTTTGTTTTTAATTATTAATTTTAAAATTTTAAAAAATTTTACACAGCTAACACAATTATTATGGAAATAGAAATAGATAAATATAAGTTTTATGGTCTTTTAGTAGCAGGAATAATAATTTTCCTTATTAACAAAAAACTTTTTATATCGTTACTTCTTATTTTCACTGGAGGTTTTCTTATTTTCACATTTGGAAAAAATGTATATGCAAGAGATTTAAAAGTAGTAAAATTTGGTGTAAGTCTAGGAATTTTATTAATAGTTTTAGGAATAATTTTGTTAATTTTTTAAACCATTGAAAATTTTATAAGGTTGTTAGTTAATATAAGCTATTCAAGGCGCCGGTAGTCTAGTGGTAGGACACCGGCCTTCCAAGCCGGTGACCCGGGTTCGAAATAAAACCTAAAAGAAATTCCCGGCCGGCGCACCATTTAAAATTATTCTACAGCAAAAATTTCTATAACAATCTCTTTACCTTTTTTAATTTCGTTTATAAGCTCTCTTTTTAAATTTATTGCAGATTTTGTAGCTTTTATTGCAAGCGTTCTATCATCTATATAAGAAGATTTTCTCACAACAATTTCATTTTTATTTGAGAACTCTAAATCTTTATTTCCATAAGCAAAAAGATAATCTTGTGTTTTACCACATTTTATAATTATTTTTATCTTTTTTTCTTGTAAAAGATGTTCTTTTAACCAAAAAGGTATATCTTTTAAACCTTTATCACATGCAACGGCAACTATACAATTTCCACGCAAAGTTAATTCAGGATCTTTTGTAAATTCAAGTGTTGTTTTATGAGTTGCTGTAATATTTATATGCCCTTTACCTTTTATAATCCATTTCTTTTTCATAAAAATAATTAGAAAAAGAAAAAACTAAAACTTATTTGCTTTTCTTTTCTTTGAGTCTCTCTGCTTTAATCCATTCTTTTGCCATTTCTGCTACAATATCTTTTAGACCTAATCCTATTGCTATTGCCAATCCTATTCCTACTGAACCTATAAGTACTAAGAGAATGTAATCTAAGATTACTGTATTTATTCCTTGAATGAATTTAAGCCCTATTGCTACTGAAATATATAATACCAAACCAAATACTAAGTTACCTGTTATATCTGAATAAATTGTTTTTGTTGTTATTATTTTGTCTTTTAGATATACTGCAATTCCATAACCAATTAATATTGTTATTACTGCAGCTACTATTCCTAAGATAAACTGATATGCGCTATGTACAAATTGTGAAACTGCTTGAACTCCAAGAACAAGTGCTGCTTGCTGAATAAACACTAAGTATATTGTCCATCTTGTAATTAAATCTCCTATGTGAGAAGCTTTTATGTTAAGATACTTTTCTTCTGATAAATAGCTGTCAACTTTTAGTTTTACTAACACTTCTCTTACTACTCTTCCTAGAATTTTTCCTGTAATAAAACCTATTGCTAATACTACTAGAGCTCCTACTGCATTTGCTGTTATTTGTGTTGCTGTTGTCCAGAGGTTTGCAAAAACTTCTTCTATAGCTATTGTTTTTTCAATCTCTGTCATATTTATCACTAAATTATTTATTCAAATTTTTAGGTATATAAATGTTGAGAATACTATTTCTTTTCAACACTTATATCCATAACCATATGATAAATTTTCGGGGCATACGATTTTATTTTTTTGATTTCTTTTATTTTTAGTTTTACATTTTTTTCTTCGGCTATTTTTTCAAGAATTTTTATTTGTTTTTCTATTTCTTCTTTTTTTGCTATAAAATGGTAATGTATAATTGCATTTTCTTTTGCTATTTCAAGAGCATAAGGAAAGAATTCATATGTACTAAAAATATAACCCATTAACACGCGATTTGCTTTTATTCCTTGTTTTGCAAGAGTTATGCAAATTTTTTTACAATCTCCTTGAAAAATCTCTACTTTATGCTCTACTTTATTTAGTTTTACATTTTCTTTTAAATAATGTATAGCTTCGGGGTTTATATCTATAGCATAAACTTTTTTAGCTTGAGTTAGCTTTGCTATAGGAATTGTAAAATATCCTATTCCTGCAAACATATCTACAACAATTTCCCCTTTCTTTACTTGTTTTACTATCCTAATTTTTTCAAATTTATTGCCTTTAGAAAACATTACTTTCGAAACATCTAATTTATAAATACATTTGTGCTCTTTATGCACAGTTTCTGTTCCATTTCCTGCTATAATTTCGATTTCTGGTTTTCTTATATTTTCACGAATTTGTTTTAGCAAACAAACTGTTTTCACAGGAAGAATTTTTAGAATAGCTTCACCTATTTCTTTTTTATACTTTTCTAATTCTGGTTTTAATTTAATAATAACTACTTTTCCTATCATTGAATATGAACGCGGAAGTTTTTCTAAAAGTTTTTCATCAAGCTTTTTTTCAAGTTCTTTTTTTAACATCTCATAAAAGCTCATAATTATTCTTTTGAAATTTCTTCTTTTAATACTCTTAAAACTCTTGCTTCAACTATTGAAGCAGCAACTTTTTTTCTTGCTGAGCAAAGTAATCTCCAAAAAGAAGCTCGAGAAATATGCATTTTTTTAGCTGCTTCTTCACAGCTCATATCTTTATAATCCACAAGCCTAAGTGCTTCATATTCTGCATAAGTAATAAACAAAGGTTTTTTGTTTTTTACAGGTTTAGGAATAATTTCCTTAAATTTAGGTAAAGAATGTAATACAGGCTCTACACATGGTCTGCCTCTTTTGCGTTCTCTTTTTCTAACTCTCCATGGCATATTTTGAGATATAGCACAAAATTTATATATTTTTCTTTGAAAAAATAATATTGAGAAATATCTCAAAAATAGGAGGTGATAAAAATGTGGGGTAGATGTAGAAGAAGAGGTTGGTGTAGGAGAGTTGGAATAGGATATATGAGATGGAAAAAAGCACAAGAAATAGGAGATCCAGAAAGAGCTTTATTTGGCCTTGGACCATGTGGAGAGCGAGCATATCAGGAATATAAGAAAAGCAAAGCTCAATAGCTTTTGTTTTATTTTATTTTTCAAAGAAATTTTATTTTAAAAAATCCCAAAGGTTCATAAGAATTTAGCATTTTTATGGTTTTAGGTAATGGCGGATACAACCTTTTTGGATTCTTAAAATCTTTTTTGTATTTAATTCTTGGATTTATTTTCTTAGCTAACTTAATTGCGAGATCTCTATTTGTTTCTTCAATAAGTTTAAAAACGGTTTTAAAAATAAGCCCTGTATATTTTCCTATTTTTCCTGTTACATGCAAATTGCTTATTTCTTCTAGTTTTCTCCAATAATTTGCAAGCTTTCCTGTAATATCATAATCTTTAATTTCCATTTCACATTTTATACACCATTTTGTATATTCTTCTAAAATTTTTACTACTTCTTTTTCTCTTTTCTCTGGATGTATAATTTCTCCAACAAATTTTCCAGTAACAATTTCTGCTATTATCGTATTTCTTTGCTGAAAACCATTTTTTCTAAGCGAATATATCAAAACTTCTCCTGCAAATGTTTGATATTCTTTTAAATTATTAGGAAGAAAATCTGAAACTGTAATATCTTTTAAAAGATTTCCTTTATTTTCATATTCTTTTTTATAATTTTTAAAAACATCTTCAACAATTTCATTAGATTTTTTCGAACCCAAATTGCTAATTATTTTTTCTAATATATTTTTATCATTTCTCAAAATATCCCATAATATAGCTGTTTTAATTAACCCTTTAAGAGAACTTCCTGGAATAAAAGGAACTGCTTTTTCTTTAACATGCGTTTTTATATGTTCAAAAATCTTAGTATTAGTGCAGCTGAAATTTTTATACTTTATTAACTCACGAACAGGCTTTGTAGCTTTTTTATAAATTTCTTCAAAACTTTTACCTTCTTTAATAAATTCACTAACTTTTTTCAACACTTCCTTATCAATTCCAATAATATTTATAACTCTACCACAATCTTTTATTGGAAACATTTCTCCACTTCCTATATGCATTGGTGTTATTAACTCTATTTCTACTTTCATTTTTCATCACCATAATAAATTCCATAGCAACTTGTAAGATAAGTAGCATCAGGGGTTTCTATATATTTACCTTTAGGAGCTATATCAAAAACACATCCTTCTAAAAATACAGGAATTTTTGGAAATATTTTACCTTTTCTAAGTTTTAAGTTTATTTCTCCTACTTGTACAGAACCTTTAAAATCTTCACCAGTTATTAAGCATTTAGAAAGTAAAAGCTTTTTTGGATATTCTACAGTTTTTTCTTTTTCGATTTTAATCATTCTAAACTCTCCTAGTCCGCTTGAAATTTTTTGTCCTAAACCTAAGTTTTCAAGAAGTTTGAATGCTGATTTTATAACTTTTACATCCTCTTCTTCACAAGAGAAATATATACAAGCTTCAAATATTTTAGAAAGATGTAAATGAAAAACTTTTGTTTCTTTTTCTCTCAATGAATTTCTTATTCTATCTTCTTTTACTATTTTTTGTTCTTCTTTATTTTCAAGAAAAGATTTTACTTTTTCAATATATTCTTCTTCACAATTCTCTTCATTTTCTAAAAGCTTTTTTACAGCATCTTCAGGCAAAAAAGAAAGAGCTTTATATTCTTTTTTCTTATTTCCCAATTTTTCTAAAAGTTCTGAAGGGATATAAATTAAAGGTTTTGGTAAAAAGCCGTCTGGAAAAACCGAGCTGAATTTTATTTTTCCGTTTTTGATTTTTTCACATATTTCTTGAAATTCTTTTTTATCATATAAAAGAGAAGAAGCAAAAATAAAAGATGCAGAAACTTTTATGTTATCCAAATATGCTAATGTTGTTGGTGTCTTGAATTCTAGCAATATTTTTCCTAGCATTTACTCACCACTTTTTATTTGCTCGAGAGAAATAGAGTTTATTTCTATATTTTCAAACCTTACTTTCCCGTATCCTCTTGTACCACATCCTCCAAGGTATGTTTCTTCAATAAGTTTGAACCCTTCTTTTATCAATTTTATCCACTCTTGCTCTTCTTTGACATCTTCCTCAAATATGAGTAAGTTGATTTCTACTTTAAATTTCGATCCTGGAATAACTCTTTCCATGCTTCTTAAACCTTTGCTTTTTGATGTAAGCCTATCTATTTTATTTTCTATCTTAAGCTCTGTTCCTAAGTCAAACGTACTTTCTTCTTCTGATAGCTTTAGCCACATTTCAATGGTTTCTTTTGTTGGATAAGCATCTCTGAAAATAGCTCTTGTTATAGTAGTTTCATTTTCTTTAGCTTCTGATGCAGAAATTCCAAAAACTTTTCTGAAAGGCTCTTCTGTAGAAATCTCGCCATTATTTGTTTTTCCATATTTAAGCTCAAGTAAAGCACGCATTCTTCCTTTTAAACTGCTTCCTGGAATATAAGGAATTGCAAGATATTCTTCTTTTTCATTTTCTTTAATTCCAGAAACCCCTATATTTTCTTTAAGGAATTTTACTGGAACAACAGTTCTTATTACTGGATTATCTAAACCTCCTATATCAAATTTATCTTTAGCTCCACCTATTTTAATTCCTGTAAGCACTACCATATCGGCTTTTATATTTATAATTTTTTCAAGCTTTGGCATTTTTCTCACCTCGTTTCAGATTTTTATTTTCAACAAATTTTATAAAAGCAACAAGATATTTCATCCCCTGCTTGAAATTATTTAGTTTTTCATTCTCTCTTTCATTTACTATTGCTATTACAGATTTTTCTATAAATTCTACAAATTGATAGCTTACAAGCTTTCTTCCTGCAGAATACTTAACCTGAGGTATAAGTTCTAAAAGATCTTCTGGTTCTTTTGCTTTTTGTGTTTTTTCAAAAAAATTTCTTAATTGAGTTTGTTCGATTCCAAAAAATCTTACTGCTTTTTCTAGCTCACATTCTGAATCTCCTTTTTTCGGAATTAAAAGCTCTTTCCAATTACCTTCTAAAATATTTTTTACTAAATTCTCTATATCAATACCGTTTTTAAAATCTTTTTCCATATTCATCACCTCTCTTCTACTAGTTTATTAAGCAAAGTTTTTTCATTTTCTTCATATCTACTTAGCAAAACTGAAAATTTCAAAGCTAAGCGTATGGAGTTAACATTTTCTATCTCAGAAGAAAAAAGATTGGAGCTGAAAAATTCTTTTGCTTCTTTTTTCTTTTCCTCTTCAAGATCTCTTAAAAAATAAAGCACAAAGGGGTATACTTCGAAATGATGCTTTTTCTTTCCTTCATTTAATTTTTCTATTCCTATACAAATTCTATCAAGTAAAAACATTATTTTATACATTTTACTTGAAGAAATGTTAAGCTCATTAAGTTTTTTCATATAGTTTATCATATTTTCAAATGCATCCCAAGATATTGAAATTGAAAAACATGAAAAACTATTTTTATTTTTCTTTGCTCTTGAAAGCTCTTCATTAGCACATAAAGAAAGTTCATGAAATGGATACTTGTGGGATGCAAAGCTTAAACCTGCAGAAAATGTTAGCTTTCCTAAGTATTTTTTATAATATCTGTAAAATTCATGAATAAATTTTAGCACATTATCTATTCTTCCAGCAATTAATGTATCATCTCCTCCTGAGAAAACAACATAAATTTTATGCTTTTTTGCCAAATTTTTTACAAACACAAAGTGAAAATAGTCTATTAAAAATACTGAAAATGAATATCTTGAAATTGATTCTCTATCTTTGAATATTTTTGCGCATAGCTCTTTAGAAGAATCAAAAAGATGAGAAAGGTTATCTATATCGCTTTTAAATATTCCAAGTTTTGAATAACTATTCTCTTTTGATTTACATTCTTCTAATTTACATAACTCTTCAAAAGAAAGAACATTTTCTTTTTCTTTATCAACAGGTGCATAGAAAGGAAGGAATTTTATTTTTATAGGTACTTTTATTTCTTTTTCTAATTCAAGCTTTTCATAAAATATAATTTCTTTGATTTTTTCATCCCTATCCAAAGTAAGAGCATAGTTATAATTAAAACTACCAAAGCAAAAAGAAATATCACCTTTATTCTCTACTATATATATTTTGTTTTTTATTTTTACAAGCTTTTTTCCAATATTAATTAATCTTTTACATATTTCACATATCTCATTATTAGTAATAGCATTTTCCTTTTCATTTCTCAAGCATATTTTACATATATCCTTTTCTGAAATAGTAATTTTGCTAATATTTTTTGATATTCTTTCAACCATTTCTTTTGGGAAATAATACTTTCTCTTATTAGCATGTTGAAAAGCATTTTTTATTTTAGCAAAAAATCCTTTTTTGTTTTCTAATTCTTTTATATCAATTGTACTTATTCCAAACGTTACCTTAGGTGCATCGCCAAATTTTTCCCATAAAAAGCAATTGATTTCATTTTCTATTTTTTCAATCGAATTTTCTATGTTTTTGTTATATGGTAAAATTACTACAAGAGAACCTACAGCTCTTATTAAATTAAACTCATATAACTTAAATTCATGTTTTATTCTTCTCCATATAGCATCTAACAAAAGATTTATGAAAAAGCTCCTTCCTCTTATTAATTTAGCATATCCTCTCTCATCTTCTATTTTTAGCTTTTTATGCTTTTGGGTTATGAATTTTTGAATACCTGAAATTTCACAAACTACAATAGCAAGTTTTTCATTTTCAGAACTTATTAAGCTATGTGCTATTAATGCTGTGGTTTTTAAATGATCAAAAAGCGAAATAGATGGCTTGCTTTTATAAGCATCAGAAGGCACAAACTGTAAATAAACTTGCAAAATATAAAGCAGGGAATCAATAAAATCTTTCCAAGAATTTTGCTTAAGGTTTTTTATTTTTTCTTTTAAATCATTTTTTATTCTGTCTAAATAAAGGTTTTGAGCTTCAATTTCATGTAATTTCCAAGTATTAATGTTAGAATAAAAGAAAGTATTATCCTTAAGTTTAGGAATAACAATTATAGGGTAAGCCAAAAATTTATGTTCTTCAGAAAAGTAATTTATAAGCATTTCTTTAGCCACGTTTTTAGCTATTTCTTCTTCATCTTCTTTTTCTTCTCTCTCATGTGCCGATAATCTATCTGCTATGCATACTATTTTTATTTCATTTTCCAATTCTTTTGGTAAAGTTAATTTATCTCTTTCAAAATGATGATATTCTATAATTGTTTGAATAGCTTTCTTTTCTTCATTTGAATAAAGAGAGTTTGGAAGTAAAGCTACTATTTCTTCTGCATAACTTTCATGCCTTTTTCTTGCTTTATCAGCTCTTTGAAAAAATTTTCCTAAATCATGAAGCAATGCAGCCGTAATAATAATTTTTTCCTTTTCCGTAATTTTCACCTCCTAAATTCTAATTTCTTCAATTATATTTTCTATATTTTGTATTCCTATTATTTTGGATGTTATTTCTTTAGCATATCTCAAACATTTTTCAGCTTTTTCTTTTGAAACACTCATATATCCATGCTCTAAAAAAGAATAGTTTCTTGTTTGTTGAATATATTTCAATTCTTCTTCTATTTTTTCAAACTCGGAATCAAAAAGTTTCAAAAACACAAAGCAGTGGTGAAGAGAAAATTTATCTGGAAGATCTTTAAGAGAAATTTCTTCCAAGAATCTATTAACATCTATAAATTTTTCTATATTTTCAGGTTTCCAAGGATTTATGCCAAGCTCTAATAACTTTATTTGAAGAGAAGCTTCAATACTTCTATAACTTCTAAGCACACATTCCGAGAAATTTGATGCAAAAAATCTTCTTTCAGCATTTGCAAGTATATCAGCAACAAGCAAAAATGCATCTTTAGAATTTATTTTTATATTTTCTCCATTTTGAGCTTTCTTTAAAATATTTACAGTATTTATTATTCTTTTTGCATTTTGAACAAGTTTAATTATAATTTCTGGTATTTTTCCATATTCATTATTTTCATTATAAATCTTTGCAAGACAATAAGTTTCTCCTTTAATTTTTTCAAAAGCTTGCTTATATTCAAAATTATCCCAAAGAAGCAATGAAAGACAAGAATTTTTTAGAAATCTGCCTTGATTTGTATCAGGAAGATTTTCAGATAATTTAACAGCAATATTAAATTCATAATTTTCCACTGCCCTTATTATTTCAAGAATTCTTGTTTTATAAGAAGATGTTACTCTTTCTATCATCGATTCTTTTGCCACTCTTCCATGTTCATCTCTTTTTGGCCCACCAATGTATTCTATATAAAACTCTCCGAAAAATGATGTTAAAAACGTATGCAAAGCAGCAGCCGACATTATTTTAGTTCCTCCTGTAATGTCTATTATTATTTTGGAATTTTCAGAATAATTGTTAAGTTGTTTAACTATTCCAGAAAAATCAAACAAGCATTTTTCAAGATTTTCAGGTTGAGAGATTTCAATAGGATATACTTCAATTCCTTTTTTTATAAGCTTATTTTTTATCTCTGTTACAATTTCAAGTGGTGAATATAATTGAGAAGGTGTAGGTCTTCCATAAGCAAGAAAAACTATATCAGGAGAATGCTTTTCTATTGCAAACTCTATTGGATCTTTTGTAGTTCCAACAGTAGCTACTAAAATAGTTTTCTTTTCTCCATTATTTTGCATATTTTAAATTAGTTTTGATCTATTTTAAATTTTTCTCTAAATGTTTAGACATTTTTTCTAAAAACGAAAAAAGCATTTAAAACTATTTCATTTTTTTACAAGGTTTTAAAATTAATGCAAAAATGAGTTACTCTATTTCTCAGATGTATAAAAATGCTCAAAGGTACACAGCAGTTAGCAACATGGGGGAGAAGATCTCCACACCCTCTAGTTCTTCTTAAACTGAACAGTAATGAAAAATATC
>DQVX01000030.1 GCA_015661515.1 Nanobdellota archaeon
AGTTTGAAATAATAGAGTATAAAGAAAGTCCTATTGTAAATATAAGCTTTGAATTTGTAGAAAAACAAGTAAGCTCCAATTCTTATGTTTTAGGAAAAATAAAAGTTTTTTCAGATGAATGTATAATAACAAAGCTTAATTTAGGAGAATGCGTAGATAAAAACGGGAATGCTGTTGTTAAACCTTATATTTATCCTAAGTGCATATATTTTTGTGGAAATGCAAAATATTTTTCTGCTTTTTATGTTTCAAAAATAGATTATGCTGCAAAATGCAATATTTCTGCTTTAGTTAATTTTGGAATGGAAACTTATGATGAGCTTGAGATAAAAGGAGAAAATAATAAAAAAGTTTGGTTAAGCGTGGAAAAAAATAAGGTGAAAAAAGGTGAAAAAGTAAAAGTATTTTCAAATGGGCATATATTTACACTCGACGGAGATTATGCATTTAAACAAGGGGAGTTTAAAATTAATGAAAATAAAACAATCTACGCAATTCATGGCACGATTGAAAAAAAGGAAATAGCTGTAGCAGAGTATATACCATTTGAAGCTGATATAAAAAACATAAGTTTTGAAAATAACACAGCTGTAATTTTAATTCAAATAAAAAATCTTTTGAGAAAAAGGATTAATATTTTAATAGAAAGCGATAGGGAAAAAATTTTAGCAACTCTTTTACCAAACGAATCAAAACTAATAAATATAAGTTGTTCTTTTTTTACTCCTGCGCAAATAAAAATTTCATATAAAGATTTTTCAATAACATTAAGCAAATATATCGAGAAAAAGGAAAAATATAGTAAAGATATTTTTGAGGTGTTTAAAAGAGTAATTATGCAAATTATAGAATTTGTCTTTTCTTTAATCTAACTATATACCCAGCTACTTTATTTCTTATTTTTTTACTTTCAAATATACCAAGTTCTTTTAAAACTTTTTTATTATGCTCAAAATCCGTGGTAAATTTATCTGGATATTTCTTAAGAAGTTTTTTCCCTAAATTTTTTATCATTGTTGTTTTTATTCTTCCCATATCATCACCGTATTTAGTGTTTATAGTTAAGATATTTAAATTTTTTCAAATTTTAAATAATTTCATATATTTTCTGAAAATTCTTTTTGTTGAATATTTTGGCAGAATTTTTTCACAATTTTTCTGTATTTCTTTATAAAGCCATGAGTTTGAAGTTAAAAGTGTTATTTTTTCCTCAAGATTGTTCTCTTTTGCAAGTAGTCCTATTTTATTTTCTTTTACAACTTCTGCTAATCCACCAGAAAATTCAAGTGTTATAACAGGTGTTTTATATGCAGCAGCTTCTAAAGCCACAATACCAAAAGGCTCTGGCCAACGAGAAGGAGCAAGCAGAATATGAGCTTTTTCAAAATATTTAAATCTCTCTTTTCCCAGAAATCCGTGAACATGTATATTTAGCTCTTTTTTATCGAGTTTTTTCATCAATTTTCCGCGCCCAATTACATCTATTCTAAAATTTATTTTCTTATTTTTAAGTTTTTTCGCAATTTTTAGTAAAAGATCTGCTCCTTTATTAAATTCTACTCTTCCTACAAAAAGTAATCTAAGCTCTTTTTCTATTTTTGGTTTTTTAATCCTTTTAGAAAAAGATACCAGCAAAGGATATGGAATAACATTAATTTCTTTATTTTTAAATTCTTCTGTGCTTTGTAAAACTTTTTTAACAAATTTTGAATGTACTATTATTGTTTTTAGCTTTTCTAAAAATTTTTTTCTCCATTCTTTTTCAATTTTTAAAAAAGGAAAGAATAAAAATACTGGAAATTTGTATTTAGTAAATAAACAAAAAGAGCACTTAAGCGTGTCTTGGGTTTTACAAAATTTCTTTCCCAAATAATACTTATCTTTTGAAAAACATACAGGCCAATAATCATGAACATCTAAAATTAATGGAAGATTTTTTCTTAAACAGGCTCTAATTGTAGAAAAAGAAAGGTGATAAATGTTGTTAATATATGCTATTTCTATTTTTTCTTTTTCTAAAATTTCTTTTATCCTTTTTTCTAATTTGTGATTAAATAGCAAAAAAGGTGTTGTAATTCCTGGAAGTTGTTGCATATGGCTAATACATATAGGAGAAGATTTTATTTTGTATGTAGTAAATCCTGTTTCACCTTTAACCAAATAAGATGTAATTACTGTAATTTTATGACCTTTCCTTTCTAAATAACGGCAAAATTCTTTTAGAAAAATTTCAGTGCCACCAGTAATATAAGGAGAAAAAAACTCATTAAAAACAGCTATATTCATTCTTTCCACCTAAAAATAAAAAACTTTAGGAAATTTATAAAACTCTGTTTTTATACATATTCTAAGTCTTTCAACATTTCTATAATCTTTTCATCAATTTTTCTTGAAAAAGTATTTTTCTTATCTCTCAGATATCGTGCCCATATTTTTTCAGGAGACTCAAAAATTGCATAAACATTTTCGTAATTGTTTTCAGAAAGATATAAATCGCATAAAGTTTCGAAGGATTCTTTATTAATATACGCATAATCTTCATTTCCTTTCTTAACTTCAAATTTTACATAATCTGTTTTAACTATTTCTTTAGAATAAGGATCTATTAAAGCTTTTAAGACAGCTATTTTTGCATTTCCTATTTTTTGAGCAGGAAGTTTAATATATTTTTTACCTATATTTTCTTCTGGTACTACTTCACAAACTAAAATACCTTTAATTGGTTCTATTATCATAAATTAAAATTTTATAATAGCAACTGATATTTAAAAATTTATATACTTCATTAATTAATAAAATCTGCAGGTGATTTTTTATGAGATACACAAGATTCGAAATAGCAAGAATTATAGGAGCAAGAGCTTTGCAATTATCTTTAGGTGCTCCTCCTTTGCTTAAACTTTCTAAAGAAGAACTTAAAAAATCTCCAATAGAAATAGCAAAAATGGAATTTGAAAAAGGAGTAATACCATTAACTGTAAAAAGAAAAATGCCTAAGAAATTAGAGGAGTAAATATGATAGAATCAATAAATGCAATAGAAGTTTTCAATTCCAGAGGAGAAAAAACAATAAAAGTTATAATAAAAACTGAAAAAGGCGAATTTTTTAGCATAGCTCCAAGCGGTGCGAGTAAAAGCTCCTTAGAACCAGTTTCGCTTTCAACATCAAAATCTCTTGCAATATTTAAAAAAATAAAAAGCGAGATTGAAGGAAAAGAAGAAAAAGAAATAGATAGAATTCTTGAAAAAATTGGAGGAAAAAGATTTGAAAAAATAGGTGGGGCTTTAGCAATAGCGATTTCTCAAGCTGTGTATAAATCTATTATCCATAGCGAGCTTTTTGATAAAACTTATTTTCCTATTCCATTGAGCAATGTTTTAGGAGGAGGAGCTCATGGGGGCTATACAGATATACAAGAATTTCTTGTTTTTCCTAAAAAAGCAAAAAGCATAAAAGAAGCTGTAGAAACAAATATAGAAATTTTAAAGGAATTAAAAAATTACATTAAAAAAACTTATGGTTATTTAGGAAAAAATGATGAAGGAGCTATAATAGCTAAATTAGATAATTTCAAAGCACTTGAAATAGTTTCTGAAATTTCAGAAAATTTCAAAGCTTGTATAGGAATAGATGTTGCTGCTACTCAATTTTACAAAAAAGGATACTATTTTTTCAACGGTAAGAAATATAGAAAAAATGAATTTATTGATGTAATAATAGATTTGGCCAAAACCTATAAAATAAAATACATAGAAGATCCGTTTCATGAAAAAGATTTTTCATGTTTCTCTGAACTAACTAAAAAACTTGGAAAAAATGTTATTATATGTGGAGATGATTTAGTTTCAACAAATCCTAAAAGAGTTAAGCTATGTATAAAAAAGAAAGCATGTAATGGAATAATAATAAAGCCTAATCAAGTTGGCTTGGTTTCTCTTGCTTTAAAAAGCGTGGAAATAGCAAAAACTCATAATATTATTCCTGTTGCGAGTCATAGATCAGGAGAAACAGAAGATTATTTTATTGCAGAATTTGCCCTTTTTGCTCAATGTCCTTTGCTTAAATGCAGTGTTTCAGGAAGTGAAAGATTTGCAAAATGGAATAGGTTAATAGAAATATGGGAAAAATCTAAAAAACCAAAAATGGTTGAACTAAAGATTTTATAAACAAAGTTTTTTCTTTATAATTTCAGCAACTATTTTGCCATCGACTTTTCCTCTTAAAATTTTCATAGCCTCACCCATTATTGCAGAAAATCTTTTCTGCTCTTTTAAATACGGATATTTCTCAAAAATTTCGTCAATAATTTTTTCTATCTCTTTCTCATCCATACTTTTTATTCCTAACTCTTCTATAATTTTTTCTATTGATTTTTCAGGATTTTCACAAAGCTTTTTCAAAATCTCTTCTATGCTTTCTTTAGCTATAATTCCTTTTTCCACGAATTCAAATGTTTTTTCAAAATGTTTAGTTGATAATTTAGAAATATCATATCCGTCTCTTTTTAGGCTTTTTAAAATTACTGTAAATGTTCTTGCAACTAGTTTAGGATTGAATTTAGCAGATAACTGTTCAAATTCGTGTAAATATTCACTTTTTACTATTTGCTCTGCCAACTCTTTACCTATAACTTTTTCAAATCTTTTAGCTTTACTTTCTAAGGTTTCAGGAATAGGTATGCTTTCAATAAATTCTTTTGAGATTTTAATTGGTGGAATATCTGTCTCTGGATACATTCTTTCTCCGCCTGAAAGAGGTCGCATAAACTCTGTTAGCCCATTTTCCTTTGCTACTCTTGTTTCTGGTTTTGGCTTTTCACCTTTTTTTATAATTTCAAGCTGCCTTTTTACTTCGTTTTCTAAAACCTTAGGAATAAGCTCTAATTCTTGTACGCCTTTAATTTCTACTCTTGCTCCATGGGTTATAGAAACATTTAAATCCTGTCTTGTAACCCCTATACCTCGTTGAGATTTTCCAGTAGATCTTATAATCATACCTATTTTTTCAGCTACTTCTTTAGCATGTTCTGGATCTTTTATATCAGGAGCTGTTGAAATTTCTATAAGTGGAATTCCTAATCTATCCAAGCGATATATTACTTTCTTTTCATTTTTTTCAACTATACCTGCTGATTCTTCTTCTAAACAAACTGTATTTATTCTTACTTTTCCTTTGCTTGTTTCTATATATCCATTTAGCCCTACTATAGCTGTTCTCTGAAAACCACTTGTGTTAGAACCATCGATAATTATTTTTCGCATTACATGAATTTCTTCAGGAATTTCGCAGTTAAGCATTTTTGCAATTTGCAAAGCTACAAAAAGAGCTTCTTTATTAATTTCATGTGGTGGCTCTTCATCAAGCTCTACTAAACAGCAAGTATCTTCATAAACATAGTAAATATAATCTCTATCCCTAAGAAACTCAAATTCTGCAGCAACATCTATTTCTCCAGTTTCACCAGGCACAGCCCTAAGCTTGCGGAAAACTGTAAAAGATGGCTTTTCCTGTTTTGAAAATCTTGCAGGGCATTTGCAAAATAGCTTATGCTTTACAGCCAAACGATTATGTATTTCTAATCCACACTTAAAACCTATTTTCTGATAATCAATTTCTCCGCTCATGATATCAGGTATGTTGAAAGATATAAATAAAGTTTTAATGGTTACTTGCTTGTTTCTTTTTTATAAGTACGGCTTCTATTTCCGAGACAGCAGAAGCAGAAGAATAATGCGGTACTTTGCATATAAATATCCCATCTTTTTTTAAAATTCTATATATTTCTTTAATACATTGCTCAGGATCATCTAAATGCTCTAAAACATGCGACATATAAACAATATCAACACTTTCATCCTTGAATGGATATGGAAACCTATTTAAATCCCAAATAACATCTGCCTGAGAATCTTTATTTATATCAACTCCTATTACCTTTTCTCCATTTTTTGGTTTATATTTTCTATTTCCACATCCTAAATCAAGTATAAGTTTCATGCTTCTCACTTTACAAAATTCTTTCAACAATTTCTCCTGCAATGTTCTTTTGCATTATTTCTTTAGCTTCTTGCTCAGTAAAATTCCCCAAAGCCCATGAAAGTTTTATAAAAGCTACTTCAGGAAGCATTTCACATGGTATAACACCAAACTTTAGCAAATCTCTTCCAGTTGAATAAACTTTCATATTTATTCTTCCAAAAATACATTGCGAAGTCATGCAAACTATAGCTTGTTCACAGGCTTGTTTTATAGCATCAAAAGTATAATCAGGTGCATGCCCTAATCCTGTGCCCTCTAACACAATTCCTTTATATCCTTTTTCTAAAAGAAACTCTATAAGCTCAGGATTGAATCCTGGATGAATTTTAATAAGCGCTACTTTTCTTTCAAATTTTGGATAAATTTTAAGCTCCCTTTCTTTGTTCTTTTCTTTAACACAATCTTTTTCAATCCACTCTATTTTTTTCTCTCTCCAAAAAACTCTTGCAACAGGTTTTGCATTTACTGTTTTAAAAGCATCTCTTCTTGAAGTATGAAGCTTTCTTACTCTTGTACCTAAATGTATTGCACAAGTATAATCGCTAATACTTTCGTGCATACAAACAAAAACTCCTGAAACATTGCTATGTTTTGCAAAAATACAAGCAGAAATTAAATTTATTGCTGCATCACTTGAACCACGATCGCTTGAACGCTGAGCACCTACAAAAATTAAAGGTATTCCAAGATTTTGAAAAGCAAAACTTATTGCAGCAGAAGAATAATGCATTGTATCTGTTCCATGTGCTATTATAATGCCTTCACATCCTTGTTTTATTTCTTTTTCTATTTCTTTTATCATTTTTTCATAACAATCAAAATTCATATTTTCTGAAAAAACTTGCATTATTACGCGAGATTTT
This sequence comes from Nanobdellota archaeon, assembly GCA_015661515.1. Classification (GTDB taxonomy): domain Archaea; phylum Aenigmatarchaeota; class Aenigmatarchaeia; order Aenigmatarchaeales; family SZUA-1535; genus SZUA-1535. The sequence continues at coordinate 6,904 of DQVX01000030.1, forward strand.
ATTTCAGAAATGTCTTTTATTTCAGGAATAGCTCCTATAAGCTCGTTTGCATCCATAATAGGAGTAACACCGCCTGTTCTATAATCAACTTTACTTGCAATAGTTCCGCCTGTAAGAAGAATGCTTATTGCATTTTCGTTTTTACATTCTGCTTTTTCCTCAGGTTTTTTACAGGGCTTTTCAAATTTGCTTACAAGCTTTATTTTTATATTTTCATCCCATGCAATGCCTATGTTATAACCATTTTCTAATTTAAGTACAAGAATTTCTGGATTATAAAATGTGCGTGGCATTAAAATACCTTTATATTCTTTTCCATTTTTCTCAACAATAATTTTATCTCCTATTTCTATTCCCAATTTTTTTAATATGTTGTTAATCTTTTCTGAATACATATTAACACCCTAAAAATGTTATTTCTTTTCTATCTATTTCATCTTTTGCATTAGAGCATTGAGTTGATACTCGAATTAATTTTATATCGCATGCTTTATTTAAGTTTATTTCATACACTTTTTTCTCACCTTTTTTAAGAACTTCATTTACTTCGTATTCTTTTACCTCTATATCTTTTATGAATGAAAATATAATTTTTTCAAAATCAACACTACCTCGGTTTTCTAAAACTATTGAAAAATTGCCAGAAGTAGCATTATAAATAACATAATCTATTTTTATATACGCATTCATACATTCAAAGCTTTCAGAAAGTTTTGATTCTGATTTTTCTTGAGAAGATTCAACATAAGAAGTGCTCCATTCAAAAAGAATCATAAATATACCTAAAGATATTCCAACTAAAAGCACTATTCCAATAATCGGCGAAAGAGCTTTCATAAATTTAATTTATTTTTCTTAATTTAAATGTATAACCTCGATATCTATTCTAACTTTCCATTTTTTAGGAGCATATGGCAATACTTTTTGTCTATTTATAATTTTTATTTCCACGCCTTGCTTTTCTGCTTCTTTAAGCACTTTTTCTTCAGCATCTTTAAACATTGTATTTTCTGAAGAAATAGCATATAAATGAATTATGCTTCGTTCTTTTGATAATTTAAAAGCATATTTGAGAAATTTCCATGCACTTTCAGGAAGTGGCATTATAATTCTATCAAATTTTTCTTTAATTTTTTCACATTCTTCTCTTACATCACCACAAATTATTTTAACTTTTTCTTCAACTTTATTAATTTTAATATTTTCAACAGCATATTTACATGCAATAGGATTAATTTCTATGCATGTGATTTTACAATCAACTTTTTTTGCAATAGCTATAGCATAAGGTGCTACACCAGCAAACATTACAAGTATTTTCTCACCTTTTTTTACCATTTCTGCAATCCTTTGTCTTTCTGTAGCTTCTCTTGGCGAGAAATAAACTTTTTTGGGATCTAACTTTAAACGAATTCCATATTCTTTATGTACAACTTCAGTATTTTCATCTCCTAATAAAAGCTTTAGTTCATAAAGCCTATATTCCCCTTTTCTCTTAGAAACTTTTTTTAAAACACTTTTCACATTTTTATGTTTTTTCATTATTTCTTCTGCAAATTTTTTATCTCCTTTTTCAATTATAGCTACTGCTTTTTCCCTTGAACCTATTATATCATACATTTCAAGCACCTTTAAGCATTTAAACTTATAATGCTTAAAGCAACTATTTATTTCATGCTTTACCTAATAGGCTTAGGTTTTGATGAAAAAGATATTACGCTAAAAGGTATTGAAGCAGGAAAAAAATGTGAAAAATGTTACGCCGAGCTTTATACAAGTGATTGGAAAGGAGATATAAAAAATATTGAAAAGCTTATAGGTAAAGAAATAAAAATTTTGGAAAGAAGCGATCTTGAAGAAAATTTAGATATTTGGATAAATGAAATTAAAGATTATAACACAGCTTTATTTGTGCCTGGCGATCCATTAGTTGCTACAACTCATATAGCAATTGTTGATCAAGCTTTAAGAAAAGGAATAAAAGTAAAAATAATTCATGCTCCTTCTATTATTTCTGCTATTGCTTCATGTGGATTACAAATATACAAATTTGGAAAAACAGCAACAATACCTTGGAGTGGGCAAGTTGAAAATGTAGCAAAAACAATAGAATTTAATAAACAACATGGTTTACATACGCTTTTGCTTTTGGATATAGGAATGAGTGGTGAGCAAGGGCTAAAAATTCTTTTAAGTAAAAATATAATCACCGAAGATACAGATATAATTGTAGCAAGCAATTTAGGAAGAGAAAATGAAAAAATTCTATTTTGTAAAGCTAAGGAAATTAAAAATTTTCCTTCTCCTTGCGTTATAATCATTCCCGGAAAACTTCATTTTGCTGAAAAAGAATTTTTAGAACTTTTAAGGTGTGGAAATGATAGAAAAAGAGCTTAGAAGTGAAACAGAAAAATGGCTGATAAGAATAAAAAAGCTTAATTTAAAAGCTTGCTCAGAAAAAGGAAAATGGATAAAGGAAAATGCACAGGCTTATATTAAAGATTGTGAATATTTTTTAGAAAACAATGATTTAATAAGAGCTTTTGAATGTATAATCTGGGCATGGGCGTTTGTTGAAATAGGAAAAGAATTAGGAGAAATCGAGATAAAATAAATATTACTTTGAAATCATATAATTATTGGTGCTCTGCATGAAAGGTTCTGCTCATTTAGACTGGGTGTTGGGCTTAATAATTTTTCTTTTTGGTTTTATTTTAGCAATAAGCTATGTAAAGCAATCCATGAGCATAGAATTTCCTAAAGAAAAAATAATAGCTTCTGCTTTAGAGGAATTAGAAAAAGAACTTGAAAAAATTAGCATAAAAGTAAATGTGTATAAAGTTGCTACTCCAGAAATATGCGTTCAAAATTATCCTTGCGAATTTAAAGTTAAAAACTTAACAAATATCTCAGTGCTAAATTCAACAAATAATTTGCAATTAGTTAGCTATGAAAATGGAAATTTAAGAATGCTTGTAAATTGGTGTGAAAGAATAAAAGTTGTAGAAGTAAATGAAAGTGTTATATATCCTGAAGGAGATGCATGGATTACTGAAAATTCCTTAGGTAATGGAGATTTGAATATAACATATAACTCCACACACATTATAGAAATGAAATATAAACAAAAAGAATTTTTAATAGAGCCTGTTAATTTAACAACAACGCAGATAATAGAGAGAAAAAGTGATAGCACGCAAGCAAAAGTTGTTTTTGATAATTTAAATCTTTCTGTTGACTCTTTTTCTCCACGAATATGGTTTTTTTCTCAACCAAAAAATATTACTTTAAATCTAAAATTTTTTGAAAAATGCTATATAGGAAATACTCTATATAATTGCTCTTCGCTTACAAGCATTGCAAAACTTTCAAATTTAACAGCTTTATACAATTCTTCAATAGGAATTGCTTTTATAGGAAATAACTTAAATGTAAGTCTAAAAAACAACTTTAACCAAAGTATAGCTATTGCTTTGGAAAATGTAGAAAAATTCGAGATATATTTCATAAAGGGAAATTATACGCTTGCTATTAACGAAAGTAAAGCTTTTAATTATACATGTAAACTTATGCCTTATATAATTTATAACCCTATTTCTTATCAAAAGCTTTCTTCACAAGGAATAAGCCTTGAAAATTTCAATTATAGAATAGAAATAGAAAATTTAACTTTTGGAGAGCCAATACCTTTATTAACAGATATCTACAGAAAAGAGCTTTATATGCTTATTTTTAATCAAGGCATATTAAATACAACAAAGCTCGAGCTATGGGTGTGGAAATGAAAGGCGCAATAAGAACAATTGAAAGTTGTATAGCAACTTTTTTAATTTTCTCATTTGTAGTTTTACTTCTTCCAAAACCAAGCATTAATTTAGAAGAAACAAAATATACTACAACTTATTATGCTCTTAAATCTATTTTAACTTCTGGTATTGTTGATAACTCTATTAAACAAAATAACATTTCAGAAATAAGCTTTTACATTTCAAAAGCTATTCCATGGGATTTTGATATTTTCTTAGAAACAAGTAATATAAGCTGTTATATTATAAACACTTCTGAAAAAATCATTGATTTTTACGTGGATAAAGAAAAAGTAAATAGCATAACATTTGATTTACTTTCTCCACAGCAACAAAAAATTAATATTACTTTAAACTCAAAGCTTATTTATTCTTTTATAGCTTCTGAAATTTATGGAATAGATATTACAGAAAAAGTAAAGTCAGGAAACAATCAACTAAAAATAGAAAAATCCGGTAATAAAGAGCTTTATTTGATTTTAAAACTTTCTTATGAAAATAAAACAGCTTTTCAAATTTCCTCGCAAAAAGTTTCTGTAATGTTTCCTTATTTCATTGAAGAGGTGAAGTATGTATATGTACTCGTCTAAAGGTCAGTGGTTTTTGATAGCAGCAGCGTTAATTATTATTATACTTGTTTCTATTTACAATTTTAACATAAAGAAAATTCAAACTGAAATATTGTATTCTTTTGAAAGAGAAACAGCAATACTTGAAAAATTAGAATTTTTAGTTTCAAAAATTTTAGCAGAGAGTTTTGAAAACAATAAAACAATGCTTATAAAAAACATGATATTAGCTTTTGATTTTTCAACTTTTTTAGCAAAAACATATGGAATGGAAGCACAAGTTTTTTGTTTATGCGAATACAAAAATCAAACCTCAAATATTTTGGTAATGTCATTTTTCGATTCGCCTTTAAATTATTCTATTTCCTCTAAAACTACTGTTTCGCAACAAATTTCAAAATTAGAAATAAATGAGCATACAATTGAGATAGGAAATAATGTTAGCATTACAATTAATTTAGAGCAAAGCGATATTTGTGCTTATCATAAATATAAAACAAATTTTTGTAGTTGCATAATTTTGCTTATAGATGGAAAAAATAGATTTGTTGGGAAAACATTAAATTTAAATTGGTGCTAAAGCAAATATAACTTTATGAAAGCTCTCTCTCCTTTACTTTCAGGAGTGCTATATACAGGAATAGCTATTGTGGGAATAGTACTTGCTATGAATATATTAAGCCCTATTATAGAGCAAATGAAAGATAAAGCTGCATTTGAACAAGCTCAAAGCTTTTTGCTTCAACTCGATAAAGTTATTCAAGATGTTGCTAAAGAAGGTAAATATGCTACAAGAGTAATAACTTTAGATTTCTCAAGAGGAAAATATATAATAGATAATGAAACTAACACTATAGAATATATTTTAGAAACAGAAGCAAAGCTTGTTTCTCCAGGAACAATGAGAAAAATAGGAAATGTTATTATAACTTCTGGAAGAGATGTAAAAGTAGAGGATTTAGGAAATGTAATAAGAATGAGTAACTCTTATTTAGTTGTTAATTTCACAAAGCTAGGAAATGAGACAAATTTTGTTGATATAAATTTAAGTAAAATAATCTCTGAGATAAAAGTTATTAGAGAAAATGCCGTGCTTTCTCCAGAAGTTGTAATAAAATTTAATGAAATAGAAACTGGTAAAGGGTATATAAAAGCAGAACAAATAGGAGAAAAACTTCCTTATGGAAGAGTAATAGCTCATATTAGCACAAAGGAATTAGAGTTCGATATAGTATTTACATTAAAAAGTTATTCAGATTTTATAATAATAGAAGCTGAAAATGTAAAGGTGATATCATGAAAGGTATTTCACCTCTTTTAGGAGCTGTATTTGTTATTGGAATAACAATAGCTCTAGCTATAGCTATTTCCAGCTGGAGTAAATCGTTTATAACTTCAGAAGCGAGAAAAACAGCAGAACATGCAGGAATAGAATGTAGCTATGTTAATATAGGGGTATATAAAGCTGAATATGATGAAAAAACTAGAAAACTATTACTTGAATTAGGAGCCGCAGGAACTGTTTCAGTAAAAATAGATAAAATAATTATAACTAATAAAACTTATCATAAAGCAAAATATATAAATGGAGTTAATATTTCTATTCCTGTTTTAGAGCCAGGCGAAAAAGAGTATGTTTATTTATTAAATGTAATTCCAAACTTTACAACAATAAGAATAATACCTTACAAATGCCCTATGAAAGCTGTAGAAATAAGCTTTCATGAAGTTATTGTTAAATAATAATCTTACTCTAAAATTTCAATACTATCTATTTTTCCATCTCCATCTAAATCAAGGCCTTTTACAATTCTTGCCCATGTATCTTCGCCTTCATAATCTCTAAGCACTTTATCACTAAATTTTGTAAGAGCCAAAATAGAAGCTTTAGTTCCTATATTGCGCACTCCAGCAAGCAATATTATTGATTTTTCTTTACAATAAGGGTTTGGTATTTTTGCTATTACTCCACACTTTTCATCATCATAAGTTTTTCCTGTAATTTCAGAAATTATTTTTCTAAATGGAAAAGATTTCTCACAAAATTTTACTGGAAGATAGCTATTAATTTCAGCTGTAATAACATTTGTAAGTATTCCTCCTACAACAATTAAATTTTCATCCCAACTCTTTTCAGCTTTTACATCCACATCTAATTTAACTATAAAATCATTTGCTTCTGCAAATTGCCCAAGCCAATAAGCTAATTGCACTGCATAATGCCCATCTCTTGCTCTAACTTGATATGGACCATGAGGATCTGGTGAACCAACTACTATTGCTCCATTAAATTTACCTGAAATAATATGTGGAAATAAAAACTTAAGCACATTCTCACTTCTTTTTTTAACTGGAAAATCTACAGCTATTTCATTTCCAGGCAACTCAAAAGCAAAAGCATGTGCAGAAGGGGCATAGATTTTAGCTAAAGTCCCACGAATATGAACATTTTTAACTATTTTCACAAGTCCACTATTTTCTAATTGTTTTAAATGATAGTAAATTTTTTGTTCATGCTCCTTAAGAGCTTTTGCTATTTCAAGCGCATGCATTGGTTTCTCGGCCAAAAGCATAAGAATTTTCCATCTCAAAGGATGAAAAATATTTCTAAGCCTTTCAGGATTTTCAAATATTTTTACTTTTTTTATAAATTTTCTCCCTTGAATCTCTTTAAGCAAATACATACTAATTACCTCAAAATATTTTTTATTATTAAAAATATTTTTTGGGTAATATTTAAAAATATTTTTTTACAATTTTAAAATCGATGTGCGGGATAATAGGATATATAGGAAATGAAAATGCTTCAGAACTTGTTTTTAAAGGATTGAAAAGGCTTGAATACCGAGGATATGATTCTTGGGGAATTGCAATTAAAAATGGAAATGAAATATTTTCTAAAAAATGTGTTGGAGCAATTGGAGATGCTGAATACACTTTTCCAAAAAGCATGGTTGCAATTGCTCATACTCGATGGGCAACACATGGAAATGTAAGCGAAATAAATGCACATCCTCATTTTTGTTGTAAAAAGCATATAGCAGTTGTGCATAATGGAATAATAGAAAACTATCATGAACTTAGAAAAGAATTAGAAGAAAAAGGACATGAATTTCTTTCAGACACTGATACAGAAGTTATAGCACATCTTTTAGAAGAATTTTTAGAAAAAGGTTATAATTTAGAAAAAGCTCTTAAAGAAACTGTTAAAAAACTAGAAGGTAGTTATGCTATTCTTGTTATACATAAAGATGATCATGCAATTTATTTTGCAAAAAAAGATTCTCCTCTATGCATAGGTATAGCTGATCATGGATTTTTTGTAGCAAGCGATCCTGTAGCTTTTATAGATCACACGAATAATATAATTTTCCTTGAAGATTATGAAATAGGATATGTAAACACTCACCCTAAAATTTTTGATATTCATGGGAAAGAAAAATATAGAAAACCAATAAAAGTAGATTGGAAATTAGAACAAGCAGAAAAAAATGGATATGAATATTACATGGAAAAAGAAATTTTTGAACAAAAAGAAACTATAATAAGAGCTGTGTCTCATGAAAAAGAAAAAATAGAAAAAATAACAAAACTTATTGATAATGCTTTTGGTGTGTTTTTCATAGGTTCTGGTTCTTCATATTATGCATGCCTTGTAAGCTCTTATATATTTTCAAAAATTGCAAAAAAGCACGTAAATGTTGTTGACGCATCTGAGTTTGGATATTACAAGCATTTTCTTACTCCAAGAACTCTAATTGTTGCTGTATCACAAAGTGGAGAAACAGCAGATGTATTAGATGCTGTTAAAAAAGCTAAAGAAAAACATGCAAAAATACTTGCAATTACAAATGTCATAAGCTCGACATTAGCAAGAATAAGTGATTATCTTTTGCCAATGCAAGCAGGCCCAGAGATATGTGTGGTTTCAACAAAAACTTTCACTTCACAATTAGCTTTGCTCACACTTTTAGCATATACACTTGCAGGTAAATATAATGAAGGAAAAGAAAAAATTATTGAAGCTGCAAAAGCTATTGAAACAATACTTTCTCCTGAAAATAAAAAATCTATTGAAGAACTTGCAAAAAAGCTTAAAGATAAAGAACATATTTTCTGCTTAGGTAGAGGCGTTTCTTATGCACTTGCTTTAGAAGCAGCTCTTAAAATAAAAGAAGTTACATATATTCACGCAGAAGGTTTTTCAGGAGGTTTTCTAAAGCATGGTACAATAGCTCTTATAGAAAAAGATACTCCTTGTATAGTTTTTGCGCCAAAAGATGAAACATATAAAGAAATAATAAGCAACGCTCAAGAAGTAAAAGCAAGAGGTGCATTTGTTATAGGTGTTTCTCCAGAAAATAATAAAGTATTTGATTATTGGATAAAAGTTCCTAATTTGAAAGAAGCTACAGCCATTGCAAACATAATTCCAATTCAATACTTAGCTTATCAAATAGCTAAACTTAAAGGATATAACCCTGATAGACCAAGAAATCTTGCAAAAAGTGTAACTGTAAAATAATAAAAAATAAAAATTTAGGCACCAAGCTCTTTTAATCTTTTGTCAAGTTTTTCTACAGCTCTTCTTATATCTGCTATTGTTTTAGCCCCTGTGCATACTATTTTTCCTGAAGAAAACAACAGAAAAGCTACTCTTGGCTCGTCTATTCTATACACAAGCCCTGGAAACTGCTCTGGCTCATATTCTGCATTTTCTAACTCAAAAGCTATGTGATCTAAATTAAGTTTTCTGTTAAGTTTTGCAGAGGCTACTATATTCTGTATATCTATTTCATAATTATCTGGAACTTTTATGCCTATTTTTCTTAAAATTTTTACAACATTTGCTACAGCTTCTTTTGTTTCTTTTGGTGATTTAGCCCCTGTGCATACAAGTTTACCTGAAGAAAATATAAGACATGCTGTTTTTGGCTGCTTAAGTCTTAGAACTACTCCTGGAAACTGCTCTGGCTCGTATTCAACACCTTCTACGCTCTTTACAACTTTTTCAAGTGGTATATCTACTTTCAATGTTGCAGAAGCAACAACATTTTCAACTTTTATACTAAATCCCATACTAACACCCTTGTTTTTTAAATTTTTAAAATTATTATATTTAAAAACCTTTTATTTCTTCAGTTGCTATAGAATAAGCATATTCTATAATTTCTTTTGCAACATTTTTACCTGTAGCATTTTCAAGTCCTTTAAATCCTGGATAAACATTAACTTCTATAATTACAGGATTTTTATTTTTTTCCTTAAGCATATCAACACCGGCTATTCCCATACCTAGTACTTTAGCTGCTTTTATTGCAAGCTCTTTTTCTTCTTCAGTAAGCTCATATTTTTCTCCAACTCCTCCAACACCTATGTTTGCTCTTCTTTCACCTTTTTTTGCTTTTCTTTTCATACTTGCTACTACTTTATCTCCAACAACTAAAGCCCTTATATCTTCACCAGGATTTTCTATATATTCTTCAACAAAAACAGGCTGTTTAAATGTTTCAAGTGTATCCATTATACTTATAGCAGATTGTTTCGAGTCCGCAAACATTACACCTTTTCCTTGACATCCATAAAGTATTTTAAGAACTACAGGATAATCTATTTTTTCAAGAATCATTTCTAAAGGACTTCTTTTTAAAGAAAGATATGTAGAAGGTACAGGCACAAAATTTTTTGCTAACATTATTAAAGTCAAAAATTTATTATGAGTATATATTACAGATTCTGGAGTTATAGTTAGTTTGCATCCCACACTTTTAAGGAATTTTAAAACAGTATAACCTATTTCCATATAATTACTTGGAATTCTTGGAAGAATTACATCATATTCAGTTATATCTTTCCCACGATAGAAAATATTTAACTCTTCATTAAATTCAATTATTATTTTTTGAAGTGGAAAATAAGTAACTGTATCAAAAACTTGCTTAGCTTCTTTTAATAATCTTAAATCACTATAATCTTTTTTTTCAGGACCTAATAATGCCAATTTCACTTAACCACCTTACAATTCCTTCAAAGCTTTTTCCTATGGATTGCTTAACAATATGCTTTTTCCCTTCTTTAATTTCTTTTATTATATTTTCAGCAAGCATTTTTGCTATATTTTTTCCAGTAATTTTTTCAAAACTTTCAATTTCTAAATCAAAGGAAACTTCATTAACAAAATATGATTTTTTATAAGGAACAAAAGTAATTTTTAGAAAATACGAAGAAAATAAATTTTTTATTTTAAGTGATAGATCAATTATTTCCTTAGACGCTTGAATGCTTTTTATTTCATTATCACTTTTTTCATATGCTATTACTTCTTCTCCAACTACTATAGCTTTAATAATATGAGAAGGATTCACAGGCTTTTCTGCTGTTATAACTGTATTTGTTTCTGTATTTGATATTATATCTCTAAAAGTTTCTTCATTTCTCACAAGAATTCTTTTACCATCTGTAAATTGTAAAATTACAGGAAGTTTTAGTTTCTTAAGCACAATATTAGCTGCTGTTACTTCTGAAAAAATATATATTTTTCTTACTGGTATGCCATTCATACTCAAAAATCTTTGGAGAAGAGCTCTATTATAAAAGAATAAAAACTTGTCAGAAGGTATAGAAACAGGAATAAAATCTTCGCATATTCTTAATAGCTTATAAAAAAATTCAAACTGCCTTATTTCTGGAAATATAACTATTCCGTCTAAATCAAAAAAGTTTACACCACGATAAAAAGCTCCTATACCTTTTCCTGCATATAAAATAATTTCACTTGCATTGATAGGCAAAGCTTCTACTCCTAAGTTTTTTAATTCCTCCATTATTTTTTCTATTTTTTCTTTTGAAAGTGCAGCAAGGCCTATTTTCATGCTACTTTTTCATAGGAATTAAATACTTTTAAACCTTGTTTACTACTTCGCGGAAAGAAAATCTTTTTTTAGTTATTCTTAACCAAAGAATACAAGCAACTATTAAAGCTGCTGTAACAGCAAGAAAATATTCTCCTATGCCAACTAAAAGCCCTATTCCTGCTGTAGCCCATAGTCCAGCAGCCGTAGTTATACCATGAACTATTTCTTTTTCTTTTTGCTTCTCAGCTATTATTGTACCTGCTCCTATAAATCCTATTCCTGAAACAACACCTGCAGCAACTCTTGCAGGATCTACATCAAATTTCATTGATACTATCATAAAAATACAAGAACCTAAACATACAAGCATATGCGTTCTTAATCCTGCAGGCTTATGATTAATTTCTCTTTCATATCCTATAATACCACCTAAAATTACTGCAAGAAGCATTCTTATTAAAAACTCTATTTCACTCATTAAAATTAAATTTATAAGAAACATTTATAAATTTCTATTCTTAACTTTTCTACCATGTATTGGTTAGTTACGCTTGAAAAAGAAGTAAGAGTTTCTCCTGAAAAACTTGAAAAAGATATAGAAGAAGCTGTAAGCGAAAGTATTTCAGAGACATTTGAAGGATTAATAGACCCAAAAATAGGTGTATTTTTAGCTGTGGATGAGATATTAGAAATAGGAGAAGGAAAAGTATATCCCGAAGATCCTGGTGTGCATTTCCCATGTAAATTTAGAGTTTTAGCATGGAAACCTGTGGAAAAAGAAGTAGTAGAAGGAGAAGTAGTTGATGTTACAGAGTTTGGAATTTTTATAAGAATAGGAGCTATAGATGGATTTGTGCATATATCTCAAATAATGGACGATTATGTTAGCTATGATGAAAAAAACTCAATGCTTGTAGGAAGAAATAGCAAAAAAACTATAAAAGAAGGTGATAAAGTTAGGGCAAGAGTTATATCTATAAGCTTTAAAAAAGAAAGTAAAATAGCTCTTACAATGCGTCAACCTTGGTTGGGAGCACTTCAATGGATAGAAAGGGAGAGGAAGAAAAATGAGTGAATTTGTATGTAAAATTTGTAAAAGAATATTGAAAAGTGATTTTTGTCCAGTATGTAAAACAAATGAAGTAACAAAATCTTGGAAAGGTGTACTTGTTGTTTTTGATTCCGACTCAGAACTTGCTAAAGCTGCAGGAATTACAGCACCTGGAAAATATGCAGTAAGAGTTAAATAAAGATTTTTATTTTATTTCTTGCTATTTTCTTTTTAGGCCGGGGTCGCCTAGTGGTAGGGCGCGTGCCTGGAGAGCACGTGGCCGTAAGAGAGAGCTTTTAACAAGCTCTCTACGAAGCCGCCTGGGTTCGAAACAAGAAAGCTACGCTCTTTAAACTATTTAGAGAAATTCCCAGCCCCGGCGCCACTCGCATTTAATAAAGCTTTTCCAATATATGATTGTGGGGAGTTCATTTGATGATATTAGGCATATCCACACATATAGAAAACATTATGCTGTAACCTTTTCCTTTGAAATTCAGAACTTTTATCACAACGATTTTCTTAACAAAGGATGAATTTGAATACAGACTGAAAGCTGGAAATCCATTTATTCACAACGTGCTGAAGGAAGGTGTCAAAACTTGCACTTGAGCATTCAAGGTTAAGAACTGCCGTGAACTGCGCTTATTACGCGATGTTTCACGCAGCTTAGGCGATTCTCGCGTTTAACGGCATAGCTCCTCCCAGAACTCACAGGAGCTTGAGAGAGGTTTTTGGAAAGGAGATAATTCTCAAAGGTCTTGCTGACAGAGATCTTGGAAGAGCATTGAGCAGA
>DQVX01000012.1 GCA_015661515.1 Nanobdellota archaeon
AAGTTTTGCATATATTTCTGCTTCATCTTCTTGAGTAAATTTATCAAGCTTTATCATTAGCGTATTGCCTATTAATTCGATTATACTTTTCACAACCTTCATACACTTAACAATTGTTAAGCTAAGTTTAAAAATTTTACGTTTTCTATACAATTCCACTGATTTTTCTTAAATTTTCAACTTCTTCTTTAAGCACATCTATAGCATAATTTATTTGCTCTTCTGTATTTTGCTTTCCGGTAGAAAAACGAAGACTTCCATGAGCTTCTTCTGGCTTTAATCCAATAGCAAGCAAAACATGGCTTGGCTGAAGTTTATGAGAAGAACATGCAGAACCTGTTGAGCAGGCTATTCCTCGAGCATCTAATCGCATTACTAATGCTTCTCCTTCTATTCCATAAAATGTAAAATTAGCATTATTACACAAACGTTTTTCAGGATGTCCATTAAGTCTTACTTTTGGAATTTCCTCTAACACACGTTTAATAATAATGTCTCTAAGTTTTCTCATATGCTTTGCATGTTCTTCTTTTGCTATTTCTACAGCTTTTCCAAAACCAACTATACCAGCAACATTTTCTGTTCCGCTTCTTTTTCCAAACTCATGCCCACCTCCGTGCATTATCGGAGCTATTTTAACACCTTCTCTTACTATTAAAGCTCCAACACCTTTTGGGCCGTAGATTTTGTGAGAACTTATTGTTATAAGATCAACTCCTATTTTTTTAGCATCTAACGGCTCTTTAGTAAAGCTTTGACATGCATCGGTATGAAAATAAACTCCATAATCTTTACAAATTTTCGCTATTTCTTCTATTGGCTGGATAGTTCCTATTTCATTATTTGCATGCATTATAGAAACAAGTATTGTTTCTTTTTTTATAGCTTTTTCAACATCTTCAGGAGAAACCATTCCGTATTTATCTACATCTAAATAAGTTACTTCAAAGCCTATGCTTTCAAGCCATTTACATGTTTCTAATACACAAGGATGTTCGGTTTTTTGTGTAATTATATGCTTTCCTTTATCTTTGTTCGCAAATGCTATGCCTTTTAAAGCAAAATTATTACTTTCAGTTCCACCAGAAGTGAAAATTACTTCATTAGAAGTAACATTAAGCTTTTTTGCTATTATTTCTCGAGCTTTTTCTACAGCTTCTCTTGCTTCTCTTCCCCATGCATGAAGAGAAGAAGCATTTCCAAATTTTTCTGTTAAATAAGGGAGCATAGCTTCGAGAACCTCTTTATCTATAGGCGTTGTAGCAGCATTGTCCAAATATACTTTCATATACTACACCTATTTTTAATTTTCTTGAAATAAACAACTTTACAAATTTCACAAATACTTTTAATTACAGCACTTTCTGTTTGTTTTGTAGCTATTTTTTTGGCTATTTCTTTTATTTTTTCCATATCTTTTTTGTCAAGTTTTGTTTTATTTCCGCGTTTTTTCTTCATATATTGCGATACAGCCGCTTCGCTTACTCCTAATAAATATGCAACTTCTTTTTGTGAAAATCCATAATCTTTTACAAGCACGTATGCAAGTTCTTTTCTTATAGCCGGTACAATATCCCACATTATTATTTCGCAAGGCGTTCTTATTTTTCTCATATGTAAAATTAACAATTGTTAACTATATAAAAGTTTTTTCTAAAAGAATATTTATAAGTATTTGAAAGTGTAATTTTTAAGTGGTGAGAGGTATGAAAGTAATAGAGGCAAAACCTATTCCTATGGCTGTAGCAAAAGAAATCATGGTTAAAAAAGAAAAGAGCGCTGAAATTTCCTATGAACAAAAACTTGCTATAGAGCATTTAAAAAAATTTACAAAACTTTCAAAGGATAAAGCTTTAAAATTAGCTGAAGAAATTTCAAATGTTGTAAAATTAAGTGAAGAAATTTTAGTACAAATAGTAGATATACTTCCGCAAACAAAGGATGAAATAAGAACAATTTTAGCAGCAGAAAAGTTTTCTTTAAAGGAAGAAGAAATTAACAAAATTCTTGAAATAATAAAAAAATATTTACAATAATAAATTAAAATCAAGGTGTTTTAAATGAAAGACGAGTATGCTATAGTTTTAGATTTTCTTCCAAGAGGCTACGGATATGGAAAACCTGAACCAATAGCACAAGTTATAGGTACTAGTTTTTTTACTCTTCTTGAAGTTGTTCCTCGAGAAGGCGTAGTTTTAAAGCCCGGAGATAAAGTTTATATAGGCCCTGGAAAAAGAGAAGAAATAGATCATATAAAAAGAAGAATAAATTATGAAAAGCTAACTGCTTTTGCAAAATCAGAGCTTGAAGAAATTATAAAAAGAATTGTTGAAGAAAACGAAGAAAGATTTGTAGAATTTTTTAATAAAGCACAACCTTTAACTGTAAGACTTCATCAGTTAGAGCTTCTTCCTGGAATAGGAAAAAAACATATGTGGGAAATTCTTGAAGAAAGAAAAAAACAACCTTTCAAAAGCTTTGAAGACATAAAAGCACGTGTTAAGCTTTTACCAGATCCAAAAGAGCTTATAACTAAAAGAATTTTAATGGAAATAAAAGGCGAAGATGAAAAATATAGAATATTTGTAAGGAGATAACTTATACAGCTTCTTATTACTCTTGCCTTTACGCTTTTTTCCTTACTTTTTAATATTATAGGTGCATGTATTAGTGCCGGGAAGGGTAATTAGCCTTGAGAGGCAATGGGAGAGACTGTGTTTAGTTGTCAAGACTTTTCTACACACCATTGTATAGGTATAACTTCCTGTTCATCAAGGACCATATTAGTTCATTGCTATAGGGTAGCTTATGTTCGAATTCTTTGTTGTAAAAAATAACAATGAAGCAATAATGCCACGAAAAGCTAGAAAATTATTTGAAAAATATCATTGTGAAAATGATTGTTAAGTTTTTGAAAATAATTCAGTGATTGAATAAAAAATTTATAAAATTTGTTCTACAACTGTATAAATATGAGTAAAGAATTTTTGGAAAATTTCTATATAAAAACTACAGAAAAAGTAAGAAATCTAATAATCGTGAAAAGAGATTTAGATATAAAAATAGTGAAAGAGAAAGTCATCTCCATAATAGGCCCGAGAAGAGCAGGAAAGACATATTTTTTATTCCAGATAATGAAAGACATTATAGAAAATTCTTTATATCTCGACTTCGAAGATTTTTTAGTAAAACAAAGTAAAAATTTAGAGGTTTTAGAATTTATATTAACAAAAAACAAAAAATTTGTTTTCTTAGATGAAATTCAAAACTTAAAAAATTGGGAATCTTTAGTAAGAACATTGTTAAATCAAGGTTATAAAGTTTTTATTACAGGATCTTCTTCAAAACTGTTAAGTAAAGAAATAGCAACTCAATTAAGAGGAAGAAGTTTAAGTTATTTACTAC
>DQVX01000063.1 GCA_015661515.1 Nanobdellota archaeon
ACAAGAGGACTTTCTTTATATTCTATTATTTCAAACTTTATTTCCTGAGGATAAATTATTACTTCTGGATTATTTCCTTTGGCTATTATTTTAGTTTCATTAAACATAGCATGGGGAAGAGAAGCAAATTTTATATGCAGTGCATCCACAGGCATTTGACACCAAGTAGGATCTATATCAGTAATATTTTTTCCGTAAATTCTTACCCAGCTATGTGCTCTAAAATCTTTTTTATCAAAGGCATATCCTATTTCATAAGAAGCTTGATATCCTAATTTTCTCAAAAAAGCTATGAAAAGCGTGGAAAATTCATCGCAAACACCTTTTCTTTTTTCAAAAACTTGCTGTGCAGAAAGAATTTTATCTCCATATCTTTCATCATATTCTATATTAGCATAAATCCACTGAGCTATTTTTCCAAACTTTTGAAAATCATTTCCATAACCAAAAACTAAAGGAAAACTTGAGTTAAGAAAAGTAAAATCGCTTTTGAAAGGAAATGAAATATTATTTGGAATACTTTTTCTTCTTTTTATTTCTAAAATTGTTGTTATTTTTATTTCATTTTTTTCTGGTGTAAATTTAAGCATTTTATTCCCAAACTCGTCTTTAACTATAGTAAAATTTTGGTCGGCTTCAATAGAAATTATTTTTTGGAAAAAATCTTCTTGTGGGATATAAGAAAAAACTTCTATTTCTTTTGTATTTTTAGCTTCGAACTTTATTTTTTGGATAACTTTTATTACAACGTAATCTACATTATAGGGGCTAATATTTTCATAACAATAACAAGGCACAACATACATAATAAACATAAGCACACTTAAAGGCATAAGTATACGCATAAAAATTAAATAAGGTTTGTATATAATTATAGTTTGGGGTGATAAAATGATAGAAGTATGGGCTGAAAAATATAGACCAAAAACACTTGATGAAGTTATAAATCAAGAGCATGTAGTTGCAAGAGTTAAAGCTTTTGTAAAAGAAAAAAATATTCCTCACATGCTTTTTGCAGGACCTGCTGGTACAGGAAAAACAACTTTAGCCCTTGTTATTGCTCGAGAACTTTATGGTAAATATTGGAAGCAAAATGTTTTAGAGCTTAACGCAAGTGATGAAAGAGGTATTGATGTTATTCGACATAAAGTAAAAGATTTTGCAAGAACAAAAGCTATAGGCGATGTACCTTTCAAAATAATAATTTTAGATGAAGCAGATGCTTTAACAGCTGAAGCTCAACAAGCTTTAAGAAGAACCATGGAAAATTATACAGAAATTTCAAGATTTATTTTATGTTGCAACTATTCTTCAAAAATTATTGAGCCTATACAATCTCGTTGTGCTGTTTTTAGATTTAAAGCTCTTACAGATGAGCATGCAAAAGAGTTTATAAAAAGAATTGTAGAAGGCGAAAACCTTGATATAACTGAAGATGGTATAGAAGCAATTCTTTACATAGCAGAAGGTGATTTAAGAAAAGTTGCAAATCTTTTACAGGCATGTGCTATTACAGGAGAGAAAATTACTAAAGAACTTGTATTTTCTGTCGCTGCCCAAGCAAAGCCTGAAGATGTAAAAGAAATGCTTGAAAATGCTTTGAAAGGTAATTTTATAAAAGCAAGAGAAAAATTAAAAGAAATGCTATTTAAACAAGGTTTGGCAGGAGAAGATATTGTAAAAGAAATTCATAGACAAATATTTAACTTGAACATACCAGAAGAAACAAAAGTAAAGCTAATAGATGCTACAGGAGAAACAGAATTTAGAATAACAGAAGGTGGAGATGCACAAATACAAATAGAAGCGCTTTTAGCTAAAATAATGCTTTTAGGAAAAGGAAGATAAAAATGTGGATAAAAAAATATGCTCCTAAATCTCTTAAGGAATTTGCGAATCAAAAAGAAGGAGTAGAAAAATTTTTAAAATGGTACAATAATTGGAAGAAAAATAAAAAACCTTGCCTTATCTATGGTCCTCCTGGTGTTGGAAAAACATGTTTTGTTTATGCTTTTGCGAATGATAAAAATTTAGAAGTAATAGAGCTTAATGCAAGTGATTTTAGAGATGCAGACACATTAAGAAGAATTTTAGGTTCAGCAGTTTCTCAAGGAACGCTTTCTGGCAAAGAAAAAATTTTCCTAATTGATGAAATAGACGGAATTTCTGGAAAAGAAGATAGAGGAGGTTTAGCAGAACTTTTAAAAATACTTCCTAATTCTAAAAATCCTGTGGTATTTACAGCTAACGATGCCTGGGATCCTAAATTAAGAGCTATTAGAGAAATTTGCGAGCTTATAGAATTTAAGAAAATAGGAGTAAGAGATATGGAAAAAGTTTTAAAGCAAATTCTTTTTAAAGAAGGAATTGAATATGAAGAAGGTGTTATAAAACAAATAGCTTTAAGAAATGAAGGTGATCTAAGAGGAGCTATAAACGATCTTGAAATAATTGCAAGAGGTAAAAAGAAAATAACTATTAAAGACTTAGAGCATATTGGTTACAGAGAAAGAGAACAAAAAATTTTCGATACAATAAAAATAATATTCAAAACAAAAACAATTCGCGGAGCAAGATTTGCTATAATGTCTTCTGATAAAGATCCTGAAGAAATTTTATGGTGGGTAGAAAACAATATTTTCAATGAATATGAAAAACCAGAAGAAATAGCCAAAGCTTTTGAAGTGCTTGCAAAAGCTGATATTTTCAGAAGAAGAATAGCTTTAAGACAAAATTGGAGACTTTTGGTATATATGATAGATTTAATTTCAAGTGTTGCTGTATGCAAAAAAAATGTTTATAGAAAATTTACTAAGTATCAATATCCAGATAGATTGAAAATCCTTTCTTTAACAAAACTTGAAAGAGAACTTGAAAAAGAAAAATTAGAAAAATTAGCAAAAAAACTGCATTGTTCTACAAGAAAAATAAAAACCGAATACCTTCCTTATCTAAAGCTTATTTAAAAATTCTAACATCAACTGCAAAACAACCTTTTTCATTACATATAAGAGGGTTAATATCCATTTCTTTTATATTTTTGAGTATGTTTGATCTACTAAGTTTGCAAATAGATTGAATAAGCTCATTTTTATTTATTTTAATATTTCTATAACCTTCAAAAATTTTCTTTCCTTTAAGTTCACTAATCATTTCTTCTACATCGCTTTTTGTTACAGGACATATGCGCATTGAGAAATCTTTTATTATTTCTGCAAAAATTCCTCCTAAGCCAAGAACTATAACATGCCCAAAAGTTTGATCTTGTTTTACTCCAACTATTAGCTCTATTCCTTTTACAGCTTCTTGCACAAGAACTTTTTCACAATTTTTAATTTTTATTAATTTTTTGAAAGCATTAAAAGATTCTTCTTTATTATTAGCAAGTATAACTGCTTTTAACTCTGTTTTATGAATTATTTTCTTGCCAATTGCTTTGAGATAAACAGGGAATTTAATTTTTTCAATTGCTTTGTTAAAATCTTTTTCATTTTTACAAAAATATTGTTTAGGAATTTTGAAAAATTTTTTAATTATTTCAAATGCTTTTTCTTCAGGTATTTTCTCGAGTTTCATAATAATCATGCTCTACTAAATTTATTTCAATTCTTTACAAGCTTCAACTAAAATGCATGTAGAAAGCGGCGAAATTATAATACTTGGAACAAAAGGAATTACATTTTCAAGTGCTATTATTACAATAGAAATAAGAACTAATATAAAACCTATAACAATTGTCTCGATTAAATTTTCTCTTACTTTGTCAAAACTTATTTTTGCAGCTTCTATTACATCTTTGTCGTAAATAACAATTGCAGGAGCCCAGTATATTAAGAAAAATCCAATTAAAAGAATTATAATAAACCAAGCCACAAATAAAGCAAAACTTCCAAATATTGCGTTAATAAAGTTAGTTTCTATATTTGAAGAAAATAAATTAAAACCTACTAGTGCAAAAGGAATAGAAACTAAGCATATAATTCCTAAGAAAATAAATTCTTGAATTATAGCTCTTTTCCAGAAGTTTTTAACTCCTTCAAAAAGTAAAGAAACTTTAGAATCTTTTCTTTTATCAATTTTACTAACCATGTAAATAAATCCAAATTCGAAGGGTTTAAAAACAAAAATTGACACAATTATTACCAAAACTAATGGAATTATAAAAGAAGTAAGCATATTAGATTTTATAAGCTCTATAGTAGTAGTAAATCCAGAAGAAAGGAATGAAAAAATAAGTGGTGAAAAAGCTATAATAGCTACAATTCCTGTAACAATAAGAGGTATTAATAATGAAATTATAAAACCAACTATCAAAGAAAATATATTATTTGTGTATTTTTTCCATGCTTTCTGTAATATTTTTTCCATGCTTAATACTTAAATATTTGAAGTATTTAAATTTTTTATTATATATGTGCCGGGAAGAGGGCTTTCCGGTGGCGGGAAAAACAGATGCCCCGCTACCGGAGGAAGTTCCGCCCACCTTTAGCTTCAAAAGGCGTGCCCTGAAAGGTAAAACTTTCAGGGCACGGTGCAAGGCCAAGCAGCTCCAATGATGAAGGAGGAGCGGGTGGGCCGCTTAGATGAATGCCCTCACGCTCTTTTGATGAAGCTTTTTAGCTGAAAGAGCGACAAAAGGCGGGCTATTCCCGGCACATATATTTTTTAAAATTTTTTGTAAAAAATAATTTCATGTTTATACCTATTTCAGAACCAATAGACAAACTTTTAGGTGGTGGTTTAGAAAAAGGATGTATAACAAATTTTTATGGTCCACCTGGAAGTGGAAAGACACAAATAGCAATGGTTGCTACAGCAAGCATTTCATCCAAAGGCATGAGAGTTGTTTTTATAGATACTGAAGGAGGCTTTTCTTTTGAAAGATTAAAACAGCTTGTAGATGATTACGAATCTGCGCTTAAAAGAATAATACTTTTCCGAGTTTATTCTTGGAAAGAACAAAATGAATGTATAAACAAACTTATTAACTTTGAAAATATAAAAGCTGTAATAGTTGATTCAATAGTAGCTTTATGGAGATTAGAAATAAGTAAAGAAAATGCTTTTGTTATAAATCAACAACTTGCTAAACAGCTTTCTATACTAGCAAGAATTGCAAGTGAAAAGAATATACCTGTGCTTATAACAAATCAAGTTTATTCAGATATTGAAAAAGGCGAGCTCGAGCTTTCGAGTAGAAATGTTGTAAAATCATGGAGTAAGAATCTTGTAGAGCTAATACATGCAGGGAAGCCAAATCATAGAATAGCAATTGTTAGAAAAGCAAGAGCTATTCCAGAAGGAAGGCGAGTTGAATTTGAGATATATGAAAAAGGTTTAAGAGAAGTAAAATTTAAGTTGTTTTAGTAAAATTATTAGTTTCATTTAGTGTTATAGCATTGATTAAATTAATTATTTTCGAAATAATGTAATAGAGCTTTTTTAAAAACTCTACGAATTTCTCAATAAACATGCTAATCTCATTTATAATTTCTTCTACCCATTCTGGAAGAGTTATTACAAAAAATATTATTAAAATTATTATAGCCTTTTTCAAACTATCACCAAAATATTACTAAATTTTTTGATTTTAAATAAATTCCCATTCTGGGAAATATTTTGGTTTTATTATTTCTTTTGCTTTTAAAAGCTCTTCAACAAGATTTAAATCATCAATTCCAATTTTTCCTACATAAAGAAGCTTTAATTTTTTATCTTTATTCTCTTTTTCTAAAAGCTCTTCAATTTCTCTTAATCCTTCTAAATAAATATAATCTTTTCCAATCCCACCGCCTCTTAAAACGCGATATGTAATATTCCATGCTTCTTCATCACTAAAACCATAACTTTTAAGCTCTTCAAAAATTTGCCTAAATTCATAGCCATTATACATCATATCTACTGCTATAACTCTTGCAGCATATTCTCTTAGCTTTTTATTCTCTAAAAGTTTTGTATCTTTTTCTCTGTATAATGCAAGCCCTTCTTCTGTTTTTAAATATTTAGGAAAACCTGCTACAAAAATTTCTAATGGTTGTAAACTTCCATTTTCTGCTCTAAGAGCGTGAACTCCTATTTCATGCTCAATAAGTCTTCTAATATCTTTTTCCGAGAATTTTCTATTTTTTCCAATTGTTATTCTTTTCTTTAAAGGCGAAACAGTTACTTCTGGTTTTTCAGAAAGCTCAATTTTCCAATCCTTAAGATTATACTTTTCCAAAATTTTTTCCATTTCTTTTTTTAAGTCTTCAGCACCTAAAATTTTTGGATCTTCATAATACCTTTGCTCTTGCTCAAGAATATACTTTGCAAAATCAACAGTAGCTTTTTTAGGCTTACCATATAATTTTTCGCTTAACTCTACTACTTTATCTCTTTTTCCTCTGTTTTTGAGTACTTCCAGCTTATAAATAATTTCGTCTTTCTTTTTTTCATAAACTTCTGCCAATTCACCTTCAGGCACAACGATTAAAGATAGTTCTTCTATTTTTTTATCTGGGTTAAAATCTAAACCAGGATAGTTAAATTCAGGATAAGGGTTTAATTTTTCTTCCTCAAGATTAGAAGGAGTTATATAATAAAGAAATCTTGGAATATCGTTACTACAAATTCTTTTATCTACCTCTTTATACTTTGCTACTATACTTCCCATAGAAATTATATTTGTTTCATGCTTTATAAATTTTTCACTTTTTAGTGGCAAATCATAAAGAAAATCATGAGAAATTAAATTCCTGTCTTTGTGAACTATTTTTTACAATATTTCTCCAAAAAGT
>DQVX01000009.1 GCA_015661515.1 Nanobdellota archaeon
AGCTAAAGAAAAGCTAAAAGAAGAACTAAAAAAATTATGGAAAGGAGACGAAAAAATAATAGACGATATAGTTAATGAAATAGGTTATTCTGATAATAACCTAGAAATCTTTTCTATTGAAAAAATATATACTGCGGAATTTAGGGAAAATTTTATGAAAAGGCTAGGAAATGAAAAAAAATATTACGAGTTGATAAAAATTGCAAAAAAAGGCTACTTTAATGTAATTAACATTGGGAATCCAGAAATCACTAATATTGCTAACTTAATACAATATTCTAATAATAATAATCTAATAGACTCCGTAATAAACTTTACAAAGGGATTGTTAGAGAAAAATAAAAATCTTAGAAAGATATTTGAAGATTTAAAAAAAGGTAAGGTTGAAGAAATATTAAATAATAAGGACTTCCAATGGTATAAAAATATATACCGAAATTTATTTATTTCTAAAATAGCAGGTGAAAATATAGAAATAAAATACATTTAAATATATAAATTTTTTTACTTTTATAATATTAGAAGAGAGCCTGTTTAAAAAAATATGCAAGTGAGTATGGTATAAAGAGAAATAAAAAAAGAAATCTTGAAAAGAGGATAAGGTTAAAAAGTGCAAATATTTACATGCTCTGGAGCTTTAGGAAATAGCTCCTTTTAGCTAAATTCCCAAGTTTCTCAAAGAAATGTTTTTATGTTAAGGTTTGGTATAATAGTCAGCCTTTTCCCAAGTCTTTTCAAGTTTTTAAACAGGCTCATATTAGAAAATACAAATTTTTATTCCAGTTATTGTTCTCAAAAAATATGTGTAACGTATACCATTCTGATTTCCTTTATTTTATTAGGAGGCGAAAAAATGGAATTAGCACTACTTCATGTTTTGAAAGAAGATTTAGATTACATCAGAACTTTAGAAGAAAACCCAAATAACAATTGTGAAAATATTTTAGGCCTGTCGGACGAAGATCTAGTTAGGGTTTGCAGGGTTGCAACTATAATCTTTGAACTTTCAATTAATACAGAAGAAGTAATTAAGGCTATAGGAAGTCTCCTAAGAAAAGGATACGATCCTTATATCTGTCTACTCATGGCGTTTCATGCAGGAGTAACAGCTGCTTCAAAGATTCAAACTTCACCTATGAAGGACGACAGGAACCATAAGTAACACTAGCCATTCATCTGAAGACCTTTTGGATTGCTTTCCATCTCAGAGGTAAAAGGTTTTAAATGCCTCTTCCACGAATTTTTTAAAACAACTTCCCCCCTTATTCGCAATTTTTAACATCAAAAGTATAAACTGTCAAGTATTGCTAGAAGATATATTCCTTTTACCTATTGCTTCCTAATTTTTTCTATTTTGCTGCATTTCTTTTTCTAAGTTTGTTATTAATTTACTTTTCAAAGAGGAAAATAATTTCTCTATATCTACATCATCGTAATCGTCTTCCATAAAACCCTCTAATTTTTTAAAATTATCTAAACACTCTTTAAAAGTTTTAAAATTTAAATTATTAATTAAATTAATAAAATTATAAAATTTGTCATTTATTTTCTTCCTAAAATAATTTTTAGCTCCTCTTAGGTCTTCATATTCTTCACTTTTAAAATCCTTTACTTCTACTCCTTTCTCTTTCAGATCTTTATACCATCTCCCGCACATGAATATTTTTACAGCTTCTTCTTTTTTTTCTTTCTTATTGAAAAATTCCTGAAAAGCCTTACCAAATTTGTAGAACTCTTTTTTTGTATCATCAATTAATAAGTAATAAATATATAATGTAAAAAATATCTCTCTCCAAGGTTCTTTAAAACCTATCAGATTCATGTTAATTGCTTCTTTTGTTATTAGGTAACTTATACATCTCATTAACATATAAAGAAATTCTTCTCTAATTTTATCATTTTTTTCATTTAATTTATTTGTAATAGTGCTATATCTTTCTTCAAAATTTATAATTTCTTGCTTCTGTATCCTTTCTTTTGCATATACTAGAAAATTCAATGCAGAAATTATGAATAAAAGTAGAAATATGTCCAGTTTTTTATTTTTAAATAGAAGCCACATAAACAAGAGATATTTAACAAAAAGTCTTGTACTATAAAATTTCTGAAGTTCTAGCATAAAATTATATTGATTTTTTCTAGATCCTTCAAAAAACTCAATACGGAGTAATTTTTTAAGATTTTTAGCGATAGAATTTGTCAATTCCATTAAATTATCAAGCGAAAGTGATGTTTTAGAATTTTTATAGTTTTCGTACAAATTTTCTAGTTCATTTTTAAAGTCTTTAAAGTTTTCAAAGTCTTTAAAGTCAAGTAAAGGCACACACAAAACATTTTTTTCTATGAAATACTTAAGATTTGTCTGATTTTCCTGATTTATGTTATTATTTACTTCTTCCTTATGCTTTGATTCGGCGATGTGTAATCTATCTTCCTTCGTTCTAATTAAAAATAGAAATTTTTCTTCTTTTTCGTTAATTTCTTTCAAGTTTTTTAATATCTCATTAAGCTTTGTTCTATCTTTATTATTTAAGTCTTCAAGCTTTTTATCAGAAGGACAACCAGAATAATCCAGAAGTTTAAGAAGTAAACTTGCAAATGATGAAGTAATATAACTTCCTTCATATCGGGAAATTTTTATACCTTCTAATTTATTCTCAGTTCTTGAGAATTCAAATTCAAATATAAATAAAGTGTGTCCAGATTTATTAGTATCAATCTTTTTGGTAGAAATGAAATTTTTTATTCTTTCATAATAAGGAAAAAAACAAATTTCACATGTTCCATTTTCCATCATTCATGCCCCCCTTTAAATTAGGAATAACAATTTTCCTTCCAGTTCATTATTCTCAATTAGTTTTTTTATTGTTTCCCTCGATGTTATCCTTTGCCCTATTTCTTCAACTATAATGAAAAAGCTTTTATTGATATCTCGAGATATATCTCTAACTTTAATACTTCCTACTCCTCTTATTTCAAACTCTCCACTTTCAAACTCAGGTTCTTCATCTGCTTGATACTTTAATATAATTTCCTCCCATATACTCTTTAGTACATCCCTAATAAAACCTTCAAGGTCTAACTTTTCCTCATCTATGTTTTTGGGCAGTTCAATCTCAATTATAGCTGTATCAATTAGGTTATTATTTTTATCCATTATTCTCAACAAAAGTATTATATAAGGTTTATCATATCTGTACATCAGGTGAGCCTGGCTGTTTTTGACCTTAAATTTTAAATTCCCGAAAGTTTCTTCTATATCTGCAGATCTTACAGTAATCACTTCATTAGCGTAAACTTCCACATCTTTTTCAATGCTTTTTGTTATATTATCAATGGCCTTTTCTATAATATAAAGCTCATATAGAGAATATACTCGAGATATATTTAGAAGTAATAATTCTGTAAAACTATTAAAGTCGTTTGCCAACTTAGCTGTTTTATTAAAAAGCTCATCAAGGATTATGTAAACATTGTTATACACCAGTTTGAATAAAATTAAATCCGTCTTGCTCCATATATCATGACCTTCAGGAGCTATAACTACTTTTATTCCTCCCTTTTCTTGCAAGTTTTGAATTTCATTATCATCTATTTTCTTTGGCATTAAATACTCAAAGCTTTCTACAGAAGCACCATTGAGCACATAAATATTTATTTCTTTATCTTTTTCTACTTCTGCAATATTTTCCACCATTTTTGACCTCCTTATGTAATAATATAGACAGTTTATCATCTATAACTCTAAAGAATAAGCCTCCCAATGTAAAAATTATGTTTTCTTTATTCTGTGTACCCATACTAAAGTCCGAAATCATTCCCTGTTTTTGAAAGATCCTCATCTATATCTCTCTTCCTATAAAAAAAGAGTAAATACAAAATTTTTTCGTTACCATTCAAATTTTTGTCACGAAATTGGTTAAAAATTTCCTGTCAATTTAATGAGGAGGTAGAGCCAATGAGTAAAAGGTTGGATAAAGACCTCGTCAAAAGATTAAAGCAGCTTCAGTCAGAAGGACAGTTAATAATGGCCGCCAATCCCAGGAGTAAGGAAATCGTTGAAATTAAGGATCCGGAGAAAGATTTGCCCTCAATATTCCAGCGCTGGACAGATTTGAGCGACATACCGATTATCAATGCGCCGGTAGGGACGAAAGGCGACTTTTTAGAATTTAATTCAAATACCTTTTTTTCTTCGACCCCGCCTATTCTACAGAAAGAAGCTCAAAATATCTTCTCATTCCTTTCCCTAATATTTCCGGAAGAGCTTCAGGATATTAAGCTTTTAGTTCATTTAGACGTTCCTCCTATTTTCCTAATAAAAAATTTTCCTATACATTACTGGGGCTACGAGCCACAATCAGTCGATGTTCTCATCCTTTTACCCCATGATTATCCTGCCCAACCACCGGGGCTTACTCCCGACAGTGGTATTTATCTGCCTGCAAATTTAAGAAGGTTTGGCATTCAATTACGATGCGAGCATGACTTTCATTCCAACTGCGGTCACACCCCAAAGGAACTGTTAGATATGGGGTTTGCGTGGCTTTGCATGTATGAGTACAGAAATTGGAAATCCCCGCATAATAACATGTTCTCATTGTTATCAAATCTGGTCAATATTTTGGCAAATAAGCTCGGCAACTAATAAAATGGGAGGTTAAAAAACCATGAAAAAAAGTTGGGTTTTCGTTTTTTCAGAAAATATATTCGAAATTCTTAAAAAAGAGCTTTTAAAAGAAAAACATCTTGAATCTCAAGGTTTTCTGTTTGGCCCCATTGTTGATTCTTCTCATGAAAAGAGAATACTCATCAGAGAGTTATGGGTTTTGCCTAAAGATGCTTATGAAGAGAGAACCAGTTTTTCCGTAAGGCCAAAAGCAAACTTCTTAAGGAAAGCAGCGACCTACGCATTTCTGAATAACTTTGTCTTTATTGATATCCACACTCATCCCTTTGCAAGAAAAGCGATGTTTTCTTCCATAGACCGCCAACTCGCGCAAAGGTTCAAAAGATGGGTTATTAACGTAGAACGCAGACAAAATAAAAGATTTCTTTATGCTCATATGGTTATGACTCCAGAAGATATCTACGGCGAGGTTCTCGACCCAGAAACTTGTGAATATTCGCCAGCAAGGGTAAGAATTTTGAAAACTCCATTCAACATAACCGATATGGAAAAAGAACCTTTTGTTTTTCATACAAGATTTGACCGAAGTATACGACTTTGGTCTGAACGAAATCAGAAGAAGCTATCACAGATAAAGGTAGCCATAGTCGGGCTCGGGGGGCTAGGTTGGAACATTACGGAAAGTCTTGCAAGGATTGGTATTAGGAACTTCATGCTTATAGACGGCGATAGGATAGAGGAAAGCAATTTACCGAGACTTTTGGGTGCCAAACCCCATGAAATAGGAAAATATAAGGTTGAAGCTTTATCCGATAGGATTAAAGCATTTTGGAACGGAAAAGCCAATGTAGAAACTATAGCTAATTATATTTCGAAGCAAAATTATCATCTGCTTAAAGAGGCAGACGTGATAGTAGGAGCAGTCGATAATAACCTTGCAAGGTTTATTTTAAATGAAGCGGCCGTCAGATATTTAATTCCTTATTTTGATCTCGGAATAAGAATTGAAGCATCGAAAGACCATGCAGGGGGAAAAATAAAATATCAGGGAGGGCAAATAATCTTTGTCAATCCTGGGACTACTCCGTGTCTTGCCTGCTATGAGAACTTTTTTGATTTTTTTGAAATTGCAGAGGGCTTCTTGAATGATGGAGAAAAGAGAATCAGGAGAGAATTGGGATACATAACCGATACTCAAGAATCACCTGCACCAAACGTTTTACCTCCTAACCTCTTAGCAGTAGCTCTTTTTACTAATATGTTCGTGAATTTTATTACAGGAATTTCCCATATTAGTCCGATCATTTCCTTTGACCTCATGAGTGGGCAAATCAAAAATCACGAAGCTCAAAAACCCTATCAGCTTTGTTGTGTTTGTAGTAACAGATACGGAAAATTCGCCCTAGGCGATTTGGAATCGCAAAAAGTTTTCGTATATGAGAATGAGAATAAAACAAATTGTTAATAAGGAGGTATTTTGATGTATGTTGACACTTTTCTGGATTTTGAAAAGTTTTGTAACAAATTGGAAAAAGCTTTGACGGCTCAGCTAAATGCAGAAATTACAAGTTATTTCCTTGATAATTCTAAATTATCTACCAAGAATGATTCAATTTCTAAAGACAGCAAATTCTATAGATATTTACAATATGCGGAGAGGAAGGGAACTTTAAAGAATGTTAACGATCATATTGATCCATTAGTATGGTTTTGCGATATTCATTTTTCAACTGTAAACGAAACTATAACCGCAATGACCGCCGTCGGTAGTTTATTACTTTCATTAGCAGATCCAACCTTTATCTTAGTCCCAGCAATAGGACTTATAGGTGCAGGTATAGGACTTATAGGTGCAGGTTCAGATTTTTTAAAAGAGTTTAAAGAGTTTCATCTCTTAACCGTAAAAGTTTACAACTTAAGTGAATTAAAAAAATTAATATCTCCAGAATCTAAGCCAATTCTTGAAGCATGTAATACATTAGAAATTTGGGTTTACTGGTCAGATAAAAAAGCAAAAAAGAATGAAAGATGGAATAAAACATGGGAAGTTATTGAAAAAGTAAGTAAAGAGTATAGCTGTAAAAAGAAAAAGGGAAAAATATCTGTAATATCTACAAAGAGGGTAAGAGAACTTTTAAACTCTCATGACAATTAATTTTCTAACAAAAATCTCACTTATTTGCTTTGAATTAAAAAAAGGAGGTGTGATATGAAGTGCCCTAAGTGTAGAGGTCAAGGTATTTTAATGAGTGGTTTTACCGTTCCTTCTTAGATGACAATAGCGTACAATACCTAATTACCTGTGCGAGTGAGTAGGAGTACCTCCAGAGGGAACGGTC
>DQVX01000062.1 GCA_015661515.1 Nanobdellota archaeon
AATCTGGCTGTGGAACAGCTTCAACCAAAATCTGGATAAAAGTGCCAGAAATTCCTGCGGATGGAGTGGCATTGGGTTATATGTACTATGGAAATTCAGAAGCAACAAGTGAAAGTAATGGAGGTACTGTTTTCGAATTCTTTGATGATTTTGAAACATTAGACACTAATAAATGGGAAGTTCATAGATATGCAGGAGACACGAACGAAGAATGTAAAGTAAGAAATGGAATTTTATGGCTGGTTGAGAAAAGCAAATGGAAAAGTTGTAATATTAAAGCAAAAAACTTTAACATAAAATACAATGACAAATATGTAATAGAATTTAAGTTTAAGATAGATTATGTTTGTGGAACATCTCATGATGGTGATGGGATAGCTTTAGTTATTGATGGATATGATACTTCTCCTGGAGAAGTAGGATGTCGTAAAGGATTTGAAAATACTATGCAAGGACTTGTAGTTGAAATATTTACAAATGCATATGATTCTGGATGTTGTAATTTAGGTGGTGTTGCTATTGATAATGATACTGCAGGATGTTATCTTAATCATGATAGTGTTAAAGCTTCTATACCTGTTTATGGAAATAATAAGAGCTATGATTTAAATGACGGTATAGTCACAGTTTATTTAACTGGAAATAAAATTAGAGTTCATTATAAAGATCTTAACCCAGATAATGGTTATTTAGAAGATACTATTGAAACTAATGTTTGGGATCCTAATGGAAATGGATATTTTATGTTTGGGGCTAGTGCTGGATATTCTGAGTGTCCTGGTGATGATAGAGATTCTGCGCATGGAATAGATTGGGTTTTAGTCCGTAAATACGCTGAAGAAGAACCTATAACAATAACTGTGCTAGAAGAAACATTATAAAAAATTTCTCATACATTTCTTATCTTCCGAATCTTCTTTCTCTTTTAGCATATTCTTCAAGAATTTTCACAAAATCTTCTTTCTCGAATTCAGGCCACATTTTATCTACAAAGAAAAGCTCTGCATATGCGCATTGCCAAAGAAGAAAATTACTTATTCTTTTTTCTCCACCTGTTCTTATCAAAATATCCACAGGAGGAAAGCCATTTGTATAAAGGAAGTTTTCAAAAAGTTCTTCATTTATTTCGCGAGCTTTAATTTTTCCTGCTTTAACTTTTTTCACAAGTTTTTTTACAGCATCTATTATTTCCTGCTTACCCCCATAAGCTATGGCAAAATTTAGAAAATAATTTTTGTAATTTTTTGTAACTCTTTCAACTTCTTTGAAAAGATTTTGCAAATTTTTTGGGAGAACTTTAATTCTTCCTATAATTTTTATTCTCACACCGTATTTATGCACTTCATGATTTGGTTTCAAAATCTTGCTAAACTCTTTTTCAAATATTTTTAATATTTCTTCAAGCTCTTTTTTTGGTCTTTTATTTAAGTTTTCTAAGGAAAGCGAATAAAGAGTAGCATATTTTATTCCATATTCTCTAAGCCAGTTAAGAAATTCTCTTACTTTTTTTGCACCCCATTTATGCCCATACCAAGGTTGTTTCATTAATCTTTTTGCAAATCTTCTGTTTCCATCTAAAATTACAGCTATATGTAAAGGTTTTGTTGAATTCATTTATTTCCACCTTTTTTATAGTAATTTTTATTATCTTAAAAATTTTTTTAATCTTGAAATAAATATATGGATTTTATCTCCATCTATTCTTGCTCCAGCAGCAACTTCATGGCCGCCGCCTTTACCTATGCCTTTAGCTGCTTTATGAAATATTTCTCCAAGATTGTATTTTCTACTCCTCCCAGAAATTTTAAAAACACCATCTTTAAACCCATAAACTATTATAGTTTTTTCAGGGTATTTATCAAAAAGTTCATTTGCAACAGTAGAAATTATAGAATAAGGTGTTTCAATTTCGAAAAAACATACTTCTTCTTTTGGATCAAATTTTTCAACCCATTTATTTATTTCCTTTCTGACTTCTTTGCTCATAGCTTCAAACTCTTTTTTAGAAAGAAACTCATCTATATCTTTACATTCAGAAAGTATTTCAACAACCTTGGGAAGAAAGTTATCTCCTTTAATTATTTTAGCAGCATTTATATATTCCACAGCTTTTATTTCTTTCTCATTACCCTTTATACTTCTATCTCCTACTCCGCCTATCCTTGCAATACACTCTATGTTTTTCACTCCCAAATTTTTGCATATTTCATAGCATATTTCGCTGGTTGAAATATAAACCTTGGGATTTTCAAATCTTGGGTTAAAGTGAATAAATCCGTAATCATTAAGGTTATTCTTTGGTATATGATGATCTATAATTATAGCAGTACAAAATTTTTTAAGCCAAGAAACATAATAATCAACTGGAAGATCTAAAATCACAGCAGTTTTATATTTTTCAGGCAATTTTTCAAAAGTTTTCTCTTCTAATTCACCAGAAACTAAAAAAGTTTTAACACCTTTGTTTTTGAAATATTTTAAAATTTGTGTAGCTGAACAAACACCGTCGGCATCGCAATGGAAAACAATTCCAACTTGCTCATAAATATTTTCTAAACCCTTACAAACATTTTCTATTTTCATTTTCTCATTCCTCTTCAGAAATTAAAAATATTTTTGCCTGCTCCTTAGGCGCAATAAAGCTTTCTATTGCAGCATCCATAATATCGGCATAAAAAACTATAAGAGCTTCAATTGTTTGTGGTCTTGCTGCTGTTTGCCCAAGATCACCGCCATGAGCTTCTACAATATGTATTACTTCTTCAGGAAATCCTCTTGCATAGAGCTCGCAGGCTGTAAGCACGGCATGATCTATTAAACAACCGCTATGCTTCCAAATTCCTTGAGATTTTGTAAAGTGATATATTTTCATCCAGTCATGAAGCAATGCACCTGCTATGAGATAATCGTAGTTAATTTTTACACCATAAAATTTTTCAAAATGCTCTGCTAATTTTATAGCGAGCTCTGTAACAGAAGTTGTATGCTCTATATGACCACCTTCTTTAGAATGATGGGAATTTAAAGAAGATGGTATTTCTTCTGGGTTAGAAGAAGGGTATATTATTTCTTCGTTAGAAAGCTTAGGATTTTTTAAAAATTCAATAACTTTTTCTTTTAATTCTTTATCTTTTATTTTTTCTGCAAGCTCTATTAATTTTTCTATTTTCATGAATAATTTTACAATACTTAAATATTTAAAAACCTATTCTTCTTTGTATTTTCTATGAGGCTTTATTTTGCTATACTCATAGCTTTACTCTTTTTTATCCATACAGCAAAAGCTGATATAATAGTAAATTCCCAAGACTGGAGAGATGTTTATTTGGTATTGCTTTATGCAAAATTTAAAGGAGAAGAAGCACATTATATTCTTAATTTAGGTGAAACAGATATTCTTCTTAAAACTCTTTCAAAAGAAAAGCCACATAAAATTTTTGAAAGCGCAAAAAAGCCTGTGATAAATGATTTAAAAATATTTATGAGCAATTATGGTTTTACTTTTGTTGAAGAAACAATTTTTAATGATTATAATGATTTGCAAATTTCTCTTTATAATGCTATTAAAGAAAAAATTAAAGGGTTTATAGTAATAAATCCTGATTTTGGCTATGATGCTATTTCAGTTTTTCCTCTTGCTGTAGCTGAACAAAGATGGGTGCTTTTTTATAATAAAAACTATGAAAATAGATTACTTTCTTTTTTAAGAAGTAATCCTGAAAAAAATGTAATTTTTTACGGTGAATTTTTATCTCAGCCATGGAAAAAAATTCCGAATTCTTATGAAATAATTTACGATACACCATTCGAAAGAAATAAAAAAGTTGTTAAAGAAGTTTGGGAAAAAGTTAATGGTTGGATTGTTATTACCAACGGAAATTATATAGAAAAAGGAAGTTTAATGCAAGCGAAACCTATACTTTTAATAAGAGATTCTCCGAGAGAAATTACAAATTTTCTCAAAGAATTAAATGTAAATTTGATAGAAATAATAGGTCCTGAAAATGTAAATTTTGGATATAGAATAAGAGAGATTTCAAATAGGACTATAGGCGTAGTTGCAAGGGTTGCAAGAACATTTACAGGCGATCCTGAGCTAAGAGGAAAAATGTATGCACTTGACGTAAAACCTGTTGATGTGGAAATACATGATTTAAGAATAGAGAAAGTGCTATGGGATAATAATAGAGTTGTATTAATCCTAAAAAATTATGGAAATGTAAAAGAGATTTTTAGAATAAATGCTATTAGAGTAATAGGAGAAAAAGAATATCCACTTAGAGATAATAACCTTCATATTATTTATCCTGAAGAGTATTTTTCTATACCCTTTTATGGAAATTTTTCATCTGTAAAAAGCATTGAAGCTTTAATTACTTATGGAAATGAAAAGCTTATCTATAAAGTAAAGAATACAACAACTGGTAGATATTTCTTTTCAGCTGAAATTTATTCCTTTCCAGAAATAAAAAAACCTGAAGTATTAGGAATATTTTACGACGATTCTCTTGAAAAATTATGGATAAAAGTGAAAAACCCTAACAAAAAAGCTATATGGATGAGAGCTGAAATTTATAATTTTAATTTTCTCGGAAAAACAATAGTTATTTCTTCAAAAAATGTAAAAATAAATCCTGGAGAAGGTTTTATTCCTATTTCCGTTTATCTTGATAGTGAAGATTTAGAAAAAAACAAAAATTTAAGCATAGCAATTTTTTACGGCCCCTCTGAAAAAATTTTCTCGGGTTATTTTATTCTCTCAAAAACCCAAACAATTAAGCCACAAAAAATAGAAGAAAGAGCCCTTGAAATTATTTTAATATTATTAATTGTTATAATAGCAATTTTATTTGCTTTCCGAGAAAAAATTAAAAATTTTATTAAATAGTTATGGTTAAAAATTAAGTGTGAGAAAAATAAGTTTAATAGGGCTTGTAATTGTTGTAATAAGTGTAATTATTAGTTTTACCTATGCTCAAAACAGTAATAGTATAAGCGTTAGAGCAGGGTATATTACAAAAGCTAATCTTTATTATGAAATGTCTACATTTCGATGGGGCGGAGTAATAGGGTATATAGTGGAAGGTAATCTTTCTTCTTCTCCAGAACCGTTTATGAGTATAAAGATAGAAGAAGGGAAAATAGAAATCATAAATGTTTTTGCCTCGAATCTCAAAGATGGAAAGCATTACTTTGCAGCTTTACCTTATGATACGGGCATAACAATAGATGTAAGTAAAATAGAAAACATCACCGAAGCTGATCTGGAAGAAAATGGTATTTTTAACGCAGCAAATTTTCCTGTTTTTCACCCAAATTATGATTCAAAAAGCGATAACCCGAAAAATACTTTTTGTTGTAATAAGGAAACTATTTTAATTTCTGGTAAACCTTTCACAGCATTTAAAATAACACTTAAACAAAACGTGCCATATTATTTGTTAAAATACAAGCTCAATGATTCTCTTTCTCTTCCTCTTTTTGTTGTAAATATTTCCGATTACTTATGTTTTAATTCTACTACATGTCAATTTGAATTCATGCTTCCTGCAGAAAAAACTTATCAGTTTTATGTCCTTTCCAAATACCCAGAATATGAAATAGAAGTTTGGATTGATGGAGAAAAAACAACTCAATTTGAGCATGTGGCACTACCTTATTTAGTAAAGGTTAAAGTAACTGAACTGTTTTCTCGACAAGTTGCACAAGTTTTAGTTGGTATTCAAGAAATAAATGGAAATAATCTCTTTATTCTACCAGTAGGAGGAAATTATATCTCTCGGGCAATAGCTTATACAAGAACAGATAATAGTGGAGAAGCTGAATTTATAATAGCTCCTACAAATTATCCTCCAAATCCTTCTTATAAAATTTCTGTTGTAGTATTTATAAACGATGAGAATTTTGAAATCGCAAAGGAATTAGAGCTTTATGCTAAAGAAGAAGCATTACCAAGAATTAAGAAAACAATAAACGGAAATGAAAGAGATTTAAAAGATACGGTAAATTGGCTTAGGCCTATTGCTAACTGCGCATTTAAATATTTGAGTACATACGGTAAAACGCTTTACAAAGCTATTGATAGTAGCAGTAGCCAGGAAACAATAGAAGTGGTAAGAGGCATACCTTATACATTAGTACTTAAAGATCCTAATGCAGAGTACATGATTTTAGAAGAAAGAAATAGCTATATTGTAATGGCGCCTGCGCATCTTAATCAACATAATCACATTCATCAAGGATTTAAAATAAAGAAAGATGAAGAGATTGTTATAATCCCCACCTCGGAAAAAGATAACATAATTACTTTATCTATTTATAATTCTAATAACGAAAAACTTTATGATGTAAAGTTAAAAATAGGGGAAAGTACTTGCTCTCCAGAAGAACAAGCAACTCATACACCATCGCGTCTTTCAGAGTATAAAGATGCTATAAATGCTGTAAGGCCTGTTTTAAATGCCCTTTATTA
>DQVX01000028.1 GCA_015661515.1 Nanobdellota archaeon
AAATTTTGATTATTCTATTCTATAAGTTGGCTCTTGATCTGCGTATTTTCTAATAGCTACATAATCAATACTTATATCTGAGTTAGCCCAGCTATTCAATTGAATTCTTCCCAAATTTGTTGAGTAACTCGACCACTCTTTTGGTGTATTATTGGAAGGATCGTTTAAAATTGTTTTACTTACAATTGTTAATGATACTATTCCAACTAGACCATTAGCAGGGACATCATAACCCCAACTATTTATTCTTTGTCCATTAACACGCAATCCCCAATAATTAGAACCGCCATCGTCATATACATAGACATTATTCTCAAATCCTATTAAAAATCTAACATAGTCTGTATGTGATACGACTTTTACTTCAATTATATAATTCCCGGAAGTCCAAGTTTTTATTGATCTTAAATAAGGTCCTGGACTTTGATGATCTGTATTAAGCGTAATTATAGAATTACTAATTGAAATATCAGAACTTGCACCTAACCATTTATTTGTGTCTAAACTATTTCCATTAAAATCATCATAAAAATCAAAAACTTGGTCTCCTTCACTTGCTTGGTTTGTTGAAGAAGGAACTACTATCAAAAAAGTTTCTCCATTTGCAGGGATAGAAGGAACTTTAACCCAAATAATATTTGTTGGATTAGTATTACATTCTCCGTTTGCTTGTTCATAACAGAATTTTACAGGATTATTATTTTCATCTCTGATTTCAATATATTGAGTTCCTAATTCCTGTATTATGTTGGAAATATCTACTCTTATTTAATAATTTGTTAAATCGTAATTATTTGGGTTTGTGATTTTTATTGGAATTCCTGTCAAAAACACACCAATATTACTTTCTCCTTCTCTCGCCAAA
Organism: Nanobdellota archaeon; assembly: GCA_015661515.1. Lineage (GTDB taxonomy): Archaea > Aenigmatarchaeota > Aenigmatarchaeia > Aenigmatarchaeales > SZUA-1535 > SZUA-1535. The sequence goes on from DQVX01000028.1 coordinate 866, forward strand.
TAAAACACATCAAAAGGAGTTGCTGAAGTATTGTTATACCAAAGATAAAGATAATTGTTTTGAAAATCAAAAATAAAACTCAAATTATCCAACGTGGTTGTTGAATTTAGATACGCTTTGTATTCTGATATGTCTATATCTAACCCTTTCTCTGATAAATTCAACAGAAAGACATTACTACTCTCGTTTAATTGTATTTTTATTAATTGATTAATTGAATATGTTATCTTAATTAAAAAAACAAAAAACAAAACCAAAACCAAAAGCAATTTTTTGATTTTGATTTTCATCCACATCACCTCAATAATAGCCTCAATAATAGTTCGGGTCTCTTCTCTGACTTGCTACAAATCCAAAAAGAAGTAGTCCTCCAACAAGTATATATGGAAACTTTTGCCATACGAAAAGCAGCATCTGAACAATTTCATTGTTTGTATCCACTCCAAGCCAATCAATCACATTGTATATATGTGGATTTAACATAGTCCAAAGTAAAATCAAAACAAACAAACCGACCAAGATAAACAGCCAGTCCCAAAGCACAGCCTTTTTCATCCTTTTCATTTCACATCACCTCCAGATTTTCAAATTTTCAAATCCTTAAATGCCCTTGGAATTGGAAGATTTAATTCGAAGTAACTATACTTTCTTTTTCTCTTTCTATTTTTTGGTATAATAAATGTGTTAAATGAAAATTTAGGCATTCTTGGCACTTTTGGCACTTTTGGCACAACTGGTTTGATTGGTATTTTTATGGGCTCTACTGGTACTTTTATCGGATTTATTGGTATATCTGGTTTTGGTTGTTGTATTTGAATGGTTTTTTGTGTTGGAATTTCTATTTTCTTTGGTAGTTGTATTGTTTTTTGTGTTTGTCTTGTTTTTGTTATTTCTTCTTGTATTTGTTTTGGAATTGTTATTGTGTCAGTTTTCGTTTTAACATCAATGATTGTCATTATTTTGGATTTTTGCTTTTCTATTTGCCTTTGTATTCCTTTTCGTAAAGAAATAATAGGTATAAATTGTTTTATTTCTACTTTTGTTTCTCCTTTTGGTTTTTGTGCTGTTTTTTCTTCCAATTTTAGTGGTTTTATTTCAAATGCTTTAGTTTCTACTACTTTTACTTGTGGTATCTTTTCCTTTTTCATCTCTAATTTAACTCCTAATTCCAGTAGCGCTGAATAAATAGAACCAACTAACATTGCTTTTTGTTTTTCATACTGCTCTTTTGTTATTTTTCCTTCTTTATATTGTTTTTCAAGATTTTCAAGAAA
>DQVX01000060.1 GCA_015661515.1 Nanobdellota archaeon
AAAACGTAAAATTTTTAAACTTCTCTTAACAATTGTTAAGTGTATGAAGGTTGTGAAAAGTATAATCGAATTAATAGGCAACACGCCAATGATAAAGCTTAACAAATTTACTCAAGAAAATGAAGCAGAAATATATGCAAAACTTGAATGGTATAATCCTGGGGGTTCTATAAAAGATAGAACTGTGAAATATCTCATAGAATATGCTGAAGCTTGCGGAAAACTTGATAAAAACAAAATAATTTTAGAAGCAACTTCTGGGAATACAGGAATAGCTCTTGCTATGATTGCTGCTGTAAAAGGATATAAAGCAAAAATTATTATGCCAGAATCTGTTAGTATCGAAAGAAGAAAAATAATTAAAGCTTATGGCGCAGAGCTTGTGCTTTCACCAGGAAACAAAGGAACAGGTGGGGCTATAGAGCTAAAGAAAAAGCTTCTTGAAGAAGAGCCTGAAAAATATGTGGATTTAGATCAGTTCAAAAATCCTATAAATATTTTAGCACATTATCAAACAACAGGAAAAGAAATTATTGAACAAATGGATGGAAAACTTGATATGGTTATTTTAGGAATAGGTACAGCAGGTACTGGAGTAGGAGTTTCTCTTTATGTAAAACAATATAATCCTGAAATAAAAGTTGTTGGAGTTATGCCTGAAATAGGAGTAAATATTCAAGGTTTGCGAAATCCTAAAAGCTCTAATGCTACTAAGTTATTTAGAAAAGATATGTTTGATGAAATAATCGAAATAAGCAAAAAAGAATTGGGAAAAATTTATGAAGTAGCAAGAGAAGTGGCGAAAAAAGAAGGTTTACTTGTTGGCATGAGCTCAGCTGCTGTGCTCTATGTTGCAAAGAAAAAAGCAAAGGAATTGGGAAAAGGAAAACGAATAGTTGTTGTGCTTCCAGATAATGGGATGAAATATCTTTCAACAGAAATGTTTGAAAGTTGAGGTGAGAGAAATGTATAGCAAAGAAGTTATGGAACATTTTATGCATCCAAGAAATGTTGGAATAATAGAAGATGCCGATGGAGTAGGAGAAGTTGGAAATATAGTATGTGGAGATGTTATGTGGATTTATATAAAAGTGGGGGAGAATGAAAAAGGAGAAAAAATAATAAAAGATATAAAATTCAAAACTTTTGGTTGTGTTGCTGCAATAGCATCAAGTTCTAAAATTACAGAATTGGCAAAAGGTAAAACTATAGAAGAGGCTTTAAAAATAACTAAAGAAGATATTGCAAAAGAGCTAGGTGGATTGCCCCCGGTAAAAATGCACTGCTCTTTACTTGCGACAGATGCTTTAAAAGAAGCGATTTATGATTATCTTAAGAAAAACAATTTACCAATTCCTGAAGATCTACAAAAAGAGCATGAAAGAATAGAAAAAGAGAAAAAATTTGTTGAAGAAAAATTCAAAGAATTTGTGGAAAAACAAAAAGAAATGGCTAAACAAAAAACTAACAAGGAGTAAGTAATATGTTAGAAAGGATTAAATCAAGAATTTTTAAGACAATAAAAAAACATAAGCTTGTAGAAAATAGAGATAAAATTTTTGTAGCTTTAAGTGGTGGGAAAGATAGTGCAACAGTTCTTTTTGCTTTAAAGGAATATATAGAAAAAAACAATATAAATTGTGAGCTTAAAGGAATGCATATAAATTTTTGTTTAAATATTTCTGAAAAAATTCAAAAAATTGTAGAAAAACAAGCAAAACTTGCAGAAATAGAGTTAGAGATTATATATTTAAAAGATTTAGGAATAGAATTTCAAAATATTATTAAAAAAACTGCTCGCTCGCCATGTAGCATTTGTGGAGTTATAAAAAGATATTTAATGAATAAAATTCCACGAGAAAAAGGAGCAAATAAAATTGCAACAGGGCATAATATGGATGATTTTATAGTTTTCTTTTTTAAAAATTTTCTTAATAAAAATTTTGAATGGATTTCTAAATTCAAACCAAAAATAGAAAGTGAACATAAAAAATTAATTACAAAAATAAGACCTCTTTTTTATGTAGGAAATAAAGAATGTGAGCTTTTTTGTAAAGAATTAGGAATAGAATATACTCCTCCAGGAATTTGTCCTTATACTCCTTTTAAATCAAAAAAATGGTATGAAATAATTTACAATATTGAAAAATTACATAAAGAATTTAGATACCAAATGGCAAAATCTATAGCAAGTTCAACAAGATTTTTTGAAAATTTATATTCTGAAAAGGAAATATTGGAATGTAAATTATGTGGTGAGCCTACTGAACAAGAAATTTGTGGATTTTGTAAATTAAAACTTATGGCATAATTTATAAGCTGTTTTTTGCTAAATTTTTACATGCTTCCAGAAGCAATTTCTATACTTATTGAAATTCTTAAAATAATAATATTCAGTACAAGTAAGACAGTTACGTTTATCTTTTTTAAATTAATAGAGCTTTATTTTTTGATAACTTCTGAAAATAATGCTGTTTCGCCGGTAGAGATTTTTATTACACTCCTTATCCTTTTTATCCTAGCTATTGTTCTCTTAAGATTTTTCATAAGCTCGATAAAAACGCTATTACTATTTCTTTTTGCATTAGGATTAATAGCACTAATAATTTTCAGCATTCATATAATGCTACAGCTATAGTTTTTATTTTTAAAAACTTAAAAAACCAATAAAAATTATGGAATTTGAAGAATATTTACTTAAGTTAGCAAAAGAAAGTATAGAAAAATGGGTAAAAGAAAGAAAAGAGTTAAAAATTGATATCGAAAAACTTCCACCAAAGCTTAAAGAAAAAAAGGGTGTGTTTGTAACGATTTATAAAATAAAAAATGATAAAAAAGAGCTTCGAGGATGTATAGGTTTTCCTTATGCTATTCTTCCTTTAGCAGAAGCAGTAATAAAAGCTGCTAAAGAAGCTTGTGAAGATCCTCGTTTTCCGCCTTTAAGCGAAAATGAGCTTAAAGAAATAGTTATTGAAATTTCTTTACTTTCACAACCAAAAAGAGTTGAAATAGAAAATCGTGCAAAACTACCTGAGAAGCTTGATAAAAATAAAGGCTATATAATTAAGCGTGGTTTTCACTCAGGCTTATTTCTTCCACAAGTATGGAAAGAGCTTCAAGATCCAGAAGAATTTTTAGCAAATCTTTGCTTTAAAGCTGGTTTACCTCCTGATGCTTGGATAGATAAAAATACTGAAATTTATGAATTTGAAGCAGAAATAATAGAAGAAAGGAGGTGATAAAATGTATAGCATTTTACGTGCAATTCGAGAAAATCCACAAATTTTAATAGAATCACAAAGAAAAAGAGGAGAAAGTATAGAAATAGTTGAAAAAGCTATAGCTCTTGATAAAAAATGGAGAGAAGCAAAAAAAGAAATAGATTGCTTAAGAGCTGAACGAAATAAAATTTCGCGTGAAATAAGCAAAAAACCTGAAGAAAAAGAAAAACTACTTAAAAAAGCAAAAGAGATATCTGAAAAAATAAAGAAAAAGGAAGAAGAACTTAAAACAATTGAGCAAGAATTAAACAAAACTCTCTTAAGTATTCCTAATATTCTTCATGAATCTGTGCCTATAGGAAAAGATGAAAGCGAAAATGTACCTATTCGCTTTTGGGGAAAGGCAAGAGTTTATAAAGAACATGAGCAAGATTTTATAAAACAAAGCTTAGGAAAAGCAGAATATGAAATAATAGATTTTAAACCAATTCCACATGCTGATGCTGTTGAGCTTTTAGGAGCAGATTTAGAAAGAGCTGCCAAAACAAGTGGAGCAAGATTTTATTTTCTCCTTGACGATTTAGTCTATTTAGATTTTGCTCTCACACTTTATGCACTTGATTTTCTTAAAAAACAAGGCTTTACAATAGTAAATCCTCCATATATGATAAGAAGAAAGCCATATGAAGGAGTAACAGCTTTAAGTGATTTTGAAGATGTGATTTATAAAATAGAAAATGAAGACCTTTATCTTATAGCTACTTCTGAGCATGCTATTGCTGCTATGCATATGGATGAAGTTTTGGAAGAGCGAGAATTACCTTTGCTTTATGCAGGAATATCACCTTGTTTTAGAAAAGAAGCAGGAGCACATGGAAAGGATACAAAAGGAATATTTCGAGTACATCAGTTCAACAAAGTTGAGCAGTTTGTTTTCTGCCTGCCTGAAGAAAGCTGGAAATGGCATGAAAAATTAATAGAAAATGCTGAAAAGCTTTTCCAAGGATTAGGATTGCCTTATAGAATAGTTAATATCTGTACTGGCGATATAGGAGTTGTTGCAGCAAAGAAATATGATTTAGAAGTATGGATGCCTGCACAGGGAAAGTATAGAGAAATGGTTTCATGTTCTAATTGCACTGATTGGCAAAGTTATAGGCTAAATATTCGCTATGCAGAAGAACGAGGAAAACCAAGCAAAGGATATGTGCATACTTTGAATTCCACAGCAATTGCAACAACGCGCGCAATTACAGCAATTATAGAAAACTTTCAGCAGGAAGATGGAAGTGTAATTATTCCTAAGGTATTGAGAAAATATTTAGAGCCTATAGAAAGTGCTCCTAAGGAAGTTATAAAGCCTATTAATTTTAAAAAGTTCAAAAAATAAAAAAATAATTATGGCAGAAAGAAGAACAACAGCACCACCAGGAATGGCAGGGCTAGTAAGATATGTAGAAGAAGAAAGAAGTTTAATTAAAATAAAGCCCCATGTGTTTATTGGTTTATGCACAATTTTCCTTATTATAGAACTTTTGTTATCCTTAGGAGTATGAGGTGAGCATGCATGAGCTTTGTAAATGAATTGATTAATGCTGTAAATGAATTTAGAAAAAATAAATTTTTAATTAAAGAAATAAAGCCTTATAAGCCCATTGAAAAGAAAAACGAGCTTTTATTCTTTTTCAAACCAGAAATTTTAATTCATAAAAATATTGATTTGAAAAAAGTTTTTGAAATTACAGAAGAAAAATTTAAAGAATTTGAAACGGAAGTTGAATATATTTCATTGATAAGTGGAGAATATTTAAAAAAGCATGAAATAATGGCAAAACACTATGGAGTTATAAACAAAGTGGCTAAACATGGTAAAAATGAGCTTACTTCTCAAGCATTAAAAAATTTTGAAGAAATTTTCGGAATTTCGCCAGAAAAAGCAGAACTTCTTGGAGCTTTTCAATTTTTGGAAAAATTCCCTTATTTCAATGAATTCTCTCTTAATGTGCTATGGGAAAATTTAGAAAGTAAAAAACTTTCTTCTGGGGTGTATTGCGAAAAAATAAAAATAGGAGAAAAGCATGTGTTTTTGCTTAATGGTTTTCATCCTTTCCAGCTTTATCATTTTACTAAGGAAGGATCATTTATTATAGCAATAGCTTTGGCTTCAGATACTAAATGGAAAATATTAAGAGAAAATTTTATAGGTGCAACAAATCCTGAAAAAGCTGCAGAAGGAAGTTTAAGAAGAATATTTTTAGAGAAAAAAGAAGAACTTGGAATACCTGTTGTAAATCAGGGTTATAACTGCGTGCATCTCTCAGCAGGGCCTGTTGAAGCACTTGTAGAGCTTTTAAGATTTTGCAGTAATTATGAAGAAAATAAAATTCTAAAACCTGAAGAGACTGCTATAGGAAAAAAATTCCTTGAAGAATTTAATGCTGAAACCCTTGAAAAAATAATGGAAAATCCTAAAATAGATGTAAATGGAAAATTACTAAGCGTTTTTGATGCAACAGAAGAAATGGATACAGAACAAGCTATATCTTTTCTTAAAAATTATTTTTGAAAAGCTAGCTTTCATAAAATACTTTAAATGCACGAAATGCCGCATGTAAATCGGATTTTGCTATAATTTCTAAAGGTGTGTGCATACCTATTGTTGGTATTGCTATATCTATAACATTCATTCCAAATCTTGCCATGAATGAGCTTATAGTCCCTCCTCCTCCCATTTTCGGATCAGTTTTTGAAACAAGCACAGCAGCCTGCCAAGGTATGTTATTTGCATCGAGTTTGTTAACAATCCACTCTGTAAATTTTAAGCTGGCCTCGTTTTGATGATATTTTCCTGCATAACTATGAAATCTTTCTATTACCACGCCTTTTCCTAGTTTAGCAGAGTTTTCTATATCATATACATCTTCAAATCCTGGAGCAACAGCAGCTGTTACATCTGCACTTATAGCTTTGCTTTTAAGAAGAGTTTTTCTTATTTTATTATTTCCAGCTTTATTTAAAAGCTCTTCTATAAAGTATCTTACAGCTTCTGATCTTATAGATGTTCTGCTTTCACTACCTATTTCTTCTTTATCAACCACTACAAGCATTGAAGTGTTTTTTACATTCGCTTCAAGTAAAGCTGCAAATGAAGCAAAGCATAAAGATTTATCATCATGCCCATAAGCTCCTATCATGCTTTTATCAAGTCCTATATCCATTGCTTCATAAGAAGGTACTAAAACAAAATTAGCTTTTATAAAATCTTTTTCTTCTAGCTCAATTCCAACTTCTTTAGAAATTATTTCAAGCATTTTCTTTTTCAAATCTTTTTCTTGATTTCCTAATACAGATAGCACTTTCATTTCTTCCCATTTTATAACTTCTTCTGCTTTTCTTTCTTCCAATCTTTTTCTGCTTAAATGTATCAAGTGATCAGAAATTACAAGATTTTTTATTTTTACAAATTTCTTTTCACCATTATAATATATTACTCCTCTAAGCTCTAATGGATGATTAAGCCATATATACGGAGCTATTCCTCCGTAAAATCCTATTTTCATTACACCTATGTTTAAATCTTTTTTATCTTCAAATGGTTTTAATTTTAGCTCTAATCTTGGTGAATCTGAATGCACTCCTATTAATCTAAGTTCTTCTGTATCAGAAATTTTTGCAAACATGCATAGCCTATCATCAAATACCCAATAAATTTTATCACCAACTTCAATTTTATCTTTTTCTTCTAGGTCCACAAAACCATTTTGCTTTGCTATTTCTACAAATTCCTGAGCTACTTCATATTCTGTTTTGCATTTAGAAACAAATTGTTTATAATTTTCAGCAAATTTTTCTACATTGTTCATAAGTTATTTTAAAATTTTCAATAATATAAAAATTTTTATTATTTTTATACAATACACATAAATATGGATATAGAAACAAGAATGGAGCTTATTTTAAAAGACCCGACAGAAGAAGTTATAACACAGCAAGAACTTCGTGAACTTCTTGAAACAAAAGAAAAAATCTCTGCTTACGATGGTTTTGAGCCAAGTGGTTTTGCTCATTTAGGCTCTGGTTTGCTTAGAGCAATAAAATTAGAAGATCTTATTAAAGCAAAAATAGATTTTAAGCTTTTAATTGCAGATTGGTATGCTTGGATTAATAATAAGCTTGGAGGAGATATGGAAAAAATAAAGCTTGCTGGAAAATATCTTGTGGAAGTTTGGAAAGCTTGTGGAGTAGATACCAAAAAAGTTGAAATAATATGGTTTTCTGATTTTGTTTCAGATCCAGAATATTGGAAAAAAGTAATTCAAATAGCTAAAATTACTACTGTGAAGCGAATTATAAGATGTTCCCCTATTATGGGTAGGAAAGAAGCCGAGCTTAATTATGCAGCCCAATTATTTTATCCTGCAATGCAGGCAGCAGACCCTTTTCATTTAAATATAGATATATGCCAGCTTGGAATGGATCAAAGGCATGCTACAATGCTTAGCAGAGAAGTTGCTGAAAAACTTGGTTTTCCAAAACCTGTTTGCGTTCACCATCACTTGCTTCTTGGATTACAAGCAGGAAAACGAATGGGTAAAGAAGATTTTGAAGTAAAAATGAGTAAATCAAAGCCCTTGAGTGCTATTTTTGTTCATGATACTTATGAGCAAATTAAAGAAAAAATCAAAAAAGCCTTTTGTCCGCCAACTGCTGAAAACAACCCAATATTAGAAATTGTACGCTTTATTTTATTTAGAAAATTCGATAGCATGGAAATTAAAACAAAACATGGGAGCGAGAGTTTTTCTTGTTACGCTGATTTAGAAAAAGCTTATATAGAAGGAAAAATTCATCCTTTAGATCTAAAAGAAGCTGTAGCAGAAAAACTAAACGAAATTTTAACGCCTATAAGAGAACATTTTGAGAAAAATAAAAAAGCTAAAGAGCTTTACGAAACAGTAAAAAGTTTTGAAATCACAAGATAATTTATGAAAAAAGCCTGGAATGTTATTGTAAGTGAGATAAAAACAAGTGATGCTGTTTTAGAAGTTATTGATGCACGTTGCCCAAATGAAACAAGAAGTATAAAATTAGAAAATCTTATTGAAAAAATGAATAAACCTTTCTGGATTGTTATAAATAAAACAGATTTAGTTCCAAAAAGCTTTGCTGAAAAAGTTAAAAAATTTCTTAAAGAAAATACAAAAGCTGTTGATGTAGTTTTTTTCTCAGCAAAAACATTTTACGGCTATAACATTTTGCGAAGAAGCTTAAAAGAATATTTCAAAGATAAAGAAGTAAAGCTAACAGTTATAGGTTTTCCAAATGTTGGAAAAAGCTCGCTTATTAATGCTTTTGCTAAAAAATCAAAAGCAAGTGTAGCCCCAAAACCTGGGCATACAAAAGGTAAGCAATGGATAAAAGTTAGTTCTAAAATAAAAATAAGCGATACTCCTGGAGTTTTGCCAAAAGAAATGCTTGCAGAAGAATGGAGAGAAATTTTGTTTTCAGATGATAAAGAATATGCATGTTATTTACTTTTGGAAAAAATAAAAAATGCTGAAGGAACTAATTTTTCAATGCTTTATGGTATTGAGCCAAAAGTTAACGAGCATGTGCTTGAAGAAATAGCAAAAAAATTTAATTTTGTAAAAAAAGGTAAAGAACTTGATTTAATAAGAGCTGCTGAAAAAATTTTAAATGACTGGAATACTGGAAAGCTAACAGCCTGGTGGTTGTAATACAACTTTATTTTGAAGCTTAATCCATGCATTCCCTCTTCCCACTTTAACCAATCCTGCTCCAATAGCAAGAGTATTTTCTCTACCCAAGTATGACCCATTTAAAGAAAATGCCTTAATAAACTTTAAAAACTCTTGTAGCTACATATTAAAATTAAGTGGGGGTGAAAGTAAAATGAGCCTAGCAAATATGCTTAGACTTACTTTAATGCTTGCATTACTTGTAGGAATTTTCTTAGCAATAGGTTACTTTATAGGCGGAGTAACTGGAATGACAATAGCTCTTGTAATAGCTTTCTTAATGAACTTTTTAGCTTATTGGTTCTCAGATAAAATAGTTCTTGCAATGTATGGAGCAAAACCACTAGAAAATGAAAAAATAGAAAAAATGGTTAGAAAGCTTGCGGAAAAAGCTAAAATAGGAATGCCAAAACTTTATATTGTTGAAACTCCTCAGCCTAATGCATTTGCAACTGGAAGAGATAAAAAGCATTGTGCAATAGCTGTTACAACAGGGTTATTAGAAACATTAAATGACAAAGAAATAGAAGGTGTTTTAGCACATGAAGTAGCTCATATAAAAAACAGAGATATGCTTATCTCAACTATAGCTGCAACAATTGCAGGAGCTATTTCTTATATAGCAGAAATATTCTGGTGGAGCAGTATTTTTGGAGAGGAAGAAGAAAAGCCTATATGGGCTGTAATTCCTGTAATAATTTTAGCTCCTATAGCAGCTCTTTTAATACAACTTGCAATTTCTAGAGGAAGAGAATTTTTAGCAGACGAAACAGGTGCTAAGCTTACAGGAAAGCCAGAAGCTCTTGCATCAGCTTTAAGAAAAATTTCTCAAATAGCAGAAGAAAATCCTTTAGATCATGGCTCTGTAGCAACAAGCCATATGTGGATAGTTAATCCATTTAAAGGAGATTTCTTTGTTAAACTCTTTTCCACACATCCACCAGTTGAAGAAAGAATAAAAAGACTAGAAATGCTCAAAGTATAGAAAAAATGTTAAAGTTTTCTTCAAAATATTTTGTAAGCCATTTTCTAAATTCTTCATTTCCACAAGCCAATTTTATTAGCTCAGAATCTCCTGTATAAAGCATTAGCTTTTTACCCTGCTTTGCTATGTAAGAAGGTATACCTTTTTCTTTAAGCTTTTTACAGCTCCCTGAAAACATTTTTTTAATAAATTCCTCTATTGTTTGAAATTCTCTTTCATCTTCTATAACCCAAAAACCGTCTTCTATCCAAGCTTTTTTGCTTGCATAATGCTTTAAAAATTCCTTAGCGTGTTTGCTCATTATTTCAGGGCCTATTCTTTTCATTACTTTTGGTAATTTCCATACTTCTGCTTCTATTAAAATTCCGAATTTATCCTTCAAAATAAAATATTCTGTTTTGTGAATAGAAAAACCATAATTTGTTAACTTTCTTTTCATAAACTTTGCAAGTTTTCTTAGCTGTGAAGCTAATATATCTTCGTGAACATCAAGAGAAGGAAACATTAAAATATAAAATTTGCTATCTCTTTTTCTCAGTATTTCTCTTAATTTTTGAACAGAAAAACTTTTTTCCTTAGGAAAGAAAAATTTCTCTGAAGGATTTTTTAAAAACTCTTTGCATGCTTTTACAAATTTAAAAAAGCTTTCAAAACTAAGAGCTGCTGCTACATTTCTTTTTTCATCAACTGGATCTATAAACACAAGCGGACTTTCTTTAAACTGCTCTATTATATTTTTTTCAGGAAGTTTCTCTATGTACAACAAAACTTGCGGATACCAATTGCTTGCTTCTTTCACAAGCTTTTCAAAACTCCCAAATTTTATTATTAAAAGCTCGCATAAATATCCGCTAAATCCTTTATGCAAAATATCAGCTCCATATATGCCGTGAGCTTTACAAAATTTTTTCAAAAGCCTTACATCGTTTTTCTGCTCTTCTTTTAAATGCTGAACAACATATTTCACATGCCAAGGTGTTCTATCTACAGCGGATTTTATTTTATCCGGAGTTATGTGGTAGCAAGGCACTATATCCATTTCATACAATTTTCCTTTCCATGGAACAAAACAATGTAAATAAGCATGCTCTGTATATTTCTTTTCAAATTTTGCCTTAAGTTTTTTACAAATTTTTTTACCTGCCTCTAAACCGCGTTTTTCAAGTTCTTCTCTTGAAAGGTTTTCTGGAAATATTAGAAAAAGATCTATTTCTGCAGGTGGTATCCAAGTACCTTTTGCAACTGAACCACAAAACATAGGAATAAAATTATATTTATTTTCGAAACTTTTCGCAACTTCCATTATTTTTTTACATAAACTTTCAACATTTTCAACTTCTTTTTTAGAAGGAGTAATTCTTTTTAAAACCCTTTCAATTACTTTTTGCATATTTTTAGGCTCATTCATAAAAAATTATATTGCTATGCTAAACTTAAATTCTTTCTAATTTCTCTTCTATAATTCTTTTAACTTCTTCTCTTGTTACAAATCTTGAAGTAAGCGGATTAAATAAGCTTAAAAGATGTTTAACTTCTTCTAACTCTGTTTTTCTTGCTACCTTAGAAAACTCTTTATTTATTTTTTCAAGCTCATTTTCTATTTTCATAATCCTCCTTTCAAGTTCGGAAAGTTTTTCATTTATTTTAGCAAATTCCTCTCTTATATTATCTTTTAAGTTAAGAATGTTTTCTTCTAAACCTATAATTCTCATTTCAACTGCTCTTCCTCTTTCTTCTAATATTCTTATTCTTCTTCCATGCTCATTAATTCTTTTAACTATTTCTTCTATAATAGGAGCTATTTCTTTTGGCATTTTTACCCCAAATTTTTTTATGCTTCATAGTATATATCTTTTTATGGTTTTTGAAGCAGAAGTAAAAGAAGGTGTGCTAAGAATTAATTGTCTTGGTTCTGTTTATGGAGTAAATCTTGAAGATTCTGAAGAAGTTTTTTCAAGAGTTATTGATAATTTAATAAAAAACCCAAAAGTTGTTAGCATAGTTTTAAGCGAAACCAGAGAATATGAATATGATTATAACCAAACAAAAATGCTTTCTGAAATAGCTGAAGCTATAACAACAATAGTAAAAGGAAGGAAACTTACATCAATAAAAAATTTTCCTAAGCATCCTTTAACACCAAGATGGTTTAATTGGGTTAATTCTTTAGTAACTGTGCAATTAAGAAGAGATCCAATAGGAGCATATGTAGCTCTTATAAGAGAAATAAGGCATGTAAAAATTAAAGCTTTAAAAGCTTCTGAAAAAGATAAACAAGCTTATTTACAATATTTGAATAATGTATTATTACCTATAAAAGAAATTTTGGATAATTGCAAACTTATTCAGCTTTCAAAACCTTATCTTGATGGCTATCATATAGGAGATAGAACTTTGTATAGAGAATTTTTCCATCCTTTAATAAGACCTAACTTCATGTTTACAAAATATCTTGCTCAACCACCTCAAGGAGAAATGGTAGAAAGGTATGAAATAGGTGATACAGAAGTTGAAATATTTAAAATTCCTGGAAAGTGCAGATATTTCTATTTTGTTGTTCCTCCAGAATTTAAGCTTTCTGAAGATGAATACATGCTTTTAGATGCAGCAAGAAGAATTTTGGAAGAACGAAGACCAAAAGAGTTTGAAATAAAAGACCAAAAAAGATTAAGAGAAGTGTTTACAAATATAGGTTTTGATCTTCTTAGAGATCTTGCAGAGGAAAGTGGGAAAACTCTTTCAGAAGAAGAACTTGAAAAACTTACAGCAATTTTAACAAGATATACAGCAGGATTTGGAATAATAGAAGTGCTTTTAGAAGATGAAAGAGTTCAAGATATTTACATAAATTCTCCTTTAGGCTCAAGTCCTGTTTATGTTTTTCATCAGGATTTTGAAGAGTGTGAAACAAATTTAATAACAACACATATGGATGGAGAAAGATGGGCAACAAGGTTTAGATTACTTTCCGGCAGACCTTTTGATGAAGCAAATCCAGTTTTGGATACTGAGCTCGAGGTTCCTGGAGGAAGAGCAAGAATAGCGTTTATAAGAGAAAGATTATCTCCAGATGGAATGGCTTTAGCTATAAGAAGACATCGTGACAAACCTTGGACGTATCCATTGTTCTTAAGCGTAAAATACATGAATCCTCTTTTTGCAGCATTAATGTCTTTTATAATTGATTATGGAAGAACTTTTCTCATAGCAGGAGGAAGAGGAAGTGGTAAAACATCTTTGTTAGGAGCAAGTATGCTTGAAATACTTCCAAGAAATAGAATAATTACAGTAGAAGATACTTTAGAGCTTCCAGTACCTGCTTTAAGAGAATTAGGATATAATATAGAAAGATTAAAGTCTCGGTCTGTTATAACTTATGTTGAAACAGAACTTTCTGCAGAAGAAGCTATTAGAACAGCTCTGCGTTTAGGTGATTCATGCCTTATTATAGGAGAAGTTAGATCTACTGAAGCAAAAGCTTTATACGAAGCTATGCGAGTAGGAGCCATGGCAAATGTAGTTGCTGGAACTATTCACGGAGAAAGTGCTTATGGAGTTTTTGATAGAGTTGTTAACGATCTCGGTGTGCCTCCTACAAGTTTTAAAGCAACCGATTTAATAATTATATGCAATCGTTTGCGAAGTGCAGATGGTTTACATATTTACAGAAGAGTTGTAGAAGTTGTTGAAGTAAGAAAACATTGGAAAAATGATCCTTTAGAAGAAAATGGCTTTGTAACGTTAATGCGCTATTCAGCAAAGCATGATACTTTAAAACCTACTCCAACACTTTTAAATGGAGAAAGTTGGGTTTTAAATCAAATAGCAGAACGCGTTCGCGAATGGGCAGGAAATTGGAGTGCTGTATGGGAAAACATTCAATTAAGAGCTAAAATAGTAGAGACAATGGTAAACTATGCTCAAAAACTCGGAAGAAAAGATATTCTTGAAGCACGCATGAGAGTAAAAGCAAATGAAATGTTTCATATAATTTCTGAAAAAGTTAAAGAAGAAGTGGGGTTTATAGATTGTAAACGTGTATTTAATGAATGGAAAGCTTGGTTTGAAAAAGAAATAAGAGGATAACTATGTTTTGGAAAAAAGAAAAAGATAAAGATAAGGAAAAGTTAAAAAGAGAAAGAATTAAAAAAATACTTGAAGAGCTTAGACCTAAAATAGATATAGAAGAATACATACCTAAAACTGATCTAAGATTTAAAACAAGGGACTATTCACAATTCATAAAAGAAATAAGAAGAGAACCTAGAACATTTTATGAAAAACTTTGCTGGAAAGCAGAAAAAATTCTTAGAATAAAACCTGATAAAAAAACAAAAGAAAAACTTGAAAGCGAAATAAAAACAGCTTATTTAGATGTAACACCAGAAGGTGTTGTTTCTCTTACTTTTTTACTCGCAATTATAGGGCTAATATTTTTTATAAGCTCTATAATTCTTATCAAAGACGTATTATTTTCAATTGTTCTTCTTTCTCTTTTTTTAGGCTCTGCATGGTATTGTTATACTTATCCTGAAAAAAAGTCAAGAGAAATAGAAGTTAAAATGGCTTCTGATCTTGTTATAGCAGTGCTTTACATGGTAATTTACATGAGAACCTCGCCAAATATAGAAGGTGCTCTTAAATTTGCTGCAGAAAATTTAACAGGCCCTCTTTCATGGGATCTTAAAAAGCTTTTATGGGATATGGAAGTAGGAGTATATCCTTCTTTAGATATTGCTTTAGAATATTATTTAGCAAAATGGAAAGATAAAAATGAAGAATTTGTTGAAGCTCTTCAAATGCTTAGAGCTGCCACAGGAGAAACAAAAGAAAGAAGATTAAGCTTGTTAGACGAAGCAATAAATGTTATGCTTAATGGTACAAGAGATAAAATGCGACATTATGCTCAAAAGCTTAGAATGCCTGTAATGCTTGTTTATACAATGGGTATAATGCTTCCCGTAATAGGTTTGGTGATGTTTCCTATAGTAGCTCTTTTTATGGCTCAACTTGTTAAACCTATTTTTATATTCATAGGCTATGATATATTGCTTCCATTGTTTCTTTATTGGTTTATTTCTAATATGCTTAAAACAAAACCTGCAACATTTTCTCAGCCAGAAATTAAAGAAGCTAAAAATGTTCCAAGCTTAGGAAAATTCAGATTTATGGGAAAAGAACTTCCTGTTTGGCCTTTTTCTATTTTAGCAGGTTTGCCTTTTATTCTCTACGGCGTAGCTGGTATATCATCTATTCCTATAGAAACTTTGCAAGGAATAGAGCTTCAGACACTTTATTCAGTATATATTATAATAGGTCTTTCTATTATAGTAATTGTTTATTGTTATTTAGATTCGTTTCAAAAAATGCCTTTGAGAAAAAAGATAGAAAGAATAGAAAATGAATTTGGTGAAGCTTTGTTTCAGTTCGGTAATCAAATAGCTGGTGGTAGACCATTGGAAATAGCTATGGAAAGAGCTATAAGAGATATGAAAAATTTGAAAATAGCAGATCTTTTTAAAGAAGCTATAAGCAATATAAAAAAGCTTGGTGTAACTTTTGAGCAAGCATTGTTTGATAAAAATATTGGTGTAATTTGGAATTATCCTTCAAGACTTATAAAATCGATCTTTCGGGTGATTATAGAATCTATGGAAAAATCTGTTAAGTTAACTGCTCTTACTACTTTAACCCTTTCTCGATATTTAAAAGGTGTTAAAATGGTTAAAGAAGAAATAATGTCGATGCTCTCAGAAACAATAACTTCAATGTATTTTCTTGCAAGCTTTTTAGCTCCTCTTATTTCAGGTATAATAGTTACAATGGCTATTGTTATAATGGAAATTCTTTTTGTTATGACAGAAAAATTACAAAGCGTCTTAGCAAATGCTACTATGCCTACAGCATTACCAACGTTTTTAACTTGGGCTTGGTCTGGAGGAGGAACAGGAATGCCAATAACTCCTGCAGGATTTCAACTTGTTGTAGGACTTTATACACTTGAAACGGCTATTATAATTTCTTATTTTGTTAATAGATTGGAATATGGAGAAGATGCAATAGGTTTGAGAAATATCATTTATAAAACTGTACTTATTGCAACTATTGTTTATGTACTTGCATGGTGGATAAGTTTTAGAATCTTTGGTCCTGTGCTCGGACAAATATTAGCTCCATTTTAGAAATGTAAGAAAAATTTTATTGTTATCTAACTTCTATTTGCTTTATTTTACAATTTCTCTCTATTATTTTTCTTATAAGCTTTATATTAGATCCTCCTTTTCCTATTATTTTACCTTTTTTCTGGGGCTCTGCCCATACTATTATTTTATCATTTTTTATTTCTATTCTTTTAGCAAAAGGTATTAAATTTTTAACAAATTGTTTAACATCTTCAGAATATTCAAAAACTTTTATGTGTTTTCCTAAAAGCTTTTCTGCCATTTTTATGTTCATACCATTTTTACCTATTGCAAGCCCCATTTGCCCAGGAAAAACTATAAAAACTACTGAACTATTGGTTTTATCTAATATACAATCTCTAACTTGCGCTCCTGTAATGTCTTCGAATACTCTGAGCATCTGTAAAGTTTCTGTATCAAATTCCCTCATTCTCTCTCACTCTATTCCTACTACTGCTATTGGAAATGGTTTTCCGCAAAATACTCCAAGCTCTCTTCCTGTTCCATCAAATATTTCAACTCTTGTATTTGAAAGTTTTGAATAATATTCTATTTCATTTTTTATATGCTCTGGACAGTTTGAAGCCATCACTATTAATTTTAATTTACCTAATTTAAGCTTTTTTAACACAACTCTCGAGCCTATTACTATTCTGTTTTCTGAAAGAGCTTTTTTAATTTCTACTTTGTAATCCATATTTCATCACTTCTTTCCTTTTTTCTTTGGTGAATATATAAGCTCTACCATTCCTGTTCCAATAGGCACTACTTGGTTTATCATTACATTTTCAACTGTACTTTCAAGTTTATCAACTTCTCCAGTCAAAGCTGCTTGAGTAAGGTGTTTAATTGTTTCTTCAAAGTTAGCCCTTGCAAGTACAGAACCTTTAGCTCCTGCAACTCCATATCTTCCTATTGGTTTTACAACACCATCAACTGTCATGATATCTGCTACAAGTAACACATGTCTTATATCAACATCAAGACCTTGTTCTTCAAGAGTTTTTGTAACTTCTCTTATTATAAGATTTCTTGCTGCTTCTATTCCCAAAACATTTGCAACTTCATGAATATCATTTGAAATTGTTCTTGTTGCATCAACTTCTTCTCTTTCAAGGATTTTCTTTAAATTAGATCCTAAAGTAAGAATTACCCATTCGTTTCCTTCTCTTCTTACTATGGTTTGCTTTATTCCTTTTATACCTTTTATTTGAAGGGAAAGTATTTTATTTTTAATTTTATGCAAATCTTTTATTTCTATATCTTCTTTTAACTTTACTACCACTTTTGTTTTTCCTGCTCTTACTTCAGTTTTAAAACTTTCTTTAATCCTTTTTGCTAATTCTTCTGGTGTAATTCTTGAATTTTTCATTGCAGCTTCATCTAAAATAAGCTCAATTTGGAAATTAAGAATGTCAACTACAGAACTTTTTACAACATCTTCAACAACAAGCTCTTTTATTTCAGAAGCAAATTTTACAGCTTTTTCTTTTGTATTATATTCTTTTTTAAGATAAATTTCCATCATAGGCGTAGAAGGTTCTCTTCTTGCATCAAAAATTTCTATTAACCTTGGAAGACCTAAAGTAACTTTTATTTCAGCAGCTCCTGCTACGTGATAAGTTCGCATTGTCATTTGCGTAGCTGGTTCTGAAATACTTTGAGCTGCAACAACTCCTATTGCTTCTCCTGGCTCAAATTTAGATTTTTCGTACATTTCTTCTACAATAGAAATAAACTTTTTTGCCTGTTGATCACTAAGATTATATTTTTTCACAACTTCTTTTATTTTTTCTACAATAGCTTCAGGAAACTTTGAATTAAGCTCTTCCCAGTTCATTATGAGCTCACCTTCATAGTATTTAGTAATAATGTTTCAACATCAAGCTTTCCCCAATCTGATTTTGAAGGATCTATTCCATCTTCTCCAGGAACAAATTGCACTATTACATTTCTTCCATCTCTAACAGTAAAGTCATATTCTACTTTCAAATCTTGTAAAGCATTCATTAATCTTCTTTCCATGTATCCACTATGTCTTGTTCGTAGAGATTTATCCATCAATCCTTCTCTTCCATTCATTACGTCAAAGAAAAATTCATATACATTTAATCCAGATTTATAAGAATTCTTTACGAAACCATGAGCCTCTGGAGAAAGCTCACCCCATTTGAAATGAGAAAGTGTTCTATTTCTGTAACCGCGGTGAATTCTTTCTCCTAATATTGTTTCCTGTCCTACTAAGGTAGAGATTTGTATTAGATTTACAAGACTACCTCTTGCTCCTGACTGAGACATTATAAGCGAATCACTTATAGGTAAGTTTTCTGTAACAATTTTTTCTGCAAAAGAAAGGACTTTTTTAAGCTCTCCAAGTATATGTGCTTCTAAGCTTTCTTCTGCTGTTCTTCCAGGAAGAATTTCTATTTCTCCTTTATGATACTTCTCAATAAGCTTATTTACATTTTCTTTTGTTTTTTCTACATATTTTTTAACTTCTTTTAATGCATCTTCAGGAATATCATAATCATCTAAACCGCATGTAAATCCTCGTTTATCAAGGAATCTTATTCCAAGTTGAGAAACTCTATCCAAGAATTTATGAGCTTCTTCAGTACCATGAATTCTTTCTATAATATCCAAAAGCCTTCCTTTTTCTCTACCTATTGCTTTAGCATCTATTACACCACAAATAAGCTTTCCATCTCTTATTACAACATAAGCATCATATTTACATTTTTCTTTAAGACATTTTTCACAACCTCTACATGCTTTTGCTTTAAATTCTATATTAATTCCTTTAGGTATAAGCATTGAAAATAGCTCTTTTCCTGTTATTTCTTTTTTATTTGGAAGGGTAAAATCTATTCCTGGGCGCATTCCTATTTCGCATAACATTTGAAATGCTTCTTCTCTTGTGAAAACCCTATCTTTTTGAGTTAAAAGAAAACATCCTGAAATATGATCCTGCTCACAACCTATAATAGGGCCGCCAAATCTAGGAGAGCGTATGTGCTTTTGTACTTCCATTAGAATTTCAGCTTCTGCTTGGGCTTCAATTGTTTGTGGTACATGCAAATTCATTTCATCTCCATCAAAGTCAGCATTGTAAGGAGGGCATACACAAAGGTTTAAAGTAAATGTTCTCCAAGGTGTAACTCGCACGCGATGTGCCATTATGCTCATTCTATGCAAGCTTGGTTGCCTGTTGAAAAGAACTATATCTCCATTCTGAAGATGTCTTTCAACTATATAGCCAGGAGCTAATTCTTTAGCTATTTCTTCTGCATTTTCTCTTGTTATTCTTTTTCTCCTACCATCTGGTCTAACAATATAATTTGCCCCTGGCCATCTATCTGCATTAAGCACGAGTTTTCTAAGATCTTCTATATTATGTTCTGTAACCACAACAGGAACTGTAAGTTCTTTTGCTACCATTAAAGGTACTCCAACTTCATTAATAGAAATCATAGGATCAGGAGAAATTACTGTTCTTGCAGAGAAATTAACTCTTTTCCCAGTAAGGTTGTGTCTAAATCTTCCTTCTTTTGTTTTTAATCTTTGTGCAAGTGTTTTGAGAGGTCTTCCTGATCTATGTCTTGCTTGTGGCAAACCAGAAAGCTCGTTATCAAAATAAGTTGCAACATGATATTGTAATAACTCCCAAAGATCATCTATAATAAATTTAGGTGCTCCACTTAAGATATTTTCTGAAAGCAAACGATTAATTCTTACTATATCAACAAGCTTGTGAGTTAAATCATCTTCGCTTCTTTCTCCTGTTTCAAGAATTATAGAAGGTCTCATTGTTACAGGAGGAACAGGAAAAACTGTAAGAATAAGCCACTCTGGTCTACCGCCTTTTATACCAAGTTTTGGAAGATCTTCATCAGGAATTTTTTCAAGAATTTCTCTTATTTGTTCAGGATTTACTTGTTGATTACCTATTTTATATGCATATGGTTTTTCAAACTTAACATCTTTTATTTCTGCTCCACAATGTGGACAAAGCTTTTTGTTTTTTTCTGCTTTAAATTTTTCTCCTACATATCTTCCACAAGAATGGCAAATGCTTTTGAGAATGTTATATATTGTTTTTGCATAAAGCACGTGCACAACAGGTTTAACAAGCTCTATATGTCCAAAATGCCCAGGGCATTCGCCCATTCTTCCACCACAAGTCCTGCATCTTAGCCCTGGGTCTATAACTCCTAATCTTGGATCCATTAATCCGCCTTCTACAGGAAAACCGTCTGCATCATAAAGCTCTGTTTTTGTAATTTCAGCTGCAGACATTTTCTTTATCATTTGTGGTGAAAGGAGTTTGAATTCTATGCTCTCTATCATAATTATTCACCCTTTACATTTATTTTTGGATATATTCCCATTGCTTTTAATTCATCAAGCATGAGCTTGAAAGCATAAGACATTTTTACAGTTACTATATTCGAACCTTTGCAAATTGGACAAAGCTTTACTCCTTTTACTTTATCTTCTAAAGCTATCATACCACATTCTTTGCATACAGCTACTTCTGTTTCGTCTGATGAAAATCTTTCTTTTAATACTAAAGCTGCTCCGTGGCCTATTAAACAATCTTTTTCCATCTCTCCTAAACGCAATCCTCCTTCTTTTGCTCTTCCTTCTGTTGGCTGTTTTGTAAGCAATGTAACTGGACCACGAGAGCGAGCATGGATTTTATCAGCAACCATGTGATCAAGTTTGTTATAGTAAATTACACCTGTAAATATTTCTGCTTCAAATATTTCTCCAGTAATACCATTATAAAATTTTTCTTTTCCATCACTTCTAAATCCTAGTCTTTTCAATGCTTCTCTAAGATCAATTTCTTTTTCTCCTTCAAATCCAGATGCATTTACATATCTTCCTTCCAAAGCTCCTACTTTTCCTGCCAATATTTCAAGCAAGTGTCCTATAGTTTGTCTTGAAGGTATACCGTGTGGGTTAAATATTATATCTGGAATTATGCCGCTTGCTGAGAATGGCATATCTTCTTGAGGAACTATTAAACCTATTACTCCTTTTTGCCCATGTCTTGAAGCAAATTTATCTCCAACTTCTGGTATGCGCCAATCTCTTACAACTACTTTAATATATTTGTTACCTGCTTCATTTTGTGTTATGAATACTCTATCAACAACACCTTTTTCTTTATGTCTAAGAGTAATTGAAGTTTCTCTCTTATTTCCTATAGCTCCTGCTAATGTGGTTGGAGAAACGAATCTAAGAGGAGATACTCTACCTATAAGCACATCTCCTTCTTTAACTTCTGTTTCTGGATTTACTATACCATCTTCTGCTAAATGAGCATATTCTTTTTCACTTCTATATCCATGAACATCTTTATCTGGTATTCTTATTTCATCTTCTTGTCCACCAGAATATTTTCGCTCTTCTGCAGTATATGTTCTGAAAAATGTAGATGTAAATCTACCTCTTTCTATAGAAGCTTTGTTAAATATTAGTGCATCTTCCATGTTAAATCCTTTGTAGCTCATTACTGCAATAACCACATTTTGTCCTGCAGGATGAGAATCAAAACCAGAAACTTCAAAGGAATTTGTCTGTACAATAGGAATTTGTGGATAGTTAAGCACATTACATTTTGTATCTGTTCTTACAAAGAAATTTGCTTGATAAAGTCCTATACTTTGGCCTATCATTTTAGCTCCATAATTTACTCTGTCTCCTCTATTATATTCTGGGAAAGGTATAAGGCTTGCATCTAAACCAAGAGCACAAAGAGGAGAAATTTCTAAGTGAGTATGCTCTTTTGTTATTTCATCTTCTTTTAGAGCAACAAGTGCATTTTCTTCTTCTTCAGCATCAAGATATTCTATTACTCCAGAAGTTATTAAATCATTCCAAGAAATTTCTCCATTTTTAAGTTTTTCTATGTGCATTTTTGTTAACTTAGGCTTACCATTTTCTACAATTATTAATGGTCTTCTTATTCTTCCAGAATCTGTATTAATTCTTATTTCCTTTATGTCATGAAATACAGCTATGTTAATTTCATGGTTTAGTAAACCGTTTCTTCTCTTTTTTCTTATTTCATCTACTATACCAGGATCTGCTATCCACCCAACAGGATTTCCGTCTAAAAATACAAGATAACCATCTTCTATTCTCTCTTTTGAGAGATCGAGCATATTTAAAAGTTTTTTCCTTTCAAGATCGGAAATACCTCGGGTAATTTGAGCTGTAAGTGCAAGATATTTTCTCAAACCTATTGTAGGTCCTTCAGGTGTTTCTGCAGGACAAAGTCTGCCAAATTGAGTAGCATGTAATTCTCTTGCCTCAAAATGTTCTTGAGTAGAACTCAAAGGAGATACAACCACACGCAAATGACTTTGAGTTTTCATAAAGTTAAGTCTATCTAATCTTTGAGAAACTCCTGTTCTTCCTCCAACCCATGTTCCTGTTGCTAAAGCAGAATTAATTTGAGATGTTACAAGATTAGATTCAACAACAGCTTGTATAGGTGGGAGTTTACCTCGTCTTGCAAGTTTTTGATAACTATAATTTATTCTTGCAATTAATCCCCATCTTCCTATTAAAATAGAGCGTAAAAGAACTTCTAATAAATCACCTGCTAATCTAAGTCTTTTATTTGCATAATGATCAAGATCATCTTCTTGTATTTTACCTAAAGCTAAAAGTATTACTTTTCTTACAGCTATTGCAAGATATTTTGCTTTCTCTTTTCTTGCTTTTGCATCTTGACCTAAGTGTGGTAAAAAGTATTTATCTAAAAGCTGTAAAACTCTTTCTTTTAATTGCTCTTTAGGTAGCTTTAACATTTGCCCTATAAATTCTATAGCTTCTTTTTGTGTTGTTACATCAAATGCGTAAAGATTTGCATAAACTTCGTTAGCTATTTCTTCTTCTATACCTATAGCTTCAATTATTTCTTTGTCAGTCTCCATTCCTAAGGCTTTGAAAAGCACAATTACTGGCAATCTTCTTATGCTTCCAAAAGAAATGAAAATTATTCCATCATTTTTCCTTTCTATAAGGTGTTTTTGAACAAAACCATTTCTTTCAGAGTTTATTCTTGCTATTTGTGGATAACTTCCTTCTTGTTTTTCAACTATTATTCTATTTGGAGCAATTTCTTCTATAGCAACTATAACCCTTTCTGTTCCATTAATTATAAAATATCCTCCTGGATCATCTGGATCTTCTCCAGCAGCTATAAGTTCTTCTCTACTCATTCTTGAAAGTGGACAATATTTTGACTTAACCATTATTGGAAGATCTCCTAATAATACTTCAACTGTTTCTAATTCCTTTCCATTAATAACAGGTGTCATTTCTACATAAATAGGTGCTGCATAAGTAAGATCTCTTATCCTTGCTTCTTTTGGAAGAATTTTTCTTATAGAACCATCGGCTTCTTTTATATAAGGCTCGCCTATTCTTACTTTTCCTAATCTTATTTCAAGCTCTCCTATTTCAGGAACTTCTGGTCTTAAAACACCTATTTCATCTATTATTTTCTGTATTCCGTTTTCAACAAAATTTTCAAAACTTTCCATTTGGAATTTTGTAAGCCCTACATCTTTCTTAAATGCTTCCAAGAGTATTTTTAAATCTTGTGAATTCATAACCATCACTCCTCTATTACCAATCTATAATATATAACTTTTCCTGCAACAGGGCTTTTTCTTATTATTTTTATCACATCTCCTGGTTTAGCTCCTATTGCTTTTACTACTGGATCTTTTGCTAATATTTTTGGAAGTTGCTTCTCTGAAATATTATATTTTTCAAGGAGTTTTCTTTTTTCTTCTTCTGATAGAACCACGTGTTCTGGCACGAGCTTGTGTTTGAGAATATTAAACTTTGTCAAGTTATCACCCTCAGAGCTTTTTTTATCATGAATTTTAAGATATTTAAAGTTTTCCCTATTTATAAATTTACTCATAAGTTATACAACATCTTTTCCTAACACTTTCTTCTGAATACCCAAGTTCTTTAATTATATCTCTAAAATTTTTACCATCCACGACAATATTAAAATCGCAATTATTTTTTGCTAATATTGCACAACCTCGCTGGAATGATTTTTCAAGCTCTATTTCTCCTGGAACAGAACTTATAGTCTCTATAAGAAGAATTATTATTGCAGTTAAAACTATTACTCCCAAAATTATTGCCACAAGATATTTTGTTGGAATTTCCATGTTATCACCTATAATTATTTTAATACTATTGTTAGTTAAACCTTTTAGAGTTTTCGCAACTTTAATTCAAATTTAATAGTTTTACAATTTTCTAATATTCTTTCAATATCTCCTTTAATAATATCTCTTGCTAACCTACCATCTAATATTTCAGAAAAATAGCAATTTCTATCACATGTATTTATATAAGGTGCTGTATAGTTTCTTTCACTCCCATCTATACAGTTTATGGTATTTATAGAATATGCCCATAAATGTATATAAGCTTCTGCTGTTCCTCCTCTTTTAATTTTCTCAGAAAATGTAATTGAACAATTTTCCCATGGTAATAAATCGCATTTGAATACATAATAATACTTACCCTTAGAGGAAAAATCTATAAAATTTCCTGCTTTTTCCATTTCAATATCCGAGAAATCAAAATAATCTTTATATTTTTCTGGGACTACAATAGCAACATAAACAGTTCCTCTACCTTTTTCAGAAAACTTAGGATAAAAATAATCTTTATATTCTGCAACAATTTTTATTTCGTGTCTAACTAAAGGAAGCTTTCTTATTTCTCCATTATATATTGGCATTTTTTTACCATCAATTGCATAAACTTCTATTTCTATTTCCGGATAAGGTCTTGAAACTTTGCACGGCTCAACTTTAAATTTGAACTTTCTTACACCTCCAAACCAATCTACCCAAGATTTTTCAATTTTTGTAATATTTATTGATGAAGGCTCATCTTTTACAGGAAACTCGCCACCAACACAATTTTCACATTCCCATACATAACCTTGCATGCCTTTTAAATATACTTTGTTATTTCTTGCATCAGAAACAAAGTCAATTTGCTTTTCTCCTGGTGTGTTGTGCGGAGGATTTTCACTAAGAATACAATTATCTTCACAATCATAAGAACTTCCATCTGTAAATCTTATGTAAAAACCTTCTTCTGTATTTATTACAAAACATTCATGATAATTTCCTCCATGGTCTATATAAAACACTTTATCTCCTTCTTCTATTCCTTCTTTGTTAATAAGCTTGATTATTTGTGCATATAATCCGTGTTGTGTAGCATAACAAAATTCATCTCCACAATCTATTCCAGTATATCTTTTAAACAAATTCAAAGCATCAAGTATTTTTTCTGAACATCCACATTTTTCAATACATTTCGCAGGATCTATGCTTTCATTTCCAAATTCCCACTGACAAAGCTCTAAAAACTTATTCAGCTCTGAAGTTTCCATTTTATTAAGATCACAACCATAACGCAAAGTAATGTTTGAACAATAAAGGTTAAAAAGAGTTTCATTGCCCATTACTTTTTGCATGCTTTTTTGTTGAACCATAAATGTCATCAAAATAAAAACAGTTAATACAACTAAAACCATTCCTATTATTACTGCCACAACATTTGCTCCTTTCATTTTTTATCAGCCCGCCAAGATAATATTTCTCTTTTTATCTTTTATAGTTATTGTCAGTGTATATGTATAATCATAAGAATA